>CP070648.1:3330462-3357237 GCA_020354555.1 Armatimonadota bacterium | reverse complement strand
TCCAGGTCGTGACGTGGATCCCGAGCGTTGATCCGCACATCATTGACCCGCCGTGCCTTCAGCGGCTCCATGTGCGCCTGCTGCCTGCGGATGACGGCGCGTGGACGCTCAACCTCAATACCGACTGGCGCTCGCGCGACGGCTACAAGGCGTGGTTCATGAACGTGTTCGCGTTCACCGACTTGCAGCGGCTGCTGGCGAAGGAGATCTCGGAGCGCCGCGGCATCGAGGTGCGCGTCGGCCGCTACTGCGACAAATCGGACTCCCTGCATATCTACGGCAAGGATCTGGAGGGGGTCGGGGGCTTCTCGGGGTTCCTCGCACAACTGCGCGAGAAGTCGCTCGACGACCTGTGCTGGACGAGCGAGTTCTGCGAGCCGATGTTCCGCGAAGCGCGCCACCGCCTCGCGGCGCAGCTCGACGCGGAGCGTAACGGCCTGGGCAAGGGCGTCATTGCCCCAGGCGTTGACGCGGCCAGCTTCCCCTATCCGCCGGAGTGGGACGAGTAGGGGAGAGGCGCGGCTTGCGGCGCGGGCTGCTTGGCCCGTCCGCGCGGATCGGAACAACGGCGCGTTAGAGGTGGTTGAACCGTGTCCGTTCGCCTGCCGAGGAAGAGCGAATTGCCGTGGGGATTCCGGCCCGCCGCGCAGATCGCGGGCTTGGCGATGCTCGCCGGGTTGGTGTTGACCTGGTTTCCTGCGGGTTATGCCCGAGCCAAACCATTCTCTGATGTTAGCCCACACGGCCCACTTCCATTTCTGGCGGCGGCCGCGTTTGTTGCAGGCCTCTTTACGCTTGGCGTAGTGCTCGGCCTCCTGGCGGGATGCACGGCAACAGCGGGATTCGATGAGCACATGGCCCGGTTGGTTGAGTACTATAGACGGCCCCCCTGGCCGTTCTTGATCGGCGTCCTTGATGGCGACTTTCGGCGCGCGGTTAGGGTGGCTCGGCCGCTCGGAATTCGCGTCGTCAGGGCGGTGTTGGCGCTCACAACGTTGGCCGGCGCTGTCCTTGCCGCCGGCTTCATTGATCACGCCGTGACGGGCACCCCGTCCGGAGCCTTCCTGGCATACCTTGGCTACATAGTCGGCTACATGTGTCTCCCCCCACTCCTCTGGGTGCTCCGGCTACCTGAGTGACCGAAGGGGCACGCGCACGCCGTGTGATGCGGGGGAGGGGCCGCGCTCGCCGCTTGGCATGCTCGGGCGCGGCACGCTGTACACCGCTTCGAGCGGTAGCCCGTCGTCGTGGGGCAACCGTATGACTTGGCGACGGACTCTTGCAGCCTTGCGACAGACAGCTTCAATAGTCAGCTGTGGAGGGTGACGGCATGAGATGCCCGCGATGCGATGCCGAGATCCCGCCGGACGCGAAGTTGTGCCCGCAGTGCCTGGAGGCGATTGAGCCGCCGGGCAATCCCGGAGCAGAAGACGCCTCAGCACAGCCGGCCCCACTCGCTCCCCCCTGGCCGCCACCTGCCGGCATCATCGGCCGTCTCGGCCTCATCGAGCGCCTGCTCAAGTACCGGGCCCGCGTCATCGAAGACATCCGAGAAGATCGCAGCCTGGGCCGTTACGTCGCCGACGCATTCCTGGTGACGGTCGTGTGCTCCGTGTTCTATGGCTTCGTGGTGGGGGTCTCGGTGGGCGGATGGCAAACGCTCTATGACCCGCTTAAGTTCCCGTGGATTCTCGTCTTCACGTTGCTCTTGTGCTTGCCAACGCTCTACGTCTTCAGCGCGTATCTGGGAAGCGCGTTGAGCCTCGCACAGGTCGCGGTGGTCGCCTTTGGCGCTACAGCCATGGTGTCCATCATCCTGCTCGCCTTCGCGCCGGTCACATGGTTCTTCATGTTCACCGCGCCGGGGAGCCATCATTTTGCCGTGCTGCTCAACGTGGCTGTATTTGCCGCCGCCGGGGCGTTCGGTGTTGGTTTTCTGATGAGGGCGATGCAGGCGCTGCACGCAGAGACGGCGGAGCTGGGAAAGATGCGTCGCTTCGTCGGATGGTGGGTGGCGCTCTACGCCGTTGTGGGCGCGCAGATGGCCTGGCTGCTGCGGCCTTATTTCAACGTTACCGATGTCTTCATCCGGCCTCGCGGCGGCAATTTCTTCGTCGCCGTGCTGAAGACAATCGCGGAATCCCTGTCCGGTCAAGGTTGGTGACGTGTCGTTGACGGACTCCCGTCCTCAAGCTACGCCATCGTTTCCGGTGAGCAGCATCGTGGAGATGCTGTTCCGCCGCCGCGCGGGAGTGTTTGCCGCGATTCGCAGCGACGCAGCGGCCCGCACGCTGGCGTGGCGGATGACCGCATACATCGTCTTGTTTGCCGCAACGTATGGGCTGGTCATCGGCATCTACGCGGGCGGATGGCAGGCGGTTTACGACGCCGTGAAGCTGCCGTGGGTGCTACTGGCGACGCTGGCGCTGTCGGTTGCTTTGCTGTACGTGCTCAATGCACTCGCGGGGGCGCGGATGTCCGTGATGCAGACTCTGAGCGTCGTGCTTGCGGGCATGCTGAGCACCGTGACGCTGCTGCTGGCGGTCCTTCCCGCAGTAGCCTTTCTCATGTTCTCCGGCCGCGACAACTATCACTTCGCAGTGTTGATCAACGTCATCGCCTTCGCGATAGCCGGCGCGTGCGGAGCGCGCTTTGCGATGGAAGCGACGGCTGTGATCCACGACGAGGAAAGCGTTCGTCGCCGGTGTCTGGCAGTGATGCGTGCGTGGATGGCGGTGTACGGGCTGGTTGGTCTGCAGATGGCCTGGCTCCTGCGGCCGTACTTCCGTCAGACCGAGGTCTTCATTCGGCCTCTCGGCGAAGGCGGGAGCGTGTTCGAGGCGCTGGCGAGGCTGGTGCTGCGGGTGGTGGTGGGGTAGCAGCAGCCGTCGGCATGCTTGCGGGGAGCGACCGGGTGAGCCGACGCGATCCTTCGCTTGCGGCTCAGGCTGACACATGCGCGCCGCCGCGTGCGGGCCTCACCGCGTGCGATCGAGGATGGCGAGCAGCACCTCCACCGACCGGCCGAGGGTCACCGGGGCGTCGGGATCGAGTTCCCGGGCTGGGACTACTTCCGCGCCGGCCTGCTGCAACTCCCGCAGCGCTAGTGAATTCCGTCCCAACTTCCGCAGCAGCCGCTCGTCGAGTATCACCAGCGCGTCGAGTTCGGGCCCGGGCTTCGGCTCGTCGAGCAGTCGCGCCCAGAAGACCAAGTTGTAGTAGACCCCGCCGGGGATCGAGCCGAACGAAGGTGGCTGGCAGCTGATGAGCACCGGGCGAGGGTCCGCTTCCACCCCGATGTCTTCAGCCCGCCCGTCGAGGTCGGCGTAGAAGCACACCTCGCTTGATTGGACGACCGCGCGCGAGCCGGTTTCCTCCATCACCTCGCGCAGCACACACTGCTCCCAGGTCTCCTCGGGCTTGCGGCCGCCGCCGATCCGCCCGACTACCAAGTGCTCTCCGCCGACCTGCGATTCGTCGTACAGCGCGAAGAGATAGCGCCCGTCAGCGAGGCGGCAGAACACGCCAGCGCCTTGCGGCGCATCGAGTGGGACGATGTCTTTGATCCTTCGCTTTCGGCGCTGCATCGTCATGACATGGGCAGAGCAAGGATCAGGCTGACACGCGACTCGCTTGACAGGGCGCGTGCACTCCTACCGAGACTCTTCGCTGCGCGTCTCGCCTTCGCTCATCGCTTCGCTCTGGGTGACGTGGCCGGACCCGCACCCGCGGCGCGCTACTGCAACTCCTCCCTCTCGTCGCGGGCGTTGCGGAGCATCAGCGCGCGGACGGCGTCAAGCGGCTTCATGCCCTCGAACAGCACGCCATGCACGGCGCGCGTGATGGGCATCTCCACGCCCGCCCGATCAGCCAGGCGCACCGCCGCACGGGTCGTCGGCACGCCCTCCGCAATCATGTCCATGCCCGCCAGGATGTCGTCGAGGGTGCGTCCCAGCGCGAGATGATAGCCGACGTAGTGATTGCGGCTGCGGCGGCTGGCACACGTCGTCACCAAGTCGCCGATGCCGCTCAGGCCAATGAACGTCTGCGCCGCCGCGCCGAGCGCGACGCCGATACGCGTTATCTCCGCAAGCCCGCGCGTCACCAACGCCGCCTTCGTATTGTCGCCGAAGCTAAGGCCGTCATTGATACCGGCGCCGATGGCGACGATGTTCTTGAGCGCGCCGCCGAGTTCGACGCCTACGACGTCTGGGTTAGTATAGACCCGGAACGACGGCTGCATGAAGAGCTCCTGCGCCTGGCGCGCCAGTTCGACATCGGCGCAGGCGATAACTGTCGTCGTGGCAATCCCGGCGGCCACCTCCGCGGCCAGATTCGGGCCGGATAGGCAGGCTGAGCGTGTGTTCCAAGGTTCCGGGAGTTCCTCGGCGATGACTTGGGTCATGCGCATGCCGGTGTCGTGCTCCAGCCCTTTGGCTGCGCTGATGAGATACTGATGCGGCGCGAGGTGCGGCCTCAGAGCGCGTACGGTCTCGCGCATCCCGGCGGATGGCACGGCGAGCACGACGGTCACGGCGTCGGCGAGCGCGGCACCCAGGTCCGCATGGGGCTCGACGCTCTCCGGCACGGCGACGCCCGGCAGGTACTGTTGGTTCTCGCGACGGAGCCGTAAGGCCTGCGCCATCTCGGGTCGGCGCGCCCAGAGGCGAACCGGTATCCCCTCGCGACCGAGCAGGACCGCCAGCGCGGTGCCCCAACTGCCGGCACCGATCATCGCGACCGGAGCGCTCACTTCACTCATCGCCTTGCTCTTTCCGGCGGCGGCCGATTTTCGACTCCTCGCCGCGCAGGAGACGCCGGATGTTCGGCGCATGGCGGATGATGACCAGCGCGGCGGTCGCCGCCGCGAAGACCGAGTACGCGGGTTGCTGGCGGAAGATCAGCATGAAGACCGGCATCGAGGCGGCGCCCGCCATAGACGAGAGGGAGACGATACGCGTTGCCACCGCCAGGATCACGAAGACCCCAAGGCCGCTGAAGCCCACCTTCCACGACAGCGCGGCGATGACGCCGAAGCCGGTCGCCGCTCCGCGCCCGCCGCGGAGCCCAAGGAACGCGGAGAAGGTGTGGCCGAGCATCGCCATCGTCGCGGCGCCGAGCACGATTGCCAGCACAGCGATGTCAGTATCGGCGACTCGCGCAGCGAAGGCCTTGCCTGCCAGCACCGCCGCCGCGCCTTTGCCCGAGTCGAGCACGAACACCAGGAGCGCGGCCCGCCACCCGGCGGCGCGCAGGACGTTCGTCGTGCCGATGTTGCCCGACCCGACTTCGCGGATATCCACGCCGCTCCATGCCTTGGCGACCCAGAGGCCGAATGGCAGCGAGCCGGCGAGGTACGCGCCCACCATCACCAATATGACCGGTATGCATTCCGGCATGTTCAGTTCCTCATGCGCGCTTCACTCGCGCCGCCCCGCGCCGGCTGAAGTCCGCGGCCTACTTCCGGCGGCGGCCCCGCGGGGTTTCCTCACCCTTCGATTCGCGCAGCACCAGCCGCACCGGCGTGCCCTCCAGCCCGAAGTGCTTGCGGATGCGGTTCTCGAGGTACCGCTGATACGAGAAATGGGCCAGTTCCGGATCATTCACGAATAGCACGAAAGTCGGCGGGCGCACTCGCGGCTGCGTCGCGTAGTAAAGCCGCAGCGGCTTGCCCTTGATGTTAAGCGGGCGCGCCTGCACCGCTTCGCGAAGCACGCGGTTGAGTTCAGGCGTCGCCGCGCGCATGCTGTGCTGATCCGCGGCGTCAACCGCCGTGCGCATCAGGTCGTCGAGGCCCCAGCGCTCGAGCGCCGAGATGAAGACGACGGGCGCGTACTGCATGAACACGAGCTGGCCCCGCGCCTGGCGCGCGAAATCCCGCATCAGCTGGCGGTTCTCGGCGGGCGCGAGTTTCTCCTCTTCCTTCTGCTCGGCTGCGGCGCGCTGCACCAGGTCCCACTTGTTGACGACGACGACCTGCGCGCGTCCCTGCTCATCCGCATACCCGCCGATGCGCTGGTCCTGATCCACAACTCCTTGCGTGCCGTCGATCAGCAGCAGCGCCACGTCACAGCGGTCAATCGCCGAGAAGGCGCGCAGCACGGCGTAGTACTCGAAGCTCAGCCGCACCTTGCTCTTGCGCCGAATGCCGGCCGTGTCAATCAGCACCACGTCGTGCCCGTCCCACGTGTAGCGCGTGTCCAGCGAATCGCGGGTCGTCCCCGGCTCTTCCGCGACAATCGCCCGCTCCTCGCCGACCAGGGCATTCACCAGCGACGACTTGCCGACGTTCGGCCTGCCTGCGACGGCGATGTGGATCGCATCCTCATCCTCCGGAGCTTCAGAGAGCTGTGGCAGCAGCTCGCCCAGGCGGTCGAGCAGCACGTCAACGTCTATGCCGTGCATCGCAGAGACGGCAATGGGTTCGCCCAGGGCGAGCGCGAAAAACTCCTGCGCCCCCTCCAGCCGCCCGCGGCTTTCGACCTTGCTCGCCACCAGCAGGACGGGCTTGCCCGTGCGCCGCAGCATCTCCGCGATCTCATAGTCCAGACCGCTCAGCCCCTCTTTCGAGTCCACGGTGAAGAGGATCGCGTCGGCCTCTTCGATGGCGAGCTGGGCCTGGTCGCGGACGCGGCGCGCCAGGTTGTCGGACTCCGTTTGCAGGCCGCCCGTGTCAATCAGCGTGAAGGGCTTGCCCTGCCACTCGCAATCAGCGTAGATGCGGTCGCGGGTGATGCCGGGGGTTTCCTCGACGATGGCGATACGCCGCCCCGCGATGCGGTTGAAGAGGGTGGATTTGCCCACATTGGGGCGGCCCACGATGGCCACTAGTGGCTTAGGCTTCATCATTCCCTTGGGCTTCCACGCTCGGCTCGCGTCGGAGTCGGCGCCGCCTTACGCGCACGGCGCCGTAAGCGCGCCAACGCGGCTGCGAGTTCCTTCGGCCCGCCGGCGTGAATGACTCTCTTTCCCAAGCGGCGCGACAATTCCTTTGTCGCAACGCTGTCGAGGAACTCCTTATCCCTCAGCGCGCTGGCAGGGACGGCGACGACATCGCCGATCTCGCGACTCGCGAGCACTGCAGCTACGTCCTCACCGGCGAGAAGGCCCGCCACGGTGATCGTGTCCCCAAGCATGCCGTTCGCCACCGCCGCCACGTCCGCGCGTACGCCCTGCTCGCGCATCTTGCGTGCCATCGTCTCTACGAGGTCGCGCGCCGCGACGCCGGTGACTAGGGTCACCGCGAGGCCGGCCGCCTTTGCGAAGCTCGTCCCGTCCAGTTCGTCCAGGAAGAGTCGCGCCAGTCCGACGCCATTATCGCGCTGAGGGAAGCCCTCGTATTCACTCGCAGGCGGATAATCCGCGCCGGCCAGAGCGTGAATCTCATCTGAGGCGTACACGAAGCGCGTCCCGAGGCGATCAAGGAAATCACCGTGCCAGCGCCTGACGCGCTCCAGCACCTCACGCGCGGCAGCGGCGTCAACCGGTCGCAGTTCCGGCAGGCCGGTTCGGTGCTTGGTCAGGCCGACGGGCACAATCGCCACAGACGCGACGGCTGGATGGAGTTCGGCCAGGTCCGCAATGGTGCGAGACAGGTGATCGCCGTCATTGACGCCGGGGCAGAGCACGACCTGAGCATGCATCTCGATGGAGCAGTCGGCGAGACGGCGCATCTGCGTCAGAATGTTCGGCGCGCGCGGATTGCCGAGCATGTGCTGCCGCAGGGCGGTGTCCGTCGCGTGCACCGATATGTACAGCGGGCTCAAGCGCTGCTCGCAGATGCGCGCGCGATCGCGTGCCGTCAGGTTGGTCAGGGTGATGAAATTGCCGTGAAAGAAGGACAGCCGGAAGTCGTCGTCACGCACGTAGAGCGTCTCGCGCAGGCCCTTGGGCAACTGATCGTAGAAGCAGAACACGCACCGATTGCGGCAGCGGCGGATGCCGTCGAAGAGGTCGGTCAGGAAATCGAGGCCGAGGTCTTCGTCCGGATGCTTCTCGATGACGAGTCTGCGCGCGGCGCCGTCAGGCTTGACTATCGCCACCTCGACCCGCTCGTCGGCGGAGAGGAACTTATAGTCTACATAGTCGCGCACCGGCACGCCGGCGATGGCGACGAGCCGGTCACCGGCCTCGATGCCGGCGGCCGCGGCAGGGCTGCCCGGCGCGACCGCGGCGATGAGCGCCGCAGGCGCAGTCGCCGAGCCCTGGTTGTGCGTCGTGTGGGTCATGTGGCGGTTCGATAACCGGCCGGAACTCTATGATTATACACCGTCCGAGCAATGCGATATGGCAGGTTCGGCATTCGGCCTGGGGGAAAGCCGATTTGCCGTCGGCAGGCGGATGGGCGAAATCGAGGCGCCTAGTGCGGGATGAAGCTCATGCCGGGCTCGAGCGCCGCAACGAATCCAGCGAGAAGCTTGGCGCAGTTCTCCAGGTCGGCCAGGGAGATGACCTCGACCGGCGTGTGCATGTAGCGCAAGGGGACGCTGATCAGGCCGGTCGCCACGCCGGCGCGGGAGAGCTGCATGACCGTTGCGTCGGTGCCGGTGTCGCGCGGGTTGCCGTTGATCTGATAGGCAATCTTGCTTTGCTCCGCGACGCGGAAAAGCAGCTCCGTGATAACCGGGTTGAGGTGTGCGCCGCGGTGGAGCACGGGGCCGCCGCCCAACTTGCGGTCACCGATCTTCTTCTTCTCCGCTTCGGGAAAATCGGTGGCGTGGTCAACGTCCACCGCAATTCCGACTTCCGGCTCAAGGCCGAAGGCACTGGTCACCGCGCCGCGTCGGCCGAGTTCCTCCTGCACCGTGGATACCGCGTACACCGCGGCGTCAATCTTACGCCGCGCGAGGAGACGCAGCGCTTCGCACACGACGAACGCGCCGCACTTGTCGTCCATCGCGCGGCCCGTCACGATGTCGCCATCCAGTCGCTGCAAGCCGACGACCACGGTGGCGGGGTCGCCCACTGCGACGCGCTTTTCCGCGGCCTTGCGGTCCGCGGCGCCGATATCAATCCACTGCTGATGGAATTGCAGCACCTTCTTGCGATCCGCCTCGTCCATGAGATGAATCGCTTTCTTGCCGACCACGCCGAGCACCGGGCCGCGGCGGGAATGCACCATCACCCGCTGCCCCGGCACCAACTGCGGATCCACCCCGCCGATGGGCGCGAAGTGGAGGAACCCATCGTCGCTGATGTAGCGGATCATCAGGCCGATCTCGTCCACGTGTCCCGCGAGCATGACGCGCGGGCTGCCGGACGGGTTGAGGGCGCCGATGACGTTGCCCATCACGTCGGTACGCACGTCTGCGGCGTACCGGCCCAGCCACTGACGCACGACGGTCTGAGACGGCTGCTCGAAGCCGGAGGGGCTGGGAGTGTCAACTAGGGATGTGAAGAACTCGAGTGATTCCTTGCGCATGTGACCTCTCGCACGCGTATCGGTTGTTGCAGACTGGCTGCGGCGGGCCGCGGCCGGCGCCTCAGCGATAGACTGTGATGGCGATGTCCGGGCACATCGTGGCGCACTGCGCGCAGCCGCTGCATTTCCGCTTGTCCCGCAGGGCGGCCGGATGGAACCCGCGGCTGTTCATGCGTTTCGCGAGTCGCATCAGGCCCTTGGGGCAGAAGTGCACGCACAGTTCGCACGCCTTACATCTCTCTGGATCAACGACTATGGTTGGCATATCTCTCGGTGTCCGACCGTCGGTGGCTCGTAATCATAGAGTCTCGTGTATCACCGCGGCGCCGGTAATACACGTAGACTCTTCCGGACGAGGTCCGTTTGGGAGGTGCCCCGCTGCCCCTTGCGACCTTCCCCAATAGACGAACCTCAATAATAGATTCGCGCAAACCGGGCCACGCACCTCTACGGCGGCGCGCCTGCGGCGCTCGCCTTCGCGTGCGGTCCAGCGAACGGGTCTATTCCTCCCACGGCAAGCGAACGCGCAGCGCCATTGGCCACAGCGGCGCACCCAGGTCCGCCGCCTCCGCAGCCAAGCGCTCGTCCACAGCGAGAAAACGGATCGGTAACCCGAGGTCGTTCGCGTAACGCTCGACCCGCCGATGGCCTTCGCGGACATCTCGGGCCGCGGTTTCGTGGCCCAGGTTAGGGCAGCTGATGACGGCGTCGGCGGTCAAGCCGGCCTCTCGTTGGATCTCCGAGAGGAGTCGCGGCAGATCACCCGCGACCGCGCGCGGCCGCCATGGATTGATGACGAGCCAGAGCTCCAGTTGATCCTGGTCGAGATACGGCCGGAACGCCCCGAGGATGCGTGCGCCGACGGGATCGCCGCCGACGTCGGCGATCGTGTATGTCGCGGCATCGGTGAGTACCGTGCGCAATTCGGGCACAAGGGCCGGCAGCTCGTAGTGCGACAGTTCCTCCTCGGGGGCGGCGACGCGGACCCCGGCGCGCTCGAGTTCGGCGCGGTGATCCTGAGCGCGGAAGTACGGATTGACGATGTCGAGGTCGGCAAGAGCCGTCGGGCGACCGGCGGCGACGCTGGCAAGCGCGTAGCTGAGGGCGACCTCAGTCTTACCGCTGCCGAACGGGCCGGTGATGATAATGAGTCTGCGCGCCGACAGCCCGGCGCGGCGGATGCGTGCGCTCATGCCGTCTCCGTCATCGGGGGCGAGACTCCTCGGGACACTGCGACGGCTGCTCGGGCTGCGGCACGAGCGAACGAAACGCGGCCCCTACATGCAGCGCGCCGGCGTTCGGGCCAGCATCATCATCCGCAAGCGTCAACTGCCCGCACGTGGTGTGATATAGGCCGCGGCGCACGGTGTCGCGCGCATCCTTCGGCCCCGACACGCGCAGGTAGATGTCAACGCACGTGTCAGGCTGCGCCGGACAGCGCGGCGCCACATACGAGTCGCGGACACCGTGCAGGAGCGCGCGAAATCGGCGAGCGTCCCCGCGAGATACGATGACCTCGGATTGGCTCTCGCTGGTTGGGTATATAGTCACTCGCTCGGCCTGCTCGAACAGGGCGACGATGCCGCTGCGTAAGCGAGCATCCTCGGGGTTTCGGGCCAGAAGCAGCGCCGCCGCGAGCACGACCGCCACCGGGACGAGCCAGAGGTATTGGGCATATCGGCGAGTAGAGTTCACGGGGCGTACTGCTCAGGGCGGCCGAGTCGGTCCAACCAGCGCAGCGCGCGCGAGCGCTCGACGGCTTCGCCAAGGGAGCGACGTTCGCTGTATAGATGAATGCCCACCAGGGCTGCAGCCAAAACCAGCTTGCCCCATAACGGCATGACGGCGGCCAGAGCGATACCCGCCGCAACGCCCAACGCATTCGCCCCTGCATCACCCATCATCGCGCGCCCCCCGAAGTCAAGCGGGGCAAACGCAAGCGCGACTGCGCCGATCGGGCCGACGGCCCACAGGGCATACCGATCGGTCGCGACCGCTATGGCGGCCAGCAGCAGGAATCCTTTGATGGCACGTCCGGGCCGGACATCGAGCAGGTTGACGAAGTTCGTGCTGAGTGCAATAACCGCCGCGTTGAGCAAGGCAACGGGCACGTTGCCCGCGGCGAGAAACCACCCCGCGACCAGGCCGACCGTAACCCCGGCTACGGCCTTGATGATGCCCGTGGTGATCCTGCCGCGCGCGAGGCTGCCAATGTGCCCGCGGAGGCCGGAGACTTCGCGCGATCCGTAGACATCGTCCGCCAGCCCGGTAATCGCCATCACGGCCGCGCCGATCGCGGTCAGGACGAAGATGCCGCCCTGGTGAAGCCCACCGGCAGCCGCAATGCCCGATGCCGCGATGGGCCCCATGGGGAAGCCGACACCGCCTGCCGCCGCAATACGGTGCCCGAGGTAGTTGGGGCGGCTGACGCCGGCAAGCTGGTTGACTGCCATAGAGACGGTTATCGCGCCGATCGCCGCGGCGGCCGCCGCAACACCGATTCCGAGCCATAGGTGCAGACGAAGGGCGACCGCGACCAGAATCACCCACGCGCCGACGGCGAGCACCAGCCTGCGCAATGGCGCAGGCTGCGCCGTCGGTCCGATAGGATATAGGGCGCGAGGGGCACACGTCGCGACGACCGCCCAGAACTGGCGCGCCCGGTGTGCGAATCCCGCGAGCGTGCGCCCAGTGGAGGCATGGCTCAAGTCCGCAGGCGTCTCTTCAATGCGCGCGCCGAGAGCTGCAGCGTCTGTCGTCGCGGCGACCTCGGCCCCGAACCCGCGCCCCCAAGGGAGCGCGCGCGCCAGACCGGCCGTCATGCACCGTTGGCCGGAGAGGGGCGCGACGAATACGCGCCCAGTGAGCAGCCAGAGACAGGCCCTGGCCGTCCGGAGCGCGATGCCGAATCCCCCTCGTTTGCGCGGCGCCGGAAGCACCGCAATCGTCATGTCGGCGCGGCCTGTGCGCACCGGCTCGGCGAGCGCGTGCGCGTTGCGGGCGCTCTCGCCGAGATCCGCGTCGAGCAGGATTACAAGGCCGCCGGTCGCCCTCGCGACGCCCCGCCGCAGCGCCGCGGCTTTCCCCCGATGCGGGGCGCGGATCACGGTCGCGCCCGCCTTTACAGCTTCCTCGGCGGTGCGATCGTGGGACCCGTCATCAACCGCTATCACCTCGGCTACATCCGGGATCGCGCGCGCGGCGGCAACCGTGGCGCCGACTCGCCTCTCCTCGTTGTACGCCGGGATGACAACTGAGATCGGCGGCACAGCGGGCGTGGCCGTGGACATGCGGGGCTATCTCCATGACGGGGTCAGTTCGGGGAGAAGCTGATCAGCAGTGCTCTTCACACCGAAGTCGCCGTCGGCGCCGGCGAGAACGAGAACCAGGGCAAGGTGGCCGGCGGCGGTGTCCGCATTATCCACAGTGGATATCGCACGCCGCTGGTAATGATGCATGGCCGACACGCGTGCTTCGCTCGACTCGCACGCGACGACCCGCTGCCCCGCTTCTTGCAGCGCACGAATCATGGGCAGATCAATCGCGTTGACCGAAGAGAAATCGCTGTCGGTGCCGCCGACCAGGAGCACGACGTGTGCCGCTTGGCTGTAGTCCCCCGCGACGCCAATGAGGCCGAGTTGACGCAGGCGATATGGCAGATCGGCTCTGCCCTCGGCAATGCGCACGACCATCTTGCCCGCGACAATGCCGCGCAAATCGCCGACAACAGGGACGGGTAGATCGGACTCCTCGAGAACCTTGGCGGCGTCTTCGCGGTCGAGTTCGAGAAATGAGGGAAGGATGGAGGTGTTGGAGAGCACCTGCGCCCCGGCCTGACCGATCGTAGTGATGACGCTCTCGACCCACGGAGTATCGCTGAGATCGCGATTCAATAGGACGGCGACACGAGTTCCGCGAAGGCGGCGCTCCGTAAGGTAGGGCAGAATCTGCTTGCCAAACGCGCGGCTGTTGTCCCCGGACTTCTCGAGCTTCTCGATGCGCCGCTGCATGTCGCTGCGTTGCTGCTTGAAGGCTCGCAGCTGGCTCGGGAGCGACGGGTCGCCGACCAGCGCGATCCCAAGGAGAATGCCAATCAGCAACGCGCAGAAAACCGCGACCAGGCTCGCGAGATGATACCGGAAGTCAACAGGCATGTGCGTAGGGCCGACCGCGTTGCGCCGGCTGCCACCTCTCCGCTGCGTGGAATCCCCGTCGCGGATGAGGTTCGGCGCGCGGCGGCGCTAGTCCTGCACCAGCCGGTGAGATGGAGAGGAATCGTGCCCGGACAGGCTGCGCCACACCGCAATGACAATCGCGGCAAGCAGCGGAAGCGCCCCCATCGCGAGCATGACGCCCAGCAATGTGCTGCCGTTCGACAAAGGAGAGAGGGCTTCGACAAGCGCCTGCGCGACCGTCTGCTCCATCAGAACCTCCCTTCTTCGCGTGCCGGGCGCGACAAACGGGGGCGCACGTCCCGACCAAATAGGGCACTCCCATTACCCCAGCGCTCTGGGCATGATGCGGCTGCGCCGCGTTCCGGAGCGCGTGCGCGCGGGTAGTGCCCGAAGCTCCCTACGTACAGCATAACTCCGCGGCGATGCACTGGCAATCAGGCTTTCGCAGTAAATGGCGCGCCCCAAGGTCGTAGCCCGATAGTGCTGCTGCGGGGCTGCGCCTGTGTTGCGGCGCGAGGCGGCCGGTGCTATCATTGACGAGCGGCCGCGGCTTTGGACCGGCGCCAGAGTGCAGCGAGGGCGCCGTGTGCTCGCGCGCCGCTGGGTGTGAGAACGGTGGAAATCATCGTCGCGGAAAATGCGGGTTTCTGCTTCGGCGTCGAGCGCGCGCTCCAGATGGTGAAGGAGCGCGGCGAGCAGACCGACGCGCCCATCGTCACGCTCGGCCCGTTGATCCATAACCCACAGGTCGTCGAGCGATTGCGCGAGCAGGGCGTGAGCCAAGTGTCATCAGTGCGCGCGGCGACGGAAGGTGCGCTCGTCATACCGTCGCACGGGATCAGCCCCGAGGTCGCTCGCGAGGCACGCGAGCGCGGGCTGCACCTGCTGGACGCCACGTGCCCGTTTGTCGCGCGTGCTCAGGACAACGCCAGGGCGTTGGCGGCGGACGGTTACCAAGTGGTCATCTTGGGTGACAAGGGGCATCCCGAGGTCGCGGGCCTGGTCGGCGCCGCCGGCGGACAGGCTGTCGTGGTGCAGGATGAGGCCGAGTTGGATGTGGTGCGGCTGAGGGCGCGCGTCGGCATGGTGGTGCAGACGACGCAGACGTCGGCGCGGTTGAGAGCGGTGGCAGGGGCTCTCGCGGAACGATGCCGCGAGCTGCGCGCCTTCAATACGATCTGCGCGGCGACATCCCAGCGTCAGGAGTCGGCGCTGAGTCTCGCGCAACGCGTGGACGCGATGGTCGTCGTCGGCGGCAAGATCAGCGCCAACACCAACCGTCTGCACCAGTTGTGCGAACAGACGGGTGTGCCGACGTATCACGTCGAAACCGCCGCCGAACTCAATCCGGACTGGTTCGAGGGTAAGGGCAAGGTTGGCGTCACCGCGGGCGCGTCCACTCCGGACTGGGTGATACAGGACGTCGTCGAGGCGCTGCGTGCCATGGGCGACTAGCAGCGCGGGCCCGGCCCGGCGACCCCATCGGACGAGCATCTTTTGCCCTCGCCTCCGCAAGGAGCCGCCGGACGCGGCGCCGAAATCCACGGAAGCGCGTCGTCGAGTCGCAATAACATCGAGGTGAGATTCCATGCTACGATTCATCTGTCTCGTGCTGCTCCTGCTGATGGCGTTTGGTGTGACGGGTCGAGGTGTGGCTGCGGGTCTCCGCGCAGGCGTCGCGAGCTGTGACGTCACGCCGCCGATTGGCTGCAACATGTGGGGGTACAGTGCGCGTGAGGGGGTTGCGGAGCAGGTCCACGACCCGCTCATGGCCAAGGTGCTGGCGCTGGGTACGGACGAAGGCTCCCTCGCCATCGTGACCCTGGACCTCGGCCGCTGCTTTGATCCCGATCTGCGCGAGATAATCGAGAAACGCGCCGCTGCGAGCGGGATTGACAACGTTATCATCGTGGCGTCGCATACTCACCAGGGCCCGGACATGGAGACGCGCGAGTGGCCCTCCGCAGATTCCCCGTGGCAGGACGCTGCCGCGAGCAAGGTCGCGGACGCGGTGGCGGAAGCGGCAGCGAACATGCAGCCCGCGGTCATCGGCTTCGGGGTGGGCGAAGTGGACCTTGCCCACAATCGCCGCCTCGTAATGCCGGACGGCTCGGTTCGCATGTTCTGGCGCAACGACAAGCGCGAGCCGACGTCGCCCGTGGACAAGACCGTGCGCGTGCTGCGCGTGGACGCGACGGATGGCGGGCACATCGCATTGCTCGTCAACTATGCGTGCCATTCTGTTGTGCTTGGCCCGGACAACTTGATGCTGTCGGCGGACTACCCGGGCGCGATGCGCCGGGCGGTGGAGTCGAAGTGGGGCGGGCAGTGCCTGTTCGCGCAAGGCGCGTGCGGCGACATCAACCCGTACATGGACAAGACCCCGCTCAACCAGAACGGCGTCGAGGAAATGGAGAAGATGGGCCAGGCGCTCGGAGCGGAGGTGCTGCGGGTGGCGACAGGAGTCCAGACTGCGCCCTTGACTCAGGACGCGGTGACGTTCTCCCGACGCGTGTTCGAACTGGAATCGCGCTGGGAGTTCTCCGAAGCCGCCATCCAGGCGCTTCTCAAGAAGTACGAGGCCTACGTCGAGCGCATGGGCGAGGACCGCGTGCGCGCGTACGTCGAACGTATGGCGAAGGGCGCATCAGTGCCCGCGACCGTCGCGGTGCTCGGCGACCGGTACGCTTTGTGCGGTTTCCCGGGCGAGTTCTTCGTCGAGCATCAGCTGGAGCTGACCCGGCGCTCGCCGCTCGCCGCGACCATGTTCTTCGGCTATGCCGACGGCATGGCGGGATACTTCCCGACCATCCAGGCCGCGGTGGAAGGCGGCTACGGCGCGGGGTACAGCACCTTCGTCGAGGTAGGTGCCGGCGAGCGCATGGTGGACGCTGCGGTCATCTCCATCCTCGGGGCTATCGGCAAGCTCAGGCCCGTGCCGAGCGAAGAGGTGCCGGATTACCCGGAGGAGGATGAGGCCGCGCAAGCGTCCGTGGATTCGCTGGAGGCGTGGTTCCTAGGTCTGCCCGATTCCTTCAACGCCGAGGCGGCCGGTGACCTCAAGGCCGTCTACTACTTCAACGTCACGGGCGAGAAAGGCGGCGACTACGCGATCACGGTAGCCGACGGCAAGTGCGCGGTGGAGCAGGCAAAGCCGGAAGGCCCCGACGTGACGGTGACGATCGCCGATGCCGACATGCTGGCGCTCGCCCGCGGCGAGCTTGATCCCGTCGCCGCGTACATGGGCGGGAAACTCGTCATCGACGGCGACATGAGCTTGGCGCTCAAGATGCCTGAGGTGTTCTTCGGCGACTAGGCTTCCCCAAGACGTCCGAACGGGAGACTGCGGCAGCTTGCAGGGAGCGGCCTGGTGAGGGTTTGAGGGCGAGTCGTTCGACCTCGTTCGCATACCACCCTCGGCATGCGCGCACCGGCGGCCCCTGCGGCCCAGGCTCAACACGGCGGCCCGGGATGCGCCGAGCGCGTCTCCCGCCTAGGGCGTGAGATACGTCTCGACCCAGTTCCACTCATGGCGGCGGAAGTCAGGCGAATGGGTGTGCACCAACTCGGGGTACACGACCAGCGCCTTGACGCCAGCAATATGCTCGAATGTGGGCACAATGGTGCTGGCAGGGCAGACGTCGTCCTTCATGCCGACGCTGACGATGGTCGGACACGTCAGGCGCTCGACCAACTCGAGCGGGTCGAAATAGCGGTAGTTCGCTAGAATCCCCTCGCGCGATTCGGGGTGCTGCTCGAGATAATCGCCGGCTTCGCGAAACGGATGCGTCGGCACGTTCTCCGCAGCCCACACCAGGCGACACATGAAAGGCACGTGCGCCACCGCAACGACCGGGCGATCATCAATGGACGCGCCGGCAAGAGTTAGCCCGCCGCCGCCGCTGGCACCCATGAGCGCAAGCCGGCCCGCGTCCACCTCCCCGCGCGCTTCCAGGAAGTCGAGACCGCGCACGACGTCCGCATACGCGCCGCGCAGGCCGCAGTGCCACAGATCCTCGGGGTGATGCGTCAGCTTGCCGCGCTCCATTGGGTAGGCCGCCGCGCTCTGCCCCTGCCCGCGCGGGTCGAGGGCCAGGCTGGCGTATCCGTGCGAGGCCTCCTGGTGCGGAGGCACCACTGCGCCGCCATATCCGGGGAAGGTCAGCAGACCCGGCAGTCGGTGGCCGTTCTCGCGCGCAGGGCAAGTGTAGTACCCGCTCACCCGCACTCCGCCGAGACTCGCGAAGCTGACGCGGTAGGTCTGCAGATAAGGTGTCGAGTGCTCCGGCAGCGGCTCTAGCTCCGGCTCGAGCGGCACGGCTGCCAGCTCGCGCTTGGTCTCCTCCCAGAACTCCCAGAGGTCAGGTTGATGCGATGCCGTCATCGCTGCTCCATTCCAGTCCCAGCGCGCGTTGCGGGGGTCAACGCTATTCCATGAGCCATTGTTGAGGACGGGGCTTGATCGGCGGGTGATAGATGAAGAGATGGCTGATGCGGTCGCTCTCGCCGAGATAGATCTCGCCGAAGCGGCCGGTGCAGGCGGCGCCGAACTCGTAGCCGTGCCAGTAGCGCTCGCTCGTCGCCATGGGTATCCCGAGGTCGCGCAGGTCGCGCGTCTCGGGGTCGTAGCAGAACAGGTGGGCCATGCCTCCCGGGTCGCCGCCGACGCCGAAAACGCGCCCGTCCGCGCCGACCGTGAGCGCGCGCAGCCCGGGCTGCGCGACCGGCTTGCCCAGAGCCACGAACGACATGCTCTCAGGGTCGAAGGAGAAGACCAGACCGTCGCGCGTGCCGCCGTAGACAACGCCGGTCACAGGGTCCGCGGCTGCGGAATCCAGGCGGTTGTAGTGCTCCAGACCGGCGAGGCTCGGAATAAAGACGTCGAGGCGGTCCAGACCCTCCGTCGCCAGGTCGAAGCGAAACATGCGCCCCTGCTCGACGACGCCGTACACGGCATCGCCAGTGACGATGAGCGGCGACGAAACCACGCCTGCCTCGGTGGCCGCGCCCACCTTGGTCACTTCGCCAGCAGCGATATCGTATGAGAAGAAGACGCCGGACTTCGCGCCGATGCCGTGGATGCGCTCGCGCGCGGCATCGAGGGCAATCCCGGCGATCGCTTCGCCGTCGAGCGGCTGGCACAGCATCTCGATCTCGCCGCGCCCGTAGCCGTAATCCCCGACGCTGTCCCGGCTCGTGTCGTAGCGGAACAGCCATCCGCCGCCGCCGGGAGCCGCGCCGGTAGCGCCGAAGACGAACTTGCCGTGGGCGGCGAGCGCGGTCGTCGCCCACTCCTCGCCGATGACGCCAATGCGCATCACGCAGTCGCCCATCGGTCCCGGGTCGTAGCGGAACAGGTGCGCTCGACGACCGGAGGTGGCGCCGTAGATCCGGCCGCGCTGGTCGCAAACCAGGGCCGCTATCGCGCACTCCCCAGGCGGGATGGGACGGGTCAGGCTCTTCCGCCCGAGCGGCCGCACCTGCACGGTACCCTCGTGCACATATACGTCGCGGGAGTAGTCAACCATCCCTCATCATCCTTTCTCAGTCACGGCGTCATCGAGCGCGTCGCCCTGCTTCTCTCCCTTTCAGGGGGGAGACTGAGAGAGGGCCGGAACGCCATCGTCATGCACCCCCACCCGGCCCCGACGAGTCGGGCCGACCTCTTGCCGAGAGGGAGGGGAGTTGGATGCGCTGACGTCCTCTACCCCCACGGGCGAAGCTCCGCCCAGCGCTCGTCCTCAGTGCGGGATTTCACAACCTCCGGCCGGTACTGCCACGTGCGTGTCGGCGTCTTGGAGCAATCCGCGAAATAGAGTACGCCGTCGAAATCCTTGGTCGCCTTGGCGATGTACGTGCTGTGAAACTCGCCATCGGTTATCGGCCCCACCTCGTGCCGCTCCTCCGTTTCCGGGTCGAAGCGCACGAGATACATCCCCTTCGGCTCTTTCCACCACACGGAGGCGCAGAAGTAGAGTTTGCCGTCGTCCCCGAACACCATCCCGCCGGCGTGAGTCGCGTGGTCGAACTTGTCCCAGTCCTCGTATTCCGGCCCGTAGGCGCGGCCGAGATCGTGCATGGACGCCGGGCTGCGCGGGTCGTCCATGTCATAACGGAAGAGGCTCATGTCGTAGCTCCAACTCACGCCATACACCGAGTTGCTGTCTGGCGCGGGGGCGACGTCGTACACCGTGTTGTAGCTGCCATCGCGAAACGGCGCGTGACCGATCCTGACGTCGAGGTGTTCCAACTCATCGGTCTCCGCGTCGCAGCGGATGATGTAGCCCAGATCGTCCACGGTGTAGCCGTTGCCCGCGGCATCCACCCACACCGCCTGCGGGTTAATATCACCGAAACGACCGAGGTCGAGATAGCGATCCTCGTCCATGTAATAGACGTAGAAGTGATTGCGCGGATACGTCGCGCCGTAGAGCTTCCGCCGCCGCCGATCCATTGCCATGGCGCGCGAGCCCTCGCGCACGCCCTTTACGCCGTAATCGCGGAAGTCGCCGGTCGCCGGGTCGTAGGTGAAGATATGGAAGCCCGTGAAGTCCTTCGTGGGATGCATCCAGCAGTTCCACGGGCGCCAGATGGTATCGCCGATGGGCGGTCCGGTGCAGTGAGGTGCACCCCAGAAGATGCCGTCATCATCCGGAATGAGGCAGTAGTGGATCTTGCTGTGCGTGGGCCGGCCGTTGTCGGGATACTCACCGAGGGCGCGCGCGACGTCCACCAGGTATT
Source organism: Armatimonadota bacterium (assembly GCA_020354555.1). Taxonomy (NCBI): domain Bacteria; kingdom Bacillati; phylum Armatimonadota; species Armatimonadota bacterium. Next base: position 3,336,900 of record CP070648.1, on the reverse strand, counting down.
CCTTGCGGTCGGTGGCGGGATCATACCTGGCGATATGAACGCTCTGGCCGCCCGTGTGTTCGCAGCACAAGCCGACGTAGATCGCACCGTCGCGCCCGGTCGTGATGCTCCAGGTCGTGTCTTGAAGCGGCAGCTCGTCAAAGATGAGTTGCCGGAACTGCGGGGCGGGCTTGCGCCGCGGCGTCTTCGCCGCAGCGCGCTTCGACCGACCGGCGGTCAGTTTGCGGGGCATTACGGCCTCCTCGTATTCACGACAATGCGCACTGGCAGACCTTCGGGGTGGGTGCCGGCGGGCGCGTCTCGCTGCTCGGTAGTCTGCGGGCCGATCAGAGACCGGCCCCTGGGTTGACAAGCGCTCCCGTGTCCGGCATCCCTCGCGCGTGTCTGCCTATCCCTTCATGCCTGTCAGCGCGATGCCGCGGATGAAGGTGCGCTGCGCGAAGAAGAAGATGACGATGATCGGGGCGATGACCACAGTGCCGGCGGCCATAAGCCCGCTCCAGTCGGCGCCATGGCGGCCCAGGAATGCGGCCAGCCCGAGGGCCAGGGTGTACATGCTCTCGTCGTTGAGATAGACCAACGGCCCCATGAAGTCGAGCCACGCCCAGATAAACGTCAGCAGTGCGACGGTCGCCAGCGCGGGCTTGCTGAGCGGCATGATGATGCGCCACAGGATGCCGAGCTCGGAGCAGCCGTCAATGCGCGCGGCGTCGGACAGCTCGCCGGGCAGGGTGAGGAAGAACTGGCGGAGCAGGAAGATGTCGAACGCGGTGCCAAAGAACGCGGGCACGACGAGCGGCTTGAAGGTGCCGATCCAGCCCATGTGGCGGAACATGATGAAGCGCGGCAGCACCAGCGCCTGGTCGGGGAGCATCATCGTCGCCAGCACCAGGATGAAGATGATGTTGCGGCCGGGCCAGGTTATGCGCGAGAAGCCATAGGCGACGATGCTCGCCGACAGCAGCGTCCCGATGACGACGAGCACCGCGATGTACAACGTGTTGCGCGTGTAGAGCAGGAACGGAAACGTCTTGAGCGCGCGCGGGTAGTTCTCCCAGCGGAAGAACAAGTGACGCACGGGGGCCAGTTGCTCGTCGGTCACGAGCAGTTCCTCGCCGGCGCGCGCAGCGGGCTCCAGTACGCGCACGCGCACTCCCTGCGGCGTCTCGCCCAGCCGAGCCACCTTGAGCCGCTGCTCATCGGCCGCGAGGGTAAACACGCCGCGCGCCCTGCCATCAATCTCGACGCGCTCCTTGCGCGACGGGATCCAATACGGCGGGAACTCGAACACCGCGTCGTCGGCCTTGAGCGACGTCCCCACCAGCCAGATAAACGGCAGTGCGAACACCAACCCGAACCCGAACAGCAGGGCGTAGACGATGACGAGCGTGACTCTTCGCTTGGCCGTCTTGCTTTTCATGAGGTCTGCACGCCTCTCCCTTCCAGGGAGAGGTCGGCCCCGACCGGCCGGGGCCGGGTGAAGGTGAACCCAATCGCCTGCACCTGGCCCTGCCGAGTGATCCTCACCTTAGTCCTCTCCCTGCCAGGGAGAGGAGGCACCGGCGCGCGAGCCGCCAGGCAACGGTACGTCACTGTATCTGCCCTCACCGCGACTCCTCGTAGTAGACCCACCGCTGGCTCGTCTTGAGGATAAGCACCGTCGCTCCCAGGATGACTGCGAACAGAATCCACGCCATGGCGCACGCGTAGCCCATGCGGAAGTACTCGAAGCCGTTCTGGAAGAGATAGAGCGCGTAGAACAGCGTCGAGTACTCCGGCCCGCCGCGCGGCGCGGTCATGATCCACGCCTGAGTGAAGTACTGGAACAGCCCGATCATGCCCATGATGACCATGAACAGCACCACTGGGCTGATGGAGGGCAAGATCACATGGATCAGTTTATGCCATGCCCCGGCGCCGTCCAACTCCGCCGCCTCGAAGAGGTGCTCCGGCACGCCCTGGAGCGAGGCGAGGTAGATAATCATGCCCGCCCCCACCGCCCACGTGTCCATGACGATGAAAGACAACTTGGAGGTACGCGGGTCAACCAGCCAGCGCAGATTCGGCAGGTGGAGCTTGGTAAGCACCACATTGGCCAGACCGTATTCCGGGTTGTAGATCCACAGCCACAGCATCGCACTGGCGACGATGGGGACGATGGCCGGCAAGTAGAACACGGTGCGGAAGAACGGCATCCCGCGCACCGCCTGGTTGAGCAGCAGCGCCAGCGACAGCCCCAGGACGACCATCAGCGGCAACTCGATGAACATGAATGCCGTGTTGCCCAGCGCCTTCCAGAAATACTCGTCGTGGATGAGACGGGCGTAGTTGCCGAGGCCAATGAACTCCGGCGGCTTCAGCACCGGGTACCGGCACAGGCTGTAGTAGAACGAGGACGCCATGGGGTAGAGCAGGAACAGGAAGAAGCCGACTATCCACGGCGAGATGAAGAGCAACCCCACGGCCAACCGCTTCTTGTCCGCTTGGGTCATGCCGCGGCGCGGCGCCGTGCTCCGTTCTGTGGCAACGTCAGTCATGATCCTCCACTGCAATGCCGATCGGGCATAGGGCCCGATCCCTCGACAAGTCCAGGACGGGATCCCCTGATCCGCCCGACGCGGTGCAAAGCCCAGCCCCCGGGAGCGAGCAATGACAAATGCTAGTAGTACGTGTTGAGTTCCTTCTGCACCCGCCGCTGCACGTCACGCAGCGCATTCTCGGCGGTTCTCGCGCCGCGCGCCGCGAGTTGCGCTGCGGTCACCAGTTCCGTCATGTACATGATGTTGACCGGCGTCGCCGGGAAGAACCGCGCATTCGGGTGCCCCCCGATGTTGCACACCACGCCGAATGCCTCGTTGTGCCGGCTGCCGGTGACCAGAACCGGATCGTTGAGCACCGGCTTCATGTTGGGCACGCCGTGCATATCCTTGGCGAACAGTTCCTGACCGTTGTACGTCTGCGTCCAGCGCATGAATGTCCAGGCGCCCTCGGGGTGGCGCGACTCGCGCGGGATGCAGCAGAAATTCCCCCCGAGGTAGGTCACTCCCTTCTGCTCTGGATACTGGTCGGGGTAAGGGATGGGCGCCACGCCGTAATCCATGTGCGGGGCGAAGCGCTCGATGAACCCGGGCCACCATTGCCCGCTGATGGTCATCGCCACTTTGCCGACGAAAAACTGGTTGTTCGAGCTGGCGTACTCGCCGAACCCCTGGGAAAACGAGTCTATGTTGAGCGCGCCGCCCTGGATGTCCATCATGTGAACGTACCATTCCAGCGCTTCGACGTTGCGGGGGTTGTCTGCCGTGATGCGGCGGGTCTTCGCATCGTAGAACGTGCCGCCGAACCACACGATGGGATGGAAGATGTCGGGAAGCTGGAACCCGAGGCGCTGAACGTTCCCGCGTTCGTCGCGCTTCAGGAGCTTGACCGTGTACTCCTCGAGTTCCCGAAGTGTGCGCGGCGGGCGCTCCGGGTTGAGGCCGACTTCGCGGAACGCGTCCTTGTCCCAGTAGATGGCATAGGCGTCCAGCAGATATGGCAGGGAATAGAACTTGCCTTCCCACTCGCCCTGACCGATCGAGCCGGGTATGAAATCCTCCAGCGGCGGCCCCGTGCGCTCGAGCAGCGGGTTGAGGGGCATCACTGCCTTGTTTGCCGCGAGCTGCCCGATGTAGGCCGGTTCCCAGAGGAAGAAGAGATCCGGGGGCACACCTGCAGTGAGCGCGCGGATGGTCTTCGTGTCGTCGCCCTCGATGCTCATGTTGCGCAGCTCGTAGTCCTCCTGCGAGCGGTTGAAGGCGTCAACCACAACCTCGAAGATATCCTTCTCCTTGCCGGTCCACCCCGACCAGATGTACAAGATGGTCCGACCCTCGGGGGTCTTCTCCGGCCTCGAGCCGCACCCGGCGCCGAGGAGCAGCGCCGCGGCCGCCGCCGCGCACGCCAGCGCGCGCCGCACCCGCGCGGCGAGATGATTTCCCGTTCGCATTCCACTACAGGCCACGGTACGGCTCCATGTACACCTCGAGGCGCTGCTGCACCTGCTCCAACCCGTCGCGCGGGGTGACGGCTTTGCGCGCAGCGCGCTGCGCGACGGTCTCCAGCTCCGTCATGTACGCCACGTTGACCGGCGTAGGCGGGAATATGGCACCCTTGCCGAGGGCGGCGATCCGGCACATCTCCCCGAACGCCTCCTTCTCCCGGTTGCCCTCGGTCAACTCCGGCGCGAAGATCGCGGAGCGGACGTTGGGCAGCCCATGCATGACTTTCGAGAACTCAACCTGGGCGCGCCGGCTCTGCATCCACTCGATGAAGGCCCACGCGCCCTCGGGATGCTCCGACTCCGTCGGGATCGCGGCGAAGTTGCCGCCCAGGAACGTCGTCCCCTTGTACTGCGGATACTTGCGGGGGTAAGGCAGCGACGTCACCGCGTAGTCTGTGGTCGGGCTGTAGCGGGTGACGTAGCTTGGCCACCACTCGCCGTTGAACATGATCGCCACCTTGCCCACGAAAAACTGATGGTTCGGGCTGTTGTATTCCCCGAACCCCGCCTTGAACGAGTCCATGCGCAGTCCGCCGCCCTGGACGTCGCACATCCGCACGTACCACTCCAGCGCCTCCACGTTGCGGGGATGGTTCGCCGTGATGCGGCCCGTCTCAGGGTCGGTGAGCTGGCCGCCAAACAGTGCCATGACCTCGTGTATCGGAGGCGGCTGGAAGCCCAACCGCACCAGATTCCCTCGCTCATCCCGTTTCGTGAGTTTCACCGCGAGATCGAGTAGTTCCTCCAGCGTCTCAGGCGGGTGGTCGGGGTCGAGCCCGGCTTCGCCGAAGACGTCGCGGTTCCAGTACAACCCCGCCGCGTCAATCAGGAACGGCACCGCGTACAGCTTGCCGTGATAGCGGCACTGTTCGAGCGCGCCGGGGATGAAGTCGTCTTCCCTGATCCGCGATCCTTGCATGAATTCGTCGAGCGGCCGCACCGCACCGTTGGCGGCGAGCGCGCCGATATACGAGGTGCGCCAGAGGAAGAAGAAATCAGGGGGCGTGCCCGCGGTGATCGCGCGGAAGATCCGCGTGTCGTCTTCGACGGTGCTGCGGTTTTCGAGGTAGTAGCGGTCCTGGCTCGCGTTGAACATGTCCACCGCATGCTCGAACGCCTCTTGCTCGATGCCCACCCAACCGGACCACACGATGACGTGCGTGCGCTCCGCCGGCACCTTCGCGCGGTACGCGCACCCGGGAAGCAGGAGGACGAGCAGGATGGCAAGCCCCGACGCGATTCTCGAACGCATGACGAGGTCTATTATAGGGCCGCGTCCTGCGGCGGTCAACGGCGCGGCATCGCGCTGGCGGCCCCAGACACGATCGCTGGCCTTCGTGTCCTGGGCCGCATCAGCCCGGGGCTCCCGTGCCTCAGTACGGCCCCAGCGCGCGGACGACGTCGTAGGCGGCGCGAAAGTGCTCGAGCGGAGTGCCCGGGGCGACGTTGTTGCCCTCGCAGAAGACGTAGCGCCGCCCCTCCATAACGCCGCTGCGCAGAATCCCGGCAGTCCCGTCGCGAATCAAGGAAGCCGGTCCGTCGCGCAGCATTTGCGGATGTAGGTTGCCGCGCAGCGTGGCCTCCGGCCCCAGCTCCCGTCGGGCCTGCCCGAGGTTGACCGGGAAACCCAGGTCGAAGCTTTGGATGTTCAGTTCCCGCTGAAGAAGCGGCAGGAACCGCTGCACCTGTCCGCAGAGGTGAATCGAGTTCGGTCCGCCCTGGGAGAACCTGGCTAGCAGGCGCTGATGGCACGGCAGCACGAACTCGCGATACTGCGCCTCGGACAGCAGTTGAATGCTGTCATCCGCGAAGCCCCAGCCCTGCTGGGGGTAGGTCGCTCCGTTGAACTCCCCGACCGCCTCGACCCGCACGATGATCGCGCGGGTGACGAACTCGAGAAGCTCGCGGGCATACGCCGGGTCCTCGTACAGGTCGAGGCACAACTCGGTGGTGCCGCGCAGATTGCAGGCGACGGTGAACGGCCCATCGGTCCCACCGCCGCACAGGCTCGACTTCCCGACCGGTCGCCCTGCGAACTCCTCGCGCGCCCTCCGTTCCTCGAAGTACTGATAGAACTCGATCCCGCGAGCTTGTAGGCCGTCGTGGATGGGGTCGGGGATGCTCAGTGCGCCGAGATCACCCTTGCGCTCTCTCAGGCGCGGCCAGGTATCGGGCACTTCCTTCTCGCGGTACTCGATGCGGCACCCGAGCCAGGCTGCCTCGTAGAGATTCTGGACATCAGGCGTCAGTCCTGGCCACGTTTTCGGCAGGCCGCGCTCCTGATCTTGCGGCACGTTATCGCGCACCCACTTCTGAAGCGCGAGTTGAACCTCCCACTGAATCGCCGGATCGTCGAAGAACTGCTGGAACGAGTAGCCCTGTTCATTGAGCCACGG
>CP070648.1:3326545-3330362 GCA_020354555.1 Armatimonadota bacterium | reverse complement strand
GTCGTGGGTCTGCTCTTGAATGCGGCGGTCGCTGACTGCGCGCCCTCGCATACCGCGCACAGGCCCAGGTTCTCGTCGCCGGGCTCGACAGCGGCGGGGCGATTCATGCGGTGCGGTCCGAGACGCGCAGCCATCAATGACTGATGCGCTTCACGCGCTCCGCGAAATCGAAGTCCGGGCTGCGCTCCTCGGTGTGGCAGCGGACGCAAACCGCCTTCCAGTCCTTCTCGCCCTCCGCCCCCGCGCGCTCCTCGTGTTGGCTCATCGGGAAATGGCACGCCTCGCACTGCACGCCTTTGAGCGCGACCGACGGCAGCTTGCTCGGGTCGCCTGTCGTGTGGCAGGGCAGGCACTTGGCATCATAGCGGTGCCCCGCGCGCTTCAACGTCTCCCAGCCCTGTGCGTGCCGCGTCTGCTCCCACGACTTGGCGATCTCGCCGTGACACTCCGCGCACTTCTCGACGCCCTCGTAGCCCTCGTGTTGTCCCGTCGTCTGGGACAGCAGTTCGATGTAGCCCTCGTTTTCCGTCTGCGTGTATCCCTCGATGATCTTCGCGACCTCGGGATGGCGCTCGCCGCGCCACGGTACCGTCGCGGTGCGCCAGTTGGTCGCACGCAGCCGCGAGCCCTGCGGCCTCAGCCGCACCACCGAGACGAATCGCCCGAAGCTCGGCGGCTGTATCCACAGCGTCTCGGCGACGAGTTCCGGGTCGGGGATGCGCGACCACTGGTCGCCCCCCGCTACGACCTCGATCCCGGGGATGCGCGCGAGCTTCTTGCCCTCCGTCGGGCTCACATGCGCCAGCACAACTACTGCGTCAGCCTGCTCGCGCACCTCAGGCAGGTACTTCTTGATCGCCTCCCCCGGGCTGATCGCGGTGATCTGCGCCGCGCCGCCCCCGCCCGACGAGAGCGCCCCCAGCACTCCCATCACGCCGATCTTCGTGCGTCCTGCCGCGACCACGGCGAACGGCTTGACCACCGGCTCCCCCGTGTCCGCATGCACCAGGTTCGTCGAAACCACCACCATCGGCGTCAGCGACGCGATGTGGTTGAGGAACTCGACACCGCGCGACGCCTCCTGATCGCCTACATTGAGCACGTGATAACCCGCCGCGCCCATCGCGCGAATCATCACCTCCGCGCGCTCCGCCAAATCCTTCGCTTCCACGGCATCGCCCGCATCGAGGACGACCAGCGGCACGCCCTCCTTGCGGTAGCTCTCGAGCAGCGCCGCCTTCTCCGGGAACCCGCCCGCCTTGTCGCTCGGGCAGCCGCAGGTCTCCAGGAGCGTATTGCAGTTCGCGGTGAGCGCGAGCCGCACGTCCCCGCTCACCACGCTGCTCGATGGCGGCGCCAGCGCCAGCACGAGCAAGCACGCCGCGATCGCCGCACCGATTGCGGTCACCGCGCTGACGCGCCCGGCGACCAAGCGCCGCCGCGTAGAATCGCTGTAACATCTCTTTCGCATCATCACTCCGTCCTATCACTCGCTTCGCCGCGGCGACGTCAAGCCCCTCCACACTCCCCGATGACTCGCGCGCCGGAATCGCTGTGCACGATACACGGCTTGCCGCCCGCATCGGCGAGAGCGGCCGCGACACGCTCCTCCGCCCCCGGGCAGTACGCGAACATGCACCCGCCGCCGCCCGAGCCGTTCAGCTTCGCCCCGAGCGCCCCCGCCGCGACCGCCGCCTCGACCATGCGGTCCAGCTTGGGCGTGGACACGCCGAGCTTCCCGCTCAGCTCCCAGTGATGCTGCGTCAAGAGCCGACCGACCGCGGCGGGATCGAGACCCCCGCGCAGCAGCTCCAGCCCGCGCCGGCACAGGTCGCGGTCAATGATGTTCGCCTCGACCTTCAGCCGGTTGTGCTCCGGCAGGTCCGCCAGCCATGGCCCTGCGTCATCGAGCGTCGTCGCGTGCAGGTCGAACTCACCATGCCGCTCCTTGAGCAGGCGCACTCCTTCGAGCACATCCTCCTTGGACCGGCGCAGCACCGTTGTCGTCTCTTTGCGCTCCACAGAATCGCCCAGCACGAAGCCGTCCATGCTCTCGCGCAGCGGCGTGACCTCTATCGGATCCCGTGTATCTATGTGCACCACCCCGCCCATCGCGCTCGTATAATGATCCATCATCCCGCCCGGCTCGCCGAACTCAACCACCTCGGCGCGGTGCGCCAGGCGCGCCACGGCTGCGGGATCATCCTTGCCGCACGCGTCCGCCGCTTCGAGCAGGAACTTCACCCATGCCACGGTCAGCGCCGACGAGCTGGAGCAGCCCGCGTTGATGGGGAGCTTCCCGGTGATGGTGCAGTCCCATCCCAGCGGCGGCTGGATGCCTTCCCTCAGAAGCACATTGATCGCCGCGCGCAGGTAGTCGCGAGGGGTGCGGGGCTCGAGGGCGCAGCACGGGTCGAACTCGTCGGCGTCCTCGATATCGGGCATATCGAGCCGGATGACATCGCCCCCGACGCGCCTGCCGAAGATCGTGATATGCAGGTCAATCGCGGCGGCGATCACGGGCAGCCCCAGAAAATCCTGGTGCTCCCCGAACAGGCAAATGCGTCCCGGCGCCGCAACGGTGAGTGTGTCTGCCATACCGAGGTGTGACGTGAGCGCGGTTCGCGCTCCAACTCCGCGCTGCAAACAGTATATCAGACCGCCCCACCGCCGGCAAACTTCAGGGTGCGGATGCGGGTGTGTAGCTGGCGCCGGCCCAGCCGAGTGTCATTCCAATCAAGCGCAGCGAGAGAGGAATCTCGCCCCGGTTCACCCGCCTTCCCCCTCCCTTTCCTCTATCTCCCGCACGATCCGCTCTAACTCCCCGCCGCCGAGCTACGAGTCCGCCTCACTCGCCCCGTGGGGCAAGCTCTACGACACGTGCGACGACTTGCTCTATCGTCAGGTCATCGGTATCAATGATGACCGCATCGGCCGCCGCGCGCAGAGGGGAGGCAGCCCGCGTCTCGTCCCGCTCGTCGCGCTCGCGCACGCTCGCGAGAACCTCCTCGAACCGAGCCGCCTTTCCCGCCGCCTCGAGATCCTGCATCCGCCGCCGCGCGCGCTCTTCCGGCGACGCGGTGAGGAACACCTTCACATCCGCGTCGGGCAGCACGACGGTCTGGATGTCGCGCCCCTCCATGACCACTCCGCCGCCCGCCGCCACCCGCTGTTGCAGCGCCACGAGCTGCCGCCGCACCTCGGGATGCGTGGATATCCGCGATGCGAGTTGCTCGAGTTCCGGCGAACGCAGCTCTGCCCCGATGTCTTCCCCCGACACGAGCACCCGCGCGCGCCCATCCGGCAGCGGTTCGAGCCGGAGATCCATCCGCTCGGTCATCTCGGCCAGCGCTTGCGCATCATCCGGGTCAACGCCCAGCTTCCGCGCCTGCAGCGCCACCGCGCGGTACATCGCGCCCGTCTCGACGCACATCAGCCCCAGCCGCTGCGCTGCGAGCCGCGCGATGGTCGTCTTCCCCGACCCTGCCGGGCCGTCTATCGCAATCCTGGGCTTACGCACTCCCTCATCTCACGAAGCAGCGGCTCGCCTCCGCCGCGACCCGGCGACTCCGCGTCCTCTGCGCTCTCCGCGGTTCAGACGCCGTCTCACGTCGCCCGTCGCACCGCCGCCCACGCTCTCCGCAGCCAGAACGCGACTGTCATGCCGGCCATCGCCCCCCAATACGCCGGCCACGACAGCGCGCCGCGGTAGTGTTTCCGGTAGAACCGCGCCAGCCCCTCCTGGCTCAACCGCAGCGCCGCGCGCCGCGCCTGCGCCGTGCTCGCGCCGACGTGATGGATCGCCTGCGCCTGCGGC
>CP070648.1:3322429-3326445 GCA_020354555.1 Armatimonadota bacterium | reverse complement strand
GCCGGTGAGGTCCATCCACCACGTTCCGGCGCGGTGCTCCAGGAGCGCCGCGAAGTTGCGCTCGAGTATGTTCGTCGTCTCCTCCAGGTCGCGCGCCCGAGCGTTGACGCTGGACGAGGTGAAGTCAGCCGGCACCTGGGTGACGTCGAGCACGCTCGTGCGAGTATCATCCTCATTCAGCCACAGCTTCCCGTGAGCGGTGACCGTGTCCACCGGCGACATGAAGTTGCCCGCGCCGCCCGCCAGGCGCTCGTGGTACGAATACGGAGCGACCAGCGCGTCCACCTCGGGGCACGCGAGGATGCGCTGGAGCCGGTAATGACCGCTGAAGCTGCCCGGCAGCTCGAACGTGTAGCCGTAGAAAAACACGCTCAGTTTCCGGCCGTCGGTCTCTCGCTTGATGAGCCGCGCCCACTCGACGACCTTGTCCGCCATGACGTCGTTCGAGTAAGCCGAGAAGTCCACCCAGTCGCGTTCCTCCGGCAGCGCGTAGAAGGTCTGAATCACCTCGTCGCGCCCCGCGCCGTGCATCGGGAAGCGGCCGGCCGCGAACCGCGGGATGCCGGCCGTCTCGAAGGTGACCTGGGCGTCCCCCCACGCTTCGCGCAGCGGCGTTTCCGCGCGATACTTCGCACTCAGCCAGCGCCGGAAGCCGCGCTCATTGGCCGCGCTGTAGTCGGGGCCCTTCTCGCGGTAGCTGTCGTGGAACATCTCCGAGTCGGGCCCACCGGGGTGATAGCCAATGATCCGTTTGCCGTAGCGGCTCGATTCGTAGTGGCGTATCAGCCCAGCGAGGTCTTTACTGGTGGGCTCACCGAAAAAATCCGAGGCCACGGAGACGTTGCCTTTGCTGCCGTCGGCGAAGACTGCAGCATCGCGAGCGATGATGTCGTCCCAGTTCTGCCACGACCAATTGGGACCGGGGTAGAGACGCAGGATGAAGAGCGCCTGAGGGTCGGCCTCGATGAAAGCGTCGAGCAGTCCGTTGGAATGAGCGTAGTTGGGCGTCACGCCGTCCGCGGTGCGCGGACAACGGAACGGCAGGGAGTAGATGTGCACCCCCGCCCGCGCCGCGAGCGCCACCTGCCGCGCGAGGTACTCCGCCTTCCTGGGCGCAGCGACGTCGGTGTTGAAGAAGAAGATGATAGGCAGGACGCGACGGCCGTTGATGCTCAAGCGCGGCACGCCATTGGCGACCTCGATCCTCGCCTCGCGAACCCCACGGAACTCGGTCAATCCCGCGTCGACCATGTGCTCATCGCGCGCGCCGGCAGCCGCCCACAGGCTCAACGCCAGAGCCATCGCCGCGCCGGCCGCAGCAACGCCCGATCTGTGAAACACCAATCGCTTCATAATCGAGCCGGCAGATCACCGCCGCTGGTCACGCGCGCGATGCCGGCCGCACGACGGCGCGCACCTCGTGCACTTCGCTGTCCTCGTGAGGCGGGATGAGATTGCCGTCGAGCTTCTCGCCGTCGCAGGTCAATTCGACCTCGCCGCAGCAGATCCCCTTGGGCTTGTCGATGATGATGTGATACGTCGCGTTGCGGAACGGCCGCGTCACCTCGACGCGCTCCCACTCGCTCGGCATGCAGGGGTGAATCCGCAGCCCGTCCCAGTCCGGCCGCACGCCGACGATGAGGCCAACGCACGCATGCCACATCCACGCCGCCGTGCCGGTGACCCACGAGAACTCGCCCTGGCCGAAGTCGGTCGAGTCCGGCCCGCAGACGTATTCCGAGTACACGTAGGGCTCGGCTTTGTACACGTCGGGTTCCTCGCTGCGGGTGAGGAACGACGTCTTGCGCCAGAACTCGTACGCGCGATCCCCGCGGCCAAGCGCGCACTCCGCGAGCATCGCCCACACCACGGGGTGGTTGAAGATGGTGCCGTTCTCCTTGGTGCCCGGCGCGAAGCGGGTGATGATGCCGATCTCGGGGTCGGGTTCGTCGTACGCCGGCAGGAACAGGCACGGACCGTACTGCGTATCGAGATGTTCAGCCACGGCATCCATGCAGCGCATGCCTCGCTCCCGCGGCGCGACGTCCGCGAGCACCGGCCAGCTCTGGGCGTTGAGGTATATCTTCCCTTGCTTCTCCCGTGAAGTGCCGAGCACGCGCCCGTCGTCGGTCGTGGCGCGGATGTACCACTCGCCGTCCCAGCAGAGATCGTTGACGCGGTCGGCCAGGAGAGCGCGCTCGGTCGCGTAACGGCGCGCCCGTCGCTCGTCGCCGTGACGCCGCGCCAGTTCGCCGACCTCGGCGAGCATCCAGCACAAATGCGCGGCCACCATCACGCTTTCACCACGGCCGAGGCGGCCCACGAAGTCGAAGCCGTCGTTCCAGTCCGCCGCCTCCATCAGCGGCAGCCCGCGCGGGCTGAAGCGGCTCAGCGTGTAGTCAACCCCCCGCACGATGTGCTCGTATACCGTGCCTTCCTGGCCGTCATGAAACGGCACCCGCGCTTCGAGAATCCCGTAGTCCCCGGTCTCCTTGAGATAGCACACCATGCCGAGCGCGAGCCACAGCGGGTCGTCGGAATGCCCGGTCTTGACGCCGGTCTCGGTGCGCGGGTCCCAGTTGTGCAGACAGCTTCCGTCGGAGTACTGGTGCCGCATCAGGTACTCCACGCGGTGTCGGCTCCACTGCGCATCGTTGGGCAAGACGCCTAGGATATCTTGCCAACTGTCGCGGAAGCCGGTGATGGACCCGCCGCCGATGTAGTACGAATCCATGCGCGCCCAGCGGGCGGTCACCCAGGCCTGGTACTTGTTCCAGATGTTGACGGAGAGGTCGAATTTGGGGTCCGGCGTCTTGACCTGGACGCGAGACAGGTAGGAGTCCCAGTACGCCTTGACCCTTTCCAGTTCGCGGGCCGCCGTCGCCGGCTCGCGGTACTTGGCGACGAGGCGCTTGACGCCGTTGGGATCGAACGCGACGCCGAGGACAACCGTCAGCTCCTTCTCCTCGCCCGGCGCGAGGGATAGGTTGTGCTGCAACGCCGCGGCGGCCGCCCTGCCGTTGGCGAGCGAGTTCGAGCAGGCTCCTCGTTCGACCGCAATCGGGCAGTGCCACGAGCGATACATCCCGATGAACGCTTCCTCGGAGCAGTCGTAACCATCTACCCTGAAGTCGCCCCCGAGGAATGCGATCTTGTCCCACCGTTCATTGGGCGGTGCGCCGTCGAGCGTCGGCTTGTTCCAGTGCCGGCTGGTGGCATGGATGATGCCGTCTTCAAACCAGCTCTCGGTGAACAGCTCAGCGAAGGCGTGCTCCGTGAGGTGGTGAACGTAGTTGCCCAGGCACCAGTCCGCATAGAAGAACAGGTTGAAGTTGCGCTGCCGGTCACCGACGTTCGTCAACTTCACCAGCCATACCTCGACGCCGTCCGCCCGAGGGACGAAATACGTGACTTCCCCTTCTATATCGTAGTAGAGCGACCGCACGCGGGTGTAGCCCTGGCCATGGGCCGCCTCGAACCGCTCGGGCTTGACCATGGTTGGCTGCCAGGTCATGCCCCAGCACTGCTTGGGATCGTCGGCATCGTGGACGTAGATGTAGCGACCTGGGCGGTCGCGGAGCACGACGAGAGACGGATACTCGCCGAGGATCCTGTCGTAGCCCGCGCTCTGATAGAAGGAGTATCCGCCGCCGGTGTGCGAGCAGAGCGCGCAGTAGTTCTCGTTGGAGAGGTAGTTGATCCACGGTCGGGGAGGGGAGTGCGACGTGATGATGAATTCCCGACCGTCGTCGCTGAAGCGCCCGTACTTCGCGAGGCCCTCGGAATCAGCCGTTTTCATGATACCCCCCGGAGCCAGCTTGCGTTATTCGCAGCTGCGATGGGTTGGCGCGGCCGCTGTGACATGGGCCGTGCCTCGGCGCGCGGGGTTATCCGTCGCCTTCTGCGCGCCGCGCAGCAACTCTGACCGCGTCACGAATGATCGGCTAACTGAGTTCCGGCATCTCGCCGAGGTGCACGGTTACGGTGCGCCGTTCGCCCTGGCGCAGGACGGTGAG
>CP070648.1:3316366-3322329 GCA_020354555.1 Armatimonadota bacterium | reverse complement strand
TGGTCGGGTACGCCTTCTACCAGGTGCACGAGTCGGCCGAGATCGCATTCCTGTGGTACATGGCGGTTGACGCGGAGTGGCGTCGAATCGGCGTCGGCCGGGAGATTGTGACGCGACTGATCTCCGATCTGGGCACCCGCCGTGCTGTAGTGCGATATCTCCTGCTCGAGGCCCGGTCGCCGGAGCCCGACGCGCCGGCAGACGATGTCAATCGGCGCCGAATTGCGTTCTACAGATCGCTCGGCGCCCACTGGGTGCGCGGGATAGACTACGCCGTGGCGTCCCATACCGACTCGGATCACTCGATCTCATACGAGGTGCTTGCCTTCCCGGTGGCGGACCATGTTACACCGGAACGCCTGCGACCCGCCGTGAGCGTGTTGGCTTCCGAGTCGATGGGCGCTAATGACCCTCACCTGGAACGCTTCCGGCGCTCGCTGAGCGGCTTTCTCGTCCAACCACCCCCTGAGTAGCAGGCCGGCCGCATTCAGCGCGCCCTTTCGGATTCAGGGGTGGATGGAATAGGACACAGTGGGGAGCGTCACGGATTCATGTTCTTTCCGCAGCTTTTGCCGGGCGGCCGACGGGAGAACTCAAGGAGAGCGACCTGTTTTCGCTATGTGACGTGTACCACGCGACCGTGAATCTTCGTGAGTGCGGGGGCGGAGAAGTGAAGACGGCCCGCGGACGCGAAGGGCGCGCGGGCCGGTGGGATGGCGGCGACGTACTCGCCCGCAGCATGAGTCTGCGGCGGTATGAGTGCGGCCTCGCGGCGGCATCGCGCCAGGTCAGGCATCTCCCCTCTGTTCACTCGAAACTGACGGCTAAACCGTCAGATTTGTACCACTCCCGCGTGAGGGTGTCAATATGCAGGCGCAAGACGCAAGGAAACGTGCGCGGCGGGAGCGAAAGCGGCGCTGAAGCGCCGCACTCCATAGGGGCCAGGTGCGTGCCCATCTTTCTCCGCGTGCTCTGTAGCCTCTGTGGTTCAACGAGTGGATCGCGGCCTCGGCGAGGCCGCGCCCAGGAGCGGCGGGGATAGGCAGCCCCGCCCTACATCGCGCCCCGAGGGGTCGGGGCGCGCCCGGAGAGGCGGGACAGCCACCGATTCCCGCTCGATCTGGCTTGCTCCGCGGTTCAGTCAACCCGCCTCCCGTTCATTTCATCTGTGCAGAATGGGGACAGCTACCTGTCCTTGGCCGCGTGCGTTGTCGCTGGGGTGTCTGCGCCACGCAGTGCGAGGTCCGAGGGCGTGAGCTGTGTGGACAGGTAGCAGTCCCCGGGCCCGGAAATCGCCCCAGGGAAGCGTTCTCGGCCTGGCGAACCCACGTGCAGACGCGGGCGCCGATTGCGAGGCCAACGACCGCCGCGGCGGATTTCCACTTCTCGCTCGCCCGCAACAAACGAGACGATGATGAATGTACACGGTCTGTCGAAGACGGTTCTGCGTCTGTTGATACTCGCGCTCGCGGCATACGCATTTGCGTTGACGAGCACGACGGAGGCATCTGCGATGAGGCAACGCCGTTCCCGGTCAAAACCGGAAGTCATCGTGGCTTCAGCCCTTGCGGGTCAGAGCGCGGCGGCGGCGGATCGCTCCGGTGAAGCATCCCAGGCACAAGCTGAGCTTGGGCCTGCGCTCGGCGACAAGCCCGGTGATGTGGAGCGAGTCGCGATCCGCGGTGTTGTCGGCACACCCCTGGCGCTGGCGGACGGGCGGATCGCGCTTTTCCACGCAGGTGGAGAGTTGCACCAGCAAAGTGCGTACGCACGGTACTCCGAGGACAACGGCGCGAGCTTCGGCGAGCCGCAGAAGCTGTTCGACTTCCCCAGCGATCGGGGCTCCTTCGGCATCGGGGCTGCTCTTCTCTCGGCGCAGGGAACCGTACATCTCTTCGGCCTGGACTACTACGGGTTCGACTTCAACGACCGATCGAAGTCGAAGAGCTACCTGTGGCACGCGCGGTCTCGCGACGGCGGGAAGCACTGGGAGCCGGTGCAGAAGGTTGACTTCGGGCTCGAGTATACCGGCGCGTCAAACAACGCTTTCGAACTCAAGTCCGGGCGCATCATCGCCCCCGTCAGCGGCCTGAGCGACCGCAGAATCGGCCCGTGGGTCAGCCTGGCGCCGTATTCCGATGACGACGGGGCAACCTGGAACCCGCCGCGGCAGCAGATCACCATCAACACGGGCGCCGTCAACTGGTACGAATCCGGCGCCGCCGAGCCGGTTGGTATCGAGTTGAATGACGGCCGCGTCTGGCTGCTGCCGCGCTCGCAGGATGGGTACCAGTGGCAGACGTTCTCCGAGGACGGAGGCCTGACGTGGTCGCCGCCGCAGCACACCCGCTTCGTATCGAACCAGTCCGCGATGGCCGCGATCAGGCTCAGGGACGGGCGGCTGATGCTGTTCTGGAACAACTGCGGCGCCGAAGGGCTCGGGGAGATCGGCTGGGGGCATGCGGAACGCGCGGTGATGGCGGCCGCGGTCAGCCGGGACGAAGGGAAGACGTGGGCGGGATACCGCGAGGTGGGGAGGGTAACGACGAATGCTCAGGTCTCGTATCCCTACGTCACCCAGGCCGCCGACGGGCGCGTGATACTGTCGGCTGCGGGGTCACTCATGAGGATCGACCCCGGCTTTCTGGAGAACCGCTCGTTCGTCGAAGATTTCTCGATGGGGGTGCGCCGCTGGTCAACGCTGGCGGCCAAGGGCGTAGAGGCGGCGTCCGATCCCGACGGCGAACCGAACGCCGTGCTGCGGATGCTTAGGCCGGATGCGGCGGCCCCGGCAGCGGCTTGCTTGAACTTCCCCTACGGCGAGCGCGGGGCACTCAACCTGATGGTCAGGATCGAGCCGGGCTTCCGGGGGGCTCATCTCACGCTCTCGGATCATTACGATCTTCCGGGCCTGCCGCGCGACGCCAGCTTCCCGCTGCAGATCACGCCTGAGGGACGTATCAGGATCATCGGCAGCGGCGGCACGTGGCTCGACACGCCCGGGGATATCGCGCCGGGGAAGTGGCACCACCTCGACCTCGTGTGGGACTGCACGAAAGGACGGGCGGTCCTCAGGCTCGACGGCATGGAGATCGCCGTCATGGAGCAGTACGTCCGCGCCCGCGGCGTCTGCTATCTGCGCATTCGATCTACGGCGACAGACACCGATTCGGCCGGCTTTTACATTGGGTCGGTTCGCGTCAATGTGTCGTCGTAGGCGTGCACGCCACGCTGAGGCGGCCTGGTTCGGCGCCCCGCAGCAGCGGACACTCGGCGAGCAAAGGAAACGAAACATCATGCGCCTCTTCTTGGTTTGTCGCGAAGACAACGACCTCTATCGCGTCATCACGGAGAACGGGATGGCGTGCACGCGCGTCGCGGGCGCGCGGCAGGCGATTGACGGGGCCCCGGACGGCGCGGGGGTGATGCTGCTCGCGGACGGCTATCCAGACGCGGCCACGCCGTTCGATGAGGCACTGTGCGATGCGGCGGCGAAGAAGCGATTACGGCTGTATGTGGAGTTTCCGGCGGCGCTGCCGGAAGGGGCCGCAGGCGAGCCGCAGGGGATCGTGTGGGAGCGCGGTGTAGTCGCGTCCGACGCCTTCGCGCCGGATCTGGAGAGGCTCCGCATACTCGCCATCCACGGCTGCCGCTTCGTTCCCGTGAGCGCGGAGGACCCGCACCTCGTGATGGCGCGCGTGGCAGGGCTCGATACCGCGGTGTACGGCCTGCCGCAGGAGTCCTCCCCCGTTCTGTTCGAGCATCCGCGCGGAGACCTGCTCGTCGCTACCACGAATCTGAGCCAGTTCGTCACCGCCCGGTATGCGCCGGTCGAAGCGTGGCGTGCGATCTGGCACTGGATTCTGCGCTGGGTCACAGGGGATGGGAAAGTGCCGGGCTTATCGTGGACGCCGACGGTGCGGCCATCGTACGGGGCATCGGACGCGCTGCCCGGGAACGTCGAGGCGCAGGCGTTCCGGCGCGGCGTCGAGTGGTTCCCGAAGGCGAAGCTGTTCCCGCATTCATCCTGGGAGGGCCAACCGCAGCGGCGGTTTGGCGGCGAGGCGACGTCGGGGAAGTCGGGCGCCGAAGCGGAGCCACCGCTCGGCGACGGATCGCTCGGCGTGATGGAAGGGGCGTCGTCCGCCATTCATCCTGATGGCTCGCAGGAGTGGAGCGGCAACCAGCGGTCGGATTGCATCGGCGAGACCGCAATGGCGATGGCGTTCAGCGGGGCAATCCGCGACCGCGCCGAGGATGGGATGATCGCGCGCAACCTGGCGGACTACGTCTACTTCACTTCCGTCGCAGCGCAAGGGCCGCGCGCGGACCCGGCGAGTCCGAGCTTCGGCCTGGTGTCGTGGGGCCTGCACCCCCCCAGCGAGGGCGTGTACTACGGTGATGATAATGCTCGCTGTATGCTCGGCACGCTCGCGGCTGCGGCGCTGCTGAGCACCGAGCGCTGGGACAAGTTGCTGCTGCGATGCCTGCTGGCGAACCTGCGAACGACCGGACCGCTGGGCTTCCGCAGCGGCCGCATTGATGAGAAGCCGCTCCAGGAGAATGGGTGGCGGCATTACTGGACCACGCCGCGCACGCACTTCGCGCCGCACTACGAGGCGTGGCTGTGGGCGGCTTTGCTGTGGGCGTACGGGCGCACCGGATTTGCGCCCTTCCTCGAGCGGCCGAAGACGGCGATTCGCATGACGATGGAAGCATACCCCGACGAGTGGCAGTGGACGAACGGGATACAGCAGGAGCGCGCGCGGATGCTGCTGCCGCTGGCGTGGCTGGTGCGCGTCGAGGACACGGAGGAGCATCGGCAGTGGCTGCGGTTCATGGCGCAGGAGCTGCTGCGGCATCAGGACGCGTGCGGCGCGCTGCGGGAGGAGATCGGGGCGACGAGCAAGGGTTCGTACGGCCCTCCGCAGTCCAATGAGGATTACGGCACGAGCGAGGCGACGCTGATTCAAGCCAACGGCGACCCGGTGTGCGATCTGCTGTACACCACGAACTTCGCGTTCGTCGGGCTGCACGAGGCCGCGGCGGCGACGGACGAGGCTTTGTACACCGAAGCGGAGGACAAGCTCGCGAAGTTCCTCTGCCGCATCCAGGTGCGTTCGGAGAAGCATGCGGAACTCGACGGCGCGTGGTTTCGAGCCTTTGAGTTCCGGCGGTGGGAATACTGGGGGAGCAGCGCCGATTTGGGCTGGGGCGTGTGGAGCATTGAATCGGGGTGGACGCAGGGATGGATCGCATCCGTGCTCGCGATGCGGCAGATGAAGACGTCGCTGTGGGATTTGATGGCAGCAAGCGCTATCCGCACACACCTCGATGAGTTGGTGGCGCTCATGCTGCCGGAATGCGCGCGGAGCGGGGCGGATGAAGACGGGGGCACGCGCGCGCCCGACGCGAGGTGCAGCAGATGAACACGTTCGCGGAGTACGCTCAGCTCTACCTGACCAATCTGCTTGACGACGTGCTGCCGTTCTGGCAGAAGCACTCCCTCGACCGGGAGTGCGGCGGATACTTCACCTGCCTCGACCGCGCGGGCGATGTGTACGATACCGACAAGTTCGTGTGGCTCCAGGCGCGCGAGGGGTGGACGTTCTCGATGCTGTACAACCGCTTCGAGCGGCGGGATGAATGGCTCAGCATCGCGCGCTACGGGGCGGAGTTCCTGCGCGCGCACGGGATGGACGGGGAAGGCAACTGGTACTTCGCGCTCGATCGTCGGGGCCATCCGCTGGTGCAGCCGTACAACATCTTCTCTGACGCGTTCGCGGCCATGGCGTTCAGTCAGTATGCGCTGGCGACCGGGGATGAGGCGGCGAAGGAGCTTGCGCTCACGACCTATCATAACGTCTGGCGGCGCAAGGACAATCCCAAGGGGAAGTACTCGAAGGCCGTGCCGGGCACGCGCCCACTGCGCCCGTTCGCGATACCGATGATCCTGTCGAACC
>CP070648.1:3293409-3316266 GCA_020354555.1 Armatimonadota bacterium | reverse complement strand
GGCGCGCTACTTCCTGCGCTCGAAGGCTTTCCACCGGGCCAACGAGATCGTCGCAGGCCTCCCCGCGCGCTGGCGGTTCCATCTGGACCCGACCAACGAGGGGGTGAAGCGCGGGTGGGCCGGCCGCTGGTTCGTGGATTGGGACTGGCGGAAGATCAACGTCAACGAGCAATGGTATCTTCAGTTGGGTCGTCCGGTGACCGGATACGGGTGGGTGCGTACCCGCGTGTTCGTGCCCGAGCGTTACCGGGGCCGCCGCGTCGTCCTTTATGTCGGCGCGCTCGATGAGCGGGGCTCAATCTACGTCAACGGCAGACTCGCATTCCGCCGCACGGAGGATACGTACGACGCTTGGCGCCAGCCGTTTGAATGCGACATCACGCCGTTCGTCCGCTTCGGCGAGGAGAACACGATCGCCGTGCGCGCATACGCGGAGCGCACCCTCGGCGGGTTGTGGCGCGGCGCGATGCTGTACTCGCCGAGATGACGCGCGGGCTCCTGCCCGTCCGGGGCGCGGCATTTTGCACCCGCGTGGCGGTGCGCCCCGTCCCCTAGCTCTGGGCTACTCGCCGGAGAACGCCGCGTTAAGCCCGATCTCCACCGCGCCTGCGCTGTCATTGCGAACATCGAGCTTGCCCTTGACCTGATTGCCCATGATCACCGCCGACCGCACCGCTTCGCGCAGCTCGACCTGAGGGCTCTCGCGGCTGAACGTGCACCCGATGACCGACAGCGACCCTTCGCTCGCCTGGATCGCCGGGACGCCGTCGGCCCATTCCTGGAAGTGGCAGTTGTTGAAGGTCACCACGCCCCTCCCGGCGATTGAGGCGATGTGATGCGCGGGCCCCCAGAACGCGCAGTTCTGAAACTGCACCGAGCCCGCGTTGGTGGGCAGCACGCTCACTTCGACCGGCTCGTCTCCGAGAAACGCGACAAACTCGCCGTTGGTGATGAGGAGGCCGTAGGGCTGGCTTGCCTCGACGAGCACGCATGTCTCGTTGGCGTCGGAACCAATGCCGAGAAAGTTCCCGTTGGTCGCACCCGCTTCGGTCTGGATGAAGCGGTAACCCGTCTTATAGCCCCAGTTGAAGGTGTTGGTCACGTACTCCCAGTCGGTGCGCCCGAAGATGAACGCCTCGCCGTGCTCGCGGTTGAACTTGACCGCACCCACCTTGTCGTCGCCGTTCCAGAACGGCCAGAGGTGGACGTTCTCGATCCTGCCGACGTCGTAGCACTGGTCAACGAATATCCCTTTGCGCAGCGGCTGCCCGTACAGATTGCGGATGTAATGACGCCCCGCGGGCCGTGTGCCGAAGTCAACTCCCAGGTAGGGGTTGACGAGGAGACAGTCCACGATGGATGCGTTGTCACCGCCGCGACACGCGACGCACCAGGGGTAGGGCTTGATTGCATCGGCCTTCTGGTTGGGGTAGAAGACGGTCACGCCCTTGAGCACTGAATTCGTGCCCAGGGAGATGAAAGGAGGGCCGTCCTCGGACCCCTCGCCCTCGACGGCGAGCAACGTGGTTCCCTTGTGCTGCGACCACGCGGTCGGTGTCGTCCACACGCCGTTGAGCGTCACATGATCGGGGATCGTGAGATGGGTCTTGATGAGGTAGTTGCCGACCCCCGCTTGAACGATGCCCCCGCCCGCCGCCGCGGCGGCATCCAGCGCCCGCTGGAACGCTTCGGTGTCATCGGTCTCGCCGTCCCCTTTGGCGCCGAAGTCCCGCACGTTGATTGAGGCCATGCCCGGATTCACCTCCTGCGCGAATGCGCACAATGTCGTTGTGGCCGCTATCACCGCCACCAACAGCACCCGCGTGAAGCTCATCGCCATCACTTCCCTCCACCGCAACCATGGTTCGCCTTTACTTCGCTGTGTCGGCAGACTCCCCTGCGCGCCCGTCAGGGCAGGCCAGCGGCCGCGCGAGGCGTTTGCGGCGGGGAATACATGCCCGGCGGCGAACGCCGCGCGGTCGGGAATCCTTCGTTTGGATTGGAGGAGTCTGCCGGCTGACGCCGAAGGTTGGGACAATCGCTATGCTGGCAACGAAGCGCGTCACCAAGGCGAGGAGGTGCCACCATGACCGAGCAGCCTGAGGAGCGCCAGATCGGGAAGATCACCCACTACTTCGGCAAGATCAGCGTGGGGATCATCGAACTGACCGACACGCTCAAGGTCGGCGACACGATTCACATCAAAGGGGCGACTGCGGACTTCACCCAGGCCGTCGGCTCGATGCAGATCGAGCACGAGGAGGTGCAAGAGGCGACGGCGGGGCAAGTCGTCGGCATCAAGGTGGACGACCGCGTCCACGAGCATGACACAGTCTCCCTGGTGGGCGGATAGGGCCGGTTCGTCTCGGCGGGAGCGTCGGCAGGCGGGCGCGTGACACTCCGCGCGGGAACGGGCGCGCCTTGCCCCGGCCATGCCGCGTTACTTACCCGCTATCCCAGCGACCACACCGTCAACTCGGAGAACTCCGCCAGCCCGTTCTCCACGAACAGGCCCAGGTGTCCCTGCCGGTGGTCGTACAGGCGGCACGTGAGGCAGCAGTGGCGGTCGGTGGACACCTCGAGGATCGTGCCGTCAAGTACCACTTCCAGGAGCATCGGCTCACCGCGAACGATATCCAACGGGCGCTCGACAAAGGGGTCCGCATCGCCCCATGATTGCCAGGGCCGCAATGTCATGCGCTGGGTCAACGGCTCGAGCATGAGGACGTAACCCCGCTCCAGTTACACAACCGCGCTCAGCAGCAGCCCCGCCATGGTTGCCTGTCCATCCACGGACACGAGCAGTCGGGCGGCAAAATCGCCACGGACCCCCGGGCACAGAGTGTAGGCAAACCCGTCGCGCGACTCACCGGTCAGCACCTCCTCAGCCGCGATCCATTTGCCGAGCTTCGACTCGCATGCGCCGATCTCGTCCGCACGCAGCAGGGGCGCCCCGAACCTATCACTGACCTCGGCGGGGCAGCGGATGACGAGGCCCCCGTCCTCCGCCACTTCCAGCTGCCGCGGCAGGCCGAGGTCGCCGCCCCATTCCCACGCGCCGCTGTCCTTCTCGCCCTCGCGCGTGGGCACCCAGCCGAACAACAGGCGGCGCTTGTCATCGCTCAACGTCTTCGCGGCGTAGAACCGCGTGCCATCCAACGACTCTATCGCCGGCGCGGCCCACGGCCCCGCCGGCGAACGGCCCACGCGATAGCGCGTCTCCCGCGTCGAGAACAACATGTACCACCGCTCGCGCAACTGGAACAAATCGGGGCATTCCGGCGCGTGCACGACGTACGGCGTCCACAGGGGTGGCTGCACTTCCCAGTTGTCGAGGTCATCGGACTTCGCGAGCGCGAGGCACCCGGCGCGCGACGTCGGCACATCCCTGACGCGGGCGGTGACGACCATCCAGTAGCAGCGCTCCTCGTCGTTCCAGAAGACGAAGGGATCGCGCCAGTCAGTGCGCTCGTACCACCTGGGGTCGGGCAGCAGCACAGGGTTGCGCTGATCCTTGCTCCAGCCCACGAGGTCAACGCTGACGGCGTGGCAGACGGTCTGCGGTCTCTCCGGATGCCCTGGGGCATGACCGGTGTAGAACATGTGAAACATGTCCTTCCGGCGCACGACGGATCCGGTCCAACATCCGCCGCAGTCCGGCTCGCCCTCGCCGCCCGGCGAGATCGCCGTGGGCAGTTCCTCCCAGTCCGTCAGGTTACGCGACACGATGTGCGCCCATGGGGTCGCCTCCGCGCCTCCCGGACCGGGCCCGGGCAACCGCTTCAGATAGAACAAGTGATACGCGCCCCGCCAGAAGAAAGGTATGACGTCGCCGACAAACCCGTCGGCGGGGCGGTAGTGAAGAGGCATGTGGCTGCTCCTGGCTATCCGCCGTCGCGGCCTGAATGACCGTTGATGTCGTGCTATTCTGCGACTGCGGCGTCATTCCTGGCGGTCGACGTCCGACAGCCGATGAACGGCGGTGACGTCGCATGCAATGAGCCGGCTACGAGGCGTGGCGCAGCGGCAGAGCGGCCATGCCGACTGCGGCGATCGCTCCTACCATCACTGCGGCGGCGTAACAGGTCCCCGGAAGACCGAGCAGCGGCAGCGCCACGACGGCGGTGATGAAAGCCCCCAGGGCGGCGCCGCATAAGTCGCCGGCATACACGGTGCCTGCCGCGCCGGCGGAGCCACCCAGCAAGTGGACGGCGAGCGGAAACAACGCGCCCACCACCGCTCCGCCGGCGGCCATGAGCGCCGCGATCGCGGTGGCGGACAGCACGGCGCCCGCCGCGGGACTCGCTTCGAGCGCGGCAAGGGCCGGCGGCGTCGCCGCGGTCACGACGGCGCCCGCGATGAGCCACGCCAGCCACCGCGGCTCGGCTCGCGCGCCACGCGCAAGCGCCCGGCTTTCGGTCCACGTTCCCAACGCAAGCCCGCCCATGAACACGGCGACCAGCGCGCCGACCTGCGCGTACACGTGGCCGTTCATAATCTGGAAGGCGAACAGCAGGCAAACCTCCAACGTCATCCCGGCCAGACCAACTGCGGCGATGCCCCCGACGATTGCCGCGCGGCGCAATCGCTGCCCGCGACGCGCGAATGCAAACGGGACGCCGAAGAGCGCGAGCCCGACCGCGACCAGCAGCGGGAGTGGCAGCGCGCGTATCCGCGCCGCTGCCCCGGGCGGCAGCAGACCCTCGGTCAGGCCGGACACCGCCACATCGTGGAAATAGCCGACCGGCCGGAAATCGCGGTTGATGGCGCGCGGAGCGGACCGACAGCTCTGCGTCACAAAGTCCACCCGCTCCGGAAGGAGCAGCGCTTCGATGTAGTAGCGGTCGAAGTAGCGGGCAGGCACCGCGCGTTCCTCCCATCGCGCGGCGAGGGCCTCCGCATCGGCGGTCACGACACCGCGCCGCAGCGAGGCGAAGAAGTAGGAGTGATCCCCCGGGGTCACCACGACATCCGGGAAGACGAGGCGCAGGGGATGATACACGCTGCCGTGCAGCGCCTGCATCTCCGGGCCGATGTAGTTCTCGCCGCTGGGCAGACCGAGGCAGAGCACCCCTCCGGCGGTCATCGCGCGCCGGGCTTCGGTGAAGAACTCCACGGTGTAAAAGCGGTTGAGCAGCGCCGTCGCGGGTTCCGGCAGGTTAACGATAATCACATCATACCGATTGCGCGAGCGCTTGACGAAGAGCCTGCCGTCGCGGCGGAAGAAGCGGAGCCGCGGGTGGGCCAACAAATCGGCCGTGTCGAGCTGCGGGCAGTCGCCTGCGACGGTTATCACCGCGGGGTCCAGCTCGACGTAATCAAGGCGCGCCTGCGGGTGTTTGAGTATCTCGGCGGCAGTGCCGTCGACCCCGTCGCCAATGAGCAGGACGCGGCGCGGGTCGGGATGCTGCAGCAGGGCCAGGTGGGCGAGGGTCTCCGCGACGATCGGCTGGGGAGCTGAGAACGCGAGTGCGCCGTTGTGGTAGAAGGCGACTTGCTCGGCGTGCGCGAGGGCAGCCCAGCTTCCGTAACGGGAGTACTCGTGCGCGATGATTCGCTGCTCGGGGTAGAGGTTGCGCAAAGACGCCGCTTCGAGACCCGCAGGAACGCGCGCAACAGCGGCCGCCGAAAGCGCCACAGCCCAGGTCAGGGGGAGCACCCGCCAGGCTCGGCTGTCCCACGCCGCGAGGACGGCCGCGACGGCCGCCGCGAATCCCACCGCAAGCGCCGCAGTGAAAGGCGGCACGTGATCCGCCGACGCGAAGCTCGCCGCGCCGCCGAGGAGAAAGCCCACGCTTTCGGCAAGATATACCCGGCGGGGAGCGACGCGGGCGTGCATCTGCGCCGCGCGGCAGAGCAGGGGGAAGGCGACGCCGGCCGCCAAGCCGACCGGCGCAACGAGGATGACTGTCGCAGAGACCAGGCGCGAGATCGGTATGAACTCCGCCCAGCCGACGCCGAAGATCGCGCGCAGGTCGCGCGCAAACCAGATGCCGGCGACGGAAAGCAACCCCAGGAGGACCAGGCTCACAGCGGCGGCTACGCCGCACACGCCAGTCTCGGGTGCGGCTGAGTCGCGCCGTTCGCGCGATAGTCTCCCCCCGACCGCACTCCCGAGCGCCACCCACAGCAGCCACGCGGAGAGGCTAATGCCGAGCGACAGCTCGTTTCCACGGAACCCGACGAGCAGCTCGCGCAGCAGGAGCACTTGGGCGAGGGCCGCGGTGAAGCCGAGACCGCCGCCTGCCGCGAGCCATCGCCATTCAGCCCATCGCGCGCGTGGTTGGTCCGTCATCACATCACGCCCAGCGCCCGGGGATGCCGGCGCCGCAGAACTTGCACCTACCTCCTTTCATATTGTCCTCGGTGATGCGAAACCCTACCCGGCGCAGGAGCACTTTGCCGCACCGCGGGCAGTACGTGTTCGATGCCGCGTGGCCCGGCAGGTTGCCGATGTACACATACCTCAGGCCTTCTCCGCGGGCCACCTGCCGGGCGCGCTCCAAAGTGCTCACCGGCGTCTGCGGGAGGTTCTTGAAGCGGTACGCCGGCCAGAAGCGGCTGAAGTGCACAGGCGTGTCGGCGCCGAGCGTGTCGCTGATCCACCCGCTGAGCCACTTGATCTTGCTGATGTCATCGCTCATCGTGGGAATCACGAGGACGACCACCTCGAGCCACCGCCCCTGCGACTTGACCGTCTTCATCGCGTCGAGCACGGTGCTCAACTGGCCGCGGCAGTTGTCGCGGTAGTAGTCTTCGGTGAAGCCCTTGACGCTGATGCTGAACGCATCCACATAGCGGCACAGTTGCTTCAAGGGGTCGGGGTTGATGTAGCCGCCGGTGACCATGGTATTCGCGAGACCACGACTCTGGGCGAGCTTGGCGGTGTCGCGGGCATACTCGAAGAACGCGGCGGCGTCGGTGTACGTGTAGGTGATAGCTCTGCAGCTCTCGGCGGCGGCGCGGCGGATGATCTCCTCCGGCGGCGCGTCAATGGTGCGGATCTCGTGCGTGCCGACCTGGGACATCTGCCAGTTCTGGCAGCACTTGCAGGCGAGCGTGCACCCGGGCGCCGAGAGCGCGAGCGCCTGCGCGCCGGGCAGGAAATGGTAGCTCGGGTTCTTCTCGATCGGGTCGAGGTGGAGCGATGCCGCGCGGCCGTAGTTCGTGACGTATAGCTTGCCGCCCACGTTCGTGCGCACGCGGCAGACGCACGTCTCACGATCCACGAGCACGCCGCGCTTCGGCGGATCCGGCGCGCACGGGCACAGCGTGCACTGAACCCTACCATTGCCGAGAGTCCGGTAGTACTCGGCCTCACGCCATCCCGGACGCGGGCGCGGCGCTGCTTGCGCGTCTTCGGCGGTCGCGCCGAGCCACGCACCACACGCGCACGCCAGCGTCGTCGTGCCGGTCAGCTTGAGGAAGTCTCTGCGGCTCATCTCGCCGCGTGTCACCGGGATGCCACCTCCTGCGCAGCGCCGCGCTGTTCGAGTATCGGCAGGAGATTGGGGCAGAGCAAGTACTGTGCGATGCGACGGTCGAGGGCGACGCCGGCGACGGCCGCAGGTTCGGGCGGGGCGACACGCGCGATGAGTTCGGATTTCTTGAGCTCGAATTCGGTATCGCTCATCGCTCGCGCCTCTGCGATGACATGGGGCAGCTCAGCGAGCTTCGCCTCGACCTCAGCGGTCGGCAGATGCTTGCGAAGCAGCAGCGCCCTGAGGCGTTCCTCCGCGTTGGGCAGCATCGCCTCAACGCGTTGCTCAGGCAAGGTGCGGGCGGCCGAGAGCATGCGCTCGGCCCCTTCAGTATTCTGCGCCTGCCCGATGCGCTCGGGGTTGGTCAGGTTGCGCACCGGAATGAGGCACGGGATGAACTCGCTGACCAGGGTGATCTGGTTCTCATTGAGGACTTGCTTGACCTGCCCGACGTATTGCGCGGCCCGCGCGTCCCTGGTGCGCTGTTCCTGCGTGGCTTGTGCCGTCGCAGTGCGAACGCGCTCCAACGTCCCGGGGCTCAGCTCTCCGGCTGCCAGCTCAGCGCGCACGTCCGTGGCAAGGGCGATCAGACCTTGAAGCAGCGCATCGGTCTGCGGCTTCCCGGCTTCGCGCTCGGCGTCGGCGCGCGCGATGATGCCGCTGAGCGTTTTCATCTGCTCGTCGGAGAGGTAAAGGCTGTTAACCAGGTTGAGTACGCGAACATCGGTCACCAGGCTCGCGAGCTGCTCGGGATAAACGACCGGAGGCTTCACGGGGCCGGGCTGCGCCAGGCCGAGTCTCGCCTGCAGAACGGTCGCCAGGGCGGGCGTAAGCAGCATACGGCCCACCTTGCCCTCGATACTGTCGAAGCCAACAGCCGCGCTGGTGCCGCCTCGGGACGGCACGGGTCGCTGGGGGAACAACGCCACCAGCCGCCCTGCGAGGTTGCCTTTCTGCACCTCGAATTCCGCGTCATTCATCGCCCGTGCGGCCATGACGATGTCACGCACGTCGCCGGCAACCGCGCGCAGCCGCGCTGGCGGAATCCCGGGCGGGAGCATTCGGCGCAGCGCCTGCGGGGCGCGCTGAAGCTGTTGCGGTGAGAGCTGGCGTGCTCGCGTCAAGAGTTGCTCGGCCTTGGCGACCGCCCCCTGTGCTACCGCTCCTTTGAGCAGCGCGCCGGGCTGGTAGTTCGCGACGAACCGCATCTGTTCCGGAGTCAGTGTTTGGCGAACGACGCCGAGGCGCTCCGGCGCGCGCTCGTCGGCCTGGTGCTCGATCTCCCGCCAGCCGGCCTCCGCTCGCGCGACAGCCGCCTTCGCTTCGTCGGAGACTCCGTTGTTGGCCAGCAGTTCCTCGCGTAGCGTCCGCACGCCGCGCTCGAATTCAGCCGTGGAGCGCGTGCGCTCGGCCTCGACCGCCTCGTACTCCGAGCGCACCTGGCGAGCCACAGGCAGCAGCGCTTGCATCTGCGCCTGCGAGAGATTCAACCCATCCACCAGTTCCCACGTGTTGATCTCAGTGAGGAGGCTGTGCAGCGTCAGCATTTGGGCGTCCGGCGCCGCCGCATGGGCGGGGATAACGAGGACTGCGACGACACCGATGACGAAGAGCCACAGCATTCCATGCAGTTTCATCATCACACCTCGCTTGCAGGGTTTCTAACGAAGAAGACGACTGCGAGGCTGAGGAAGTTTCACAATCATGGCCGCATAGCGGGATGCCGATCTGAATGACGTCCGCAGGGCGGGCTGCTGTCATCCCGAGCGGAGCGAGGGATCTCCTTCGCGGCGCACCCCGACGGCGGCGGAGTCTGCCGATTCGCCGGGGATTCTTCGCGCACTGCGTTCGCTGTGGCCAGGAGTTCGCAGGTCGCGTGATCTGATCCCAGCGATGGGCGTCGAGTTGAAACGGCGCTGCGTCATCCCGTCTCCTGATCAAGCTGAGCGAGGAGTGTCTGCGCGTCGCGGGCGTATACGCTCTCCGGGCTTAGCCGGATCGCCTGGCGGAGATGGAACAAGGTTCTGTCGCGGTCTTCGCCGGCGTCCAGGGAGACTGCGGCGAACCGATAGTGCGCTTCGGCGATGTAGTACACGTCGGCGAATCCCGTGTCCCCGCGCATATCTTCGATCTCCTGCAGGCTTTTCAGGATGCCGAGGCCAACGGCCTCGTGGAGATGCCCCAGCGCCTTATCGCGGCGTCCGGCGAGATGATGCACCCATGCCAGGTCGAGGTGAAGAAAGTCGTCCATCCCCGCGTCCTGCAACTCCGGCTGCAGCTCCTCCAAGGCTCGTATAGCACGGTCATGGTCGCCGCGTCGCTCAGCCCATATCAGGGCAAGGTTCTCTTTCGCCTCGATGCTCTCTGGCTCAAGCTCAAGGAACTTGTCATACCAATGCTCGGCTGCAGCAAGGTTCCCTTGGTCGTTCTCGCAGTCCGCCAATCTGAACATCACGTACGCATCACTGGGATTGAGGCGGAGATACCCCTCGAAAGCCCGGACGGCCTCCGTCAGGTGTCCCCCTGCGAGAGCTCTAAACGCGGCAGCCCTGAGTCCCCGCGCGCCAGATGGCACGTTCGTCTCCACACGCATGGTCGCGATCTACTCCGGCAGCGACCCCGGGATCACTTCGATCCAATACAGCAGCACCTCATCGTCGGTGTAGTTCAGCAGGTTGTGCATGGTGTCGGCGGGCACCATCACCGCGTCGCTGGCCTTCACCGCCGCGCATTCCAGACCAACTTGCTGTACCGTCGCACCGCGAAAGAAGACGTATAGCTCGGCCGTCGGATGCTTGTGCAGCTCCGACGCGACACCCCCGCCGACGAGGCCCCAGCCGGTTGTGAACCGCGCAGGCGCGCCCATCGTTTCGGTGCTGAACGGCTCGAAGTGGTAGAACGTGTCCATGTGCGCGGGCTTGAGCCTCGCCCGGTCGAACGACTCGATAGCGACACGGCCCGTTTCCACGAGCACCGGCCCCACCGGCTTCCACGACGCCCAGAAGATGGTGAGATCGCCCTCGCCGGTGTTGGCGATCGAATGTTCCGCGCCGGGCGGAATCAGTATCGCGTCCAGTTCTCGGATCGCGGCCGCGGCGTTCTCGACCCGTATTTCGCCCTGCCCTTCGCGCACCACGCATAGCTCGGCCTCGTCGTGGAGGTGCATCGCCATGGTGTCGCCCGGTTTCAGGTAGATCCAGGCGTGGTGCAGTCTGGCCCCGACATCTTCGGGTGCGAAAATGGGATGCAGGTATGCGGCTCCCTCGGCGTGCAGCTCCGCCTTTTGCTTGTCGAACGTCGCCCTAAGCATCGGAACCTCCAGGTGAGGAAGTCATGACCGTCAAGGAATGGGCGGGGAACACGTATGTCGCCGGCCATTCAGCAAGCGTCTTCTCGGTGACGGGAACCCTTGTTTCGTCCGGCCCGTTCTTCGCGAACCAGTGATCGGCGTTCATCTCGCGAACGACGCATCTTCCTGTTGGCGCGGGTGCGAGCGACAGGTCGCATTGGATGGCCTCATCGCGATGGCGGTTGACAACGCACACGGCCACCTCCTCGCCGTCCGCCGATTTCGTGGCAGAGCAGTCGAGATAGGGCAGGTCCGGGATCCCTGGGCGCAGCGCCGGGGCGGCCGGGAAGGCGTCACACTCGACCTCGCATTGAACCGCGACTTCGCGGCACAGGTTCGAGTAGAGGCGGAAGACCGTGGCGACGGGCGTTTCCCACGCGCGCGTTTCATCAGTGTTGAGCATGCCCAAGCAGTTGACGAGCTGTGCCCAGTTCGCCATCTTCATCCGCCGGCACAGGCGCTGGAACGAGTTGAGCACGCTCGCGGCCACCAGGCCGTCGCTGAGGTCGTAGTCGTGCTGGAAGCCCTGGTGGTGGTGAATCCAGATGCCCCACTCGTCCATCGAGACGCCGACTTCGGGACGATGGGGCATGACCTCGTCGAGGAGCGCAGACATCTTCCGCGCGGTCTCGCCGATGCGCCACGCGCTCGCGATGTTGGCGTAGTAGTGCTCGGGTCCGGCCGCGGGATCGCGCTCCCGCCACCCGTCGTAATGATGCGGCGCGATGAGGTCGAGCTTGTCGCCCGCGATCTCCAGCATCTTTCGATCCCACTTCTCGTCGAACCCATGAGAACCCACGGCGACCGTCCTAATCGTCGGGTCGGCCGCTTTCATGGCGTCATTGAACGCGATGAACCGCTGCGCCGATAACTCGACGCCGAGGTCCCAGGCTTCGTTGCCGATGTCCCACAGCTTCACGCCAAACGGCTGGGGATGCCCGTTCCGAGCACGCCGCTGCCCTGCGTCATCCTGCGTCGGCGCGTTGCAGTACCGCACCCACGCCGCCGCCTCTTCCGGGCTTCCCGTGCGCGCGTTGACCGCCACTACCGACTCCGCCCCGACCTCGCGGCAGAAATCCATGAACTCGTGCGTGCCGACGACGTTTGACTCGGGCTTCTTCCACACCCAATCGAAACGCCACGGCCGATCCTTCACCGGTCCGATGCCGTCCTCCCAGTGGTAGTACTCGCTGAAGCACCCGCCGGGCCAGCGCACGTTCGGCGGCCTGAGGGCTTTGATGAGGTCGAGCACGTCCGCACGCATCCCGCGGATCTGCGGAACTGCCAAACCGGGCTGCGGCCAGATACCTCCGTACACGCACCCGCCGAGGTGTTCGGCGAAATGGCCGTAGATGTGTCGGCTAACGTCGCCGATCAGATCGTCGGGTTTGACGCGAATCGCTGCCGTCATTGCTCAGCCTCCAGAACACGTCAAGTTGGCGAGGGCGGTAGTCGCACCGGCCGCGATCGGCGAGAGTCTCTACCGCTGGTCCCCCCAACCCGCCGTGTGCGCACGGGGCGGTGGCAACGTTTCGCTTGCCGCTAGCCGGCGTCCTGCCGCGCGCGAGCCGCTTCCCACCACCGGCGGAACTCAGCCGCGTCCCGGATCCCGTGCTCCAGCACCGCGTCGTAGATGTGCACTGACAACATCGTCTTGCGATACTCCGGTTCGTGCCACACGGCTTCCTTGATAGCCAGGACGTACGATCGCGTCTGCTGCGTCAGCTTGCGCATCCATTCGTCGCGGCGCCGGTCGCTGTCCGCGAACGCGATCGGCGGAGCACTCCACATGTCGAGTTTCCAGATATCAGCAAAACTGTCGTAGGCCACTTGATCACGCTGCGCGGGATCAACCAGGCGCGCGCCCCAGTAGACACCTCTGGGAAGATCGGGCGCTTGCTGCGGGCGGAAATCCTCGAATTGCAGGCGCACGCACCAGCCGGTTTGGGCGAGGCGGGTTCCGAAATCCCATTTGATGCCGGGCGATGGAGGATCTTCCGCCAGATGAAAGTCCAGGTCATGCCACGTCATGGTGCGCATCACGTAAGAGCCCACGGGCTGGTAGCCGTACTCAGCCAGGATCGCGCCAATGCCGGAGTCGGCGAGCATTCGGTCGGCTTCCGCACGCAGTGCTTCGTCCAATGCGAAAAGCCGTTCCGCCTCGGGATGCATGGACGTGTTCCTCGTTCATCCGCGGTACGTTCGACCTTCGCTGGTTCGGCGAGGCTGGCCTGTCCCCTCTCAGTCGAACGATCGAGCGCCCTCCAAGGACGCTCCCGAGAGCAGCATATACAGGATGAATGCGAGCGGCGCGAGGAGAAACACCCACCCGAAGAATCGGACGAGAGCACCAGGGGAAGTGCTAGTGACAGCATGGCCGCGCATCAGGCCGGTGTACTCCCCCAGCTCATCGCCGAACCAGATCAATGCGAGGGCCAGTCCGACCCAAAGCGCCGTGCGTAATACCTCCGCGCCGCCCCCGCTCACAGCGGCGGCAGTCAGATATCCGGCGGCAATCACCAATGATATCACTTTGTCAACCGGCATAATCGCCCCCCCACTGACGGCGCGATTCCGCGGTGGAGGTATTCCGCGCAGGCCGGGCGCTACCTTCCGGTCATGGTACCGCTGGGCCGCGACGGACATCTGCGAGGGCGAATCCCCGTCGGCGTCGAAGCATAAAGTGTCGGGCATTACCGGAGCACCGGTAATGCCCGCACACTCCTCCGGACGAGGTTCGTCTGGGAGGGGTGCCACCGCTCCTGGTGTTGTGGCGCAATGCACGAACCTCGATAGATGACCATCAATGATGAGGGAAAGAGATGGCCGATCACCAGTCACTGCCGCACGGCAACCCGCTGCCCAATGCGTCGTTAGAGGAAGGCAACGACATACCCACCGGGTGGCGGTTCTACGGCGATGCGCACCACGCGCAGGCTTCCTGGACGCCCGACGGGGCGCGCACCGGAGGTCGCTGCCTCGCTTTCTTCCCGCCGATGCAGGATGCCGCCTGGGAGTGCGAACCGGTGCCGGTCGCCGCCGGGCGTGCGTACGGACTGGTGTGGTGGACGCGCTTTCAGGGTGGCGAGCCCTGGCATTGGTCGTATCACAGCGAGTTTGTCGGCGTCATCGTGCGCTGGCTCGACGGGCAGGGGAATGAAATCGGCCGTGTCGAGCGCAAGTTCCATTGCCTCCAGACCAACGGCTGGCAGCAGGCGTGGATCAGGCTGACGCCGCCCGGAGGTACAGCTCGGGCCACCGTGGCGTTCGTCTATCGCACGGGCCTCGAGACTGACGGTCACGTGTGGGTGGACGACGTGGAATTGGAGGCGCTCGATCCCCTACCGCCGATACCTGACGGGCACGCGCGCGTTGTGTTGCGCATCGAAGACGAGGTCGGCAAGCCGCTGACGGCCCGGATATGGGCCACGACAGAGCGTGGCGACCACCTCTTCCCAACGTACTCACATCGCTTCAGCGTCCCGGATGTCGGCTTCCATGCCGCGCCTGAGGACTGCTGGCTCGACGTGCCGGCCGGAAAGATCACTGTCGGCGCTCGGCGCGGCTTCGAGTACGCCCCCGCGGAGGAGACCGCCATCCTTCGGGAGGGCGAGACGCGCGAGGTCACTCTCGTCCTGCGCCGCACGATTGACATGTCCCGTGAGGGCTGGATCGCCGGCGACCATCACTCGCACCTGTTCTTCCACAAGCACACACAGCACCCGCAGATGCGTCCGCAGGACAGCTTCGAGATCGCCAAGGCCGAGGGGTTGAACTACCTCTCGATGGACGGTGAGATGATCGAGTTCCGCGCGAACCTCGACGACAAGGACAAGGCGCGGGACGAGGGCTTCGTCGGCGAGATGGGCCTCGAGGCGGTCACGGATTTCTACGGGCACATCTGCCTGATCAATGTGCGCGAAGACATGCCCGGCGGCTTCCCCATGCGCATGGTCTTCTGGCCGACGAACGAGATGGTGCAGGACTACGTCGCGGCACAAGGCGGTGCGATCATCGCCGCCCACCCGCTCAGCGGCGTTGCCCTGGCGAAGTTCTTCGACGCCGTGGCGGATCCCGAGCACGGCTGCCTGGCGCGCGAGTTGGCGGCCGACGTCTTGCTTGGGCGGCGCGTCAGCTATGACGTCTTCTCCGAGAGCAGCCCACCCCAGCGCTTGGGCGATATGCTGACGGCTTACTACCACTTACTCAATCTCGGCCGGAGGGTCGGCGTCACCGCCTCGACGGATCATTACGTGGATCAGGGACGGGCGGCGTGCGGGGCGTGGCGAACCTACGCGCGCAGCGCCGGGCTCGACTTCGCGAGCATCGCGGAAGCCTACCGCGAAGGCCGGACGTTCGCCACGAACGCTCCGCTCGTTGCCATGGATGCCGACGGGGCGGGGCCTGGCGACGAGGTCCGTTTCAGCGAGCCGGGCGAAGTGGCGGTGGAACTCCGCGCGACGTCGCAGTGGGGGCTTGAGGCCGCCGAACTCGTGATCAACGGCGAAGTCCGGCGGCGTTGGGATGCGTCGGGGGGGCGCATCGAAGTCACCGACGAGGTTCGGATTGACGAAACGTCGTGGATGGCCGCACGTATCTTTGGGCCGAAGTCGGCGCATGTGGACAGCTCGCCGATTGCGGATGAGCCGGGCCAGTTCCACGGCCAGTTCGCGCATACAAGTCCGGTATATGTCCGGGTCGGCGACGCGCCCTTCCGACCGCGAAAGGCCGCAATCGAGTTCTGCCTGGAATGGGTTGAGGCGATGGCGCGGGCGGTCGCGGCCGTTGAAGGCAAGTATCTGAGCGCCGATCTCAAGCCGTACAACGTAAGCGGGAGGGATGCTTTCGGTCGCGCCATGTCCCGCATCGCCGAGGCGAAGCGCATCGGGAGCGAGATGCTCTCCGGGGCGTTCTGATACGTTTGCGCTACCGGGAGCAGCTTGCGCCGGTTCTCAGCACCCCGAGTTTTCGAGGTTACACCACCGCCGCGGGCAAGTTGACGTGCGCGCCGTTCGCCTGTAGAATAGCCTTGTCTTCGGTGCGGCCAGTCCGGTGGGCGAGTAGCTCAGTGGGAGAGCGCATGCTTCACACGCATGAGGTCGCAGGTTCGAAACCCGCCTCGCCCACCATTCCGGCCTCGAGTCCGCGGTAGCCCTGCATAGCCCCACCATCTCCCGGCCGCTGGCGCGCTCATTTCCCCACTACGTGCGGGAATCAGGCAGGACGCCCCTGGCTGCTCGCGGAAGTTATGCGCTGACGATCTACAGACTCGGGTTCAGCCATGACATGGACACGCCGGCTCCTGTTATTCCTCGCAGCGACATGCCTGACGCTGCTGCCACGTGGCGCGCGGGCGCAGAACGAAGCGCCGATTGACGCTGCGCTGCACGGCCTGACTGACCGCGTCGCGCTGACTGCGCTCGACATCACGCTCGGCCAGGCGACCGCGTTTCTGTCGGATCAGACAGCCCACACCGTCGTCGTTGACCCACGCTACCACGACCTGCGCGTTTCCCTGACGGGCGTGGAAGGAACGCTCGCCGAGGTCGTGTCGGCGCTCTGCGCCGCGACGGATATGGAGGCGCGCCGGCTCGATCGCTGGATCGTGCTCAGCCCGTCGGCGCGAGGCATCGCGGTAGTTGGGCGGGAGATGCGCGCCACCTATGCGCCTGGCCTGGCAGACGAGCAACAACGGCTCGCGACTCAGCGCGCGGCGGCGGCTCGCCAAGCCGTGGAGCGGCTCGGCCTGGGCACGCCGGAACAGGCCCTCAGCGAACTCGACGACTTCCAGCTTGGCGCGCTGAACGCACAGGGGCATCTCACGGTGGCTCAGCTCTTCCCCGAGTATTACTTGCCGCTGTACGATGTATTCGGCGACGTCATCGAGGGCCCCGCGGAGCGCCCTGCGTCCTTGCCCGAGTTCTCGGGAACACGCGTGTACCTCGATCCGGCGCTGCGCCTGGAGCTGCGCATCCCGGTGATCGGCGGGCGCGACGGAGTCGTGTGGCCCGTCCAGATCATCCCCGCCGGGGAGTGGTGAGCGCCGCCCATTCCCACTTGAGGAGGTCCCTCGTTGGCGCGGAGGGCGATCTTCACCGCCGCCGTCATTGCGCTGTGCGGCGCCCTTCAATTCAGCGTGCTCCATTGGGCACGCATCGCGGGCGTTGAGCCGGACTTGCTTCTCATCGTGACGGTGGTGATCGGCCTGCTCAGCGGGCCGCGCGCGGGTATGGCCGTGGGGTTCAGCGCGGGCGTCGTCCAGGGCGCGGTGCTCGGCCGTGGGATCGGCGTCTTCGCGGCCGCGAAGACCATAGTCGGATACCTCGTCGGGGTCGCCGGCGCCCGACTGTACGTCGAGAATCTGTTCGTGATGATGGGCGCGGCCGCGGCGATGACCGTCGCACACGAGGTCATCGCCCTCGTGCTCACCCGCAGCCAGGGCGTCAGCCTGGGGAATGCAGTTGTGAGCATCATGCTTCAAGCCTGCTACAACGGCGGGGCGGCGCTGATCGTCGGCGCCGCGCTGCGCCGCGTGCGCCCACTGCTGCCACAGCAGGAGGTGCGCGGGTGAGGACGCGACGGCTCATCGTACGCGCGGCGATCCTCGCCATCTTCGCGCTGCTGGTCGCGCGCCTGTGGCAGATCCAGGTCGTACACGGACGAGAGTACCGGCGCGCGTCGGAGCAGAACCGCATTCGCCTGATCCGGCGCGAAGCGGCCCGGGGCACCATCTACGACCGCCGCGGCCGCATCCTCGCTACCAGCCGGCCGTGTCTGGACGTTGTGGTGACTCCCGAGGAATTCGGCGACGATCCGGAGGCGGTGGCGCAGCTTGCACGCATCCTGCACGCCGGTCCCGCCGAGATCGCCGCGAAGCTGACAGATCGGGATGGACCTTTCGAAGCCGTCACCGTCGCCGGCGACGTGCCCTTCTCCATCGCCACTCGAGCCGCAGAGGAAGGGATTCACGTCAAGGGGATGCGTTTGGAGTGCAGACCCGTGCGCTATTACCCGCGCGGGCCGTTTGCCGCGCACGTCCTCGGCTATGTGCGCGAGATCAGCGCCCGCGAGCTGCAACAAGCGCGCGACAGCGACAGCGGCTACACGGCGCGCGACAGGATCGGCAAGGATGGCGTCGAGCGCGTGTGTGAGGCATCCCTGCGCGGCGCCGACGGCGGCGAGCAGATTGAGGTGGACGCGGCGGGGAAACTCGTGCAAGTGCTGGGCGAGGTCGCGGCTGTCGCTGGCGACGCGGTGACGCTCAGCCTCGACGTGGATGTTCAGCGGGTCGCGGAAGGAGGTCTCGCGGGCAAACGCGGCGCGGCGGTCGCGATGGACGCGCGCAGCGGGGAGATCCTCGCGCTGGCCAGCTCGCCGACGTTCGACCCCAACACGCTCAGTGGCAAGGTGTCGAGGGCTCAATGGCGCCACTTGAGTGGCCCATCCTGGCCGCAGCAGAACCGCGCGCTGGCGGCGCTCTATGAGCCGGGGTCTATCTTCAAGCTCGTCACCGCTGCGGCAGGGATCGAGAGTGGCCACGCAGCGTCGAGTAGTCTCTTCTTCTGCCCAGGGTACTGGCAGCTGGGCAAGTGGCGATT
Source organism: Armatimonadota bacterium (assembly GCA_020354555.1). NCBI lineage: Bacteria > Bacillati > Armatimonadota > Armatimonadota bacterium. The sequence continues at coordinate 3,297,838 of CP070648.1, read as the reverse complement.
CCACTGCTGGCAGCGCGGCGGCCATGGATCGCTCGACCTCGTGTCAGGCATCGCGCAGTCCTGCAACGTCACCTTCATCAAACTCGGCCGCAGCGTCGGCAGGCCGGGGCTGGAACGGTGGGCCAAGGCGTTCGGGCTCGGGGCCGAGACGGGCATAGACCTGCCCGGCGAGAACTCCGGACTGGTGCCGAACCCACAGTGGAAGCACGAGCGGTTCGATGAAGCCTGGTATCCCGGGGACACGTGCCAGATGGCCGTCGGTCAGGGCGGGCTGCTCATCACACCGCTCCAGGCCGCCGTGGTGACCGCGGCTATCGCCAACGGCGGCTACCTCGTGACGCCGCATGTGGTGCGGGCCGTCGGGGACGTTCCCGTCGGGACAAATAGGCCTCGTCCCGTCGGCATTGATCCCGCGACGGCGGCAGTGCTCCGTCGCGGCATGGCTGCGGTCGTGGGGCGCGGTACCGCGCGACGAATACGGGATCGTTCATTCCCCATCGCGGGCAAGACCGGCACGGCGGAGAATCCACACGGTCAGCCGCACGCCTGGTTCGTCGGATTCGCGCCGGTTGAGGAGCCGCAGGTAGTGGTGGCGGTTCTCGTCGAGCAAGGCGGCAGCGGCACGGCAATGGCGCCCATCGGCGCGGCCATGCTGCGCGCCGCCCTGAAGGGGGATGAGAGCGAGCGAGCGTCGGTCGCTCGCCTGCCGTGACAATGAACCTGGGCAGCGCCCGGGAAGAGACGGGGTGCCCACGTTGTCCGTTGCTCCGCCATGTGCTTCGTGATACAATCGCCGCGGATTGGAGACATATGGAGGTGTACGTGTGAAACTGGCCGCGATTGCGGCGACAGCGTGGGCGACCATCTTCTCCGTCGCCGTTCTGGCACAACCCGCTGAGGTCACTCTGAGGATTCAGCGGGAGCCGGGCGAGGCGCTCAGGTACGGCGCGAGCGTATCGGGCTCGGGCACGATCACCATGCTCGGCGAGGAGCGGGCGGTAGACATTCGCGGGCGGTTTACGCGTGTCGAGCGCACCGTATCGCAGGTGGAACCCGGTGTGTGGGAGGTCGAAACCACCATCGAGCAACCGTCGCTGACCTTTCGCGCGGGCGGGAAAGAGCAGACCATGACGATGCCGGTGCCCGCTCTCACCGAGGTCGTGACGGACCGGGGACGGGTGCTGGAAGTACGCGGCTGGGATGCTGCGGTGGCGAATCCCGGCGCGCCGGGGATGAGTGACGTCGCTCGGCCGCTGTTCGGCCTGATCCAGGACGAGGGGTTGCCTGAGGGGCCGCTCAAGGTCGGGGATACGTGGACGGCGACTGCCACGCTCAAGACGGCGGGCGAGCCTGACGTCCGTGTAAAGCAGCAGTTCGAGCTGGTCGGCTGGGAGGACGTGGCGCGGAAGTCTTGCGCCAAGGTGCGCATGACCGCGACCATTCCCGTGCATCGCACGTTGCCGCCGAATGCCTTGGGAATGCAGGTGCGCCTGGAAGGATCGCAGCGGATCGAGAACACGAGCTTCCTCGCATACCAGGAAGGCAAGCTGATGCGGCAGCAAACGGTAATCAACCTGGACGTGAGGACGGCAACGCTGCTCGACGCGAGCGCCCCCGAACGAACGCTGCCGGGAGCGATCTCGCTGCGCGTCGTTGTCGCTCTCGAGTTGCAGCGGTGAGTTCCACGGAGGCTCACGGTGGTCCAATTTGAAGAGGCCGTCCTCCTGGGGAAGTGGATCATCGCCTCGTTCATCGGCGGGGGGCTGATTCTCCGCAGCATCTACGCCATACTCGAGCGCGAGGTCGAGACGTGGCAAGGCATTCTCGGCATCTCGACCGGCTTCGCGCTCGCCGCAGTCGCGATCTCCCTTGCGGCAAGCCCGTGGTACTATCCCGTATTGCTGCTGATCGTGATGGTCGGCGTGGTGGCCCATATGCTGACCGTGATTGACAATCGCATCCGGGCGCGGCGCATGCTCGAGGAGGATGAGGCGCGCTGCCACGAGGCCATCGAATTCGACGATAAGAACGCTGCGGCCCACGCGTTCCTCGCGGCTGTGTACTGCAAGCAAGGCCGATTTGCGGAGGCCGTGAGCGAGTACGAGAGAGCGGTCGAACTCGACCCGCATGACATCGAAACAGAGAGCCGGCTGACGCGCCTGATCGCGGAGATCGGAGAACGCCAGGAGCTGCCCGTCTGCCCCCAGTGCGAGTCACCGCTGGACGCGTCCGGCGCCACCTGCCCCGAATGCGGGTGGTCGCGTTCGACGCTCAAAGGCCTGCGCGATGTGTACGCCAGCGGCGCGGTGAAACAGGGCTTGATCTACGGAGTCATCGTAAGCACCGCCATCGGCGTGCTGTCCGCGATCCTCGGCGTGTCTATGCCGTTTACCTTCCTCGTCCTGTTCATTGGGTGGCTGGCGGTGCTCGTGCTCTTCTTCAGGTGGATTTTCCGCCAGGACCTGTGACGGAATCGGAAAGGACCCGCAATGACCCCTCGCATCCCCCAGGCACGCATATCGCAGCATGATGCGCGCCCAGAGACGTCATGGTATGCCGGCCGCCGTATCCGGATGTGGTGCGGGCTAACGCGGGCACGACGTGTCGGCGTCGCCGTCCTCCTGCTGGCGCTTCTCGGGCCATGCGCCTGTGGCGCCGATGAAGCGCAACTCACCGTGCTGACCAACGGCCTGCGCGTGCTGACGCAGGAGGTGCATTCAGCTCCGGTGGTCAGTGTCTACATGTGGTATCGCGCCGGCTCGCGTGACGAGCACACCGGTATCACCGGCATTTCCCACTTCGTCGAGCACATGATGTTCAAGGGCACGGCCCGCTTCGGCCCCGGCGAGATAAGCCGCCTGGTGACCCGCACCGGCGGCTGGGACAACGGCTACACGTGGCTGGATTACACCGCCTATGTCGAGACCCTGCCGGCCAAGCATCTCGACCTCGCGCTGCGCATCGAGGCCGACCGCATGGCCAACGCGGCGTTCGCCGCGAAGGACGTGGACAGCGAGCGCACCGTCGTCCTCTCGGAATTGGAGGGGCACGAGAACGATCCTGGATTTCATCTCTCCAACGAGGTGCGCGCGGCGGCATTCACGGCCCACCCGTACCAGTGGCCGATTATCGGGTGGAAGTCGGACGTCGCCGCATATGATCGCGACAAGGCCGCGGCATACTACCGCGCGCACTACGCGCCGAACAATGCGACGCTAGTTGTCGTGGGCGACTTCAACAGGGATGATGTGCTGAGGCGCGTGCGCAGTCTGTTCGGGCGCATCCCGCGCGGCAGCGCGGTGCGGGACGGGGTGACCGAGGAGCCGCCGCAGCGAGGCGAGCGCCGAGTGGTGGTGCGCCGTCCCGGCGGAGCCGGCATGATCCAGATGGCATTCCACGTGCCCGCGGCGAATCACCCCGATCATTACGCCCTGGACATCGCCGAGACGGTCCTCGGCACCGGGCGCACGAGCAGGCTTTACCAGGCGCTGGTCGCCAAGCAGTTGGCGGTCAACGCCGATGCCTACAACTTCACCAACCGTGACCCCACGCTCTTCGCGGTGTACGTGACCCTCGCGCCAGGCGCGGATCACGTCGATGCCGAGCAAGCGGTCCTCGCCGAGATCGACCGGCTGTCATCCGAGCTGATCTCCGAGCGCGAATTGCAGCGCGCGAAGAACCAAGCGAAGGCGGCGTTTGTGTACGGCACCGACTCCGTGAGCAAGCTCGCGAACATGCTCGGCTTCTTCGACGTCATCGGCAATTACCGGCTCCTCTATGACTACGTCGATCGCATCGAGGGCGTCACGCGCGAGCAGGTGCAGGAGGCCGCGAGACGCTATCTCGACGCCGACAACCGGACTGTCGGGTGGTTCGTTCCGACTGACGAGGGGCCGGCGGGCCGGCCGTCCGGGCCCGGGCCGCTGATGCGGTCAGGCGGCATACCGCGCGCATCAGTTGCTGCCGCTGGCGGGAACAGACGTGAGGGCGAGCCGAGCAGCGGCGCGGCAACGGCGACGGCTGAGCGACCGGCCAATGTCGGGAGGCGCGAACCGACCCGCATCGACCTCGACAACGGCGCGACGTTCATCGTGTATGAGAACCCGGTCGTGCCGGCGATCTCCATCGAGGGCATGGTCGGCGGCGGCATGATCTTCGATCCCGCGGACAAGCCGGGACTGTCCACTTTCACTGCGCAAATGCTCTCGCGCGGTGCGGCGGGACGGTCGTATCAGGAGATCGCGGATGACCTGGAGTTTGCGGCGGCCACTATTGGTGTCGGCGGCGGCATCCAGGTGGGCAACATCTCCGGACGCTGCTTGAAGGACGACCTGCCGCTCGTCATGCGGACGCTTGCGGATCAGGTGCGGCGCCCGGATTTCCCGGAGGACCAGATCGCCCTCGTGCGGTCGCAGTTGGAGGTCGCCCT
>CP070648.1:3285804-3293309 GCA_020354555.1 Armatimonadota bacterium | reverse complement strand
GACCAGGCCAGAGCGCGAATCGTACTTCCTGCCATCTCATTCTCCCTTGCTGGATTGCGGCAAGCGCCGCGCTTGCCGGAACGCCGTTGTGGATTCGACTCCCGTGCGAACGCACCTCTTCCGGCGTGCTGCGGCGGCGCCTCGGAGCCCGCGCAGGGAACGACCTCGCCGCCGGAGAAGACGCTCAGGAGTTTGCGGCCCTTGCCGGCACGACGGGGCCGTGAATTCCGCCGCAGGCATCGAAGGGGACAATGGGCTGAGGCGTCTTGCGCCGCCGGACCCCTGCGTGCCATTGCAGCAGAGGACTGACCGCACGTGGCGAGAGATGACCGCCCAAAGCCGCTGACCTGGCGCGCCGTAATCATCGGGCTGGTCGGCAGCGCCCTGGTCACGGTATGGATTCACCACGCCGAGTTGGTCATGGGCGGCATGCGCGGGCACACCGCGCTGGCCAACACGTCGATTCCCGTGGGCGGGTTCGGCGCGCTGGTCGGGATTGTCGTCGTCAACTTGGCGATCCGGGCGGTGCTGCCCAACCTGGCGCTGTCGCAGGGTGAACTCATCACGGCGTACGTGATGATGACCGTGTCCACCGTGCTCGCCTCCAGCGGCGGCATCCACTTCCTGGTACCCACGCTCGCGGCAGCTTTCCATTACGCCACGCCCGAGAACCAGTGGGCGCAGTTCCACCAGTGGATCCCAACCTGGTTTGCCCCGCGCGATACGGCGGCGCTCGACGCGTTCTACGTCGGCGGCGCGCCGGTGCCGGTGAAGGTGTGGCTGACGCCGTTCCTAGTGTGGGGAGGGTTCCTGGTTGCCTTCACCACCGCCACGCTGTGCATCACCGCGATCCTGCGCCGGCCGTGGGTTGACCACGAGCGGCTGACGTTTCCGACGGCGGTGCTGCCCCTGGAGCTGACGGAGTCGCGCGGGCGGCTGCTCAAGAACAAGCTGATGTGGGGCGGATTCGCCATCGCGTTCGGCATCGGCACGGTCAACAACTTGCACCTCAACATCCCGACCGTGCCGGGCATCCAGGTGCGCCCGATCAACGCCGCGCGCTGGTTTCCGAGCTTCCCATGGAACGCCATCGGCGACACGCCGATATCGTTTTATCCCTTCATGGTGGGCATCGCGTACCTGCTCTCGCTGGAGGTGAGCTTCAGCTACTGGTTCTTCTTTCTGCTGACAAAGGCGCAGGTCATATTCTGCGCGGCGCAGGGGTGGCGGCCGCCCGAGGCGTCGCTCGCATCGGGGCCGCCGTATCTGCAGAACCAGGGCGCGGGGGCGTTCATCGCGCTCGCGCTGGTCTCGCTGTGGATGAGCCGGCGGTATTTGCGGGAAGTGGTGCGGCGGGCGCTCGGGCTGCGCGGCCCGGTCGGCGCGGAGGAGCGCGAGCCGCTGCCGTACCGCTGGGCGGTGTTCGGGCTGGTCGCGTCAGCGGCGGCGCTCGTCGGGATGTGCTGGGCGGCCGGGATGAACCCGCTGATCGCGGGGATTGTCTTCGCCCTCGTGTTCCTGTACCTGATCGCCGCGACGCGCATCCGGGCCGAGGCCGGCAACGCGTGGCTGTTCGGGCCCGAAGTGGATCCGAACATGCTCGTCACCGAGACGCTCGGCGTGGGGGTGCTCAGGCCGGTTGATCTGACTGTGATGGCGTACCTGCGGTCGGTGACGACGTTCGACATGCGCTGCGCGTCCATGCCGCATCAGCTCGACGGCTTCCGCATGGCGACAGCGGCGGGGATTTCGCTGCGGCAGTTGGTGTGGGCGATGATCGTTGCCATCGTGCTCGCGATAGCGGTCGCGTTCTGGAGCGGGCTGGTGGTGTGGTACACCCTGGGCGCGGAGGCGAAGACGGATGCGTGGCGGACGATCATGGGGCAGCAGCCGTTCGTCAAGCTTCAGTCGCAGCTGACATCCACTCAGCGGCCGCACTTCATGGCGACGATGTTCGACGGCGTCGGCGCGGGGGTGACGTGCCTGCTCGCGTTCGCGCGGGCGCGTCTGCCCTGGTTCCCGCTGCATCCCGTTGGGTATGCGATGGCGAACACATTCCCCTGGGGATTACAGCCGATGCCGTTCTTCATCGCGTGGCTGGTCAAGGGGGCGGTGCTGCGGTTCGGCGGGATGCGGCTGTACCGGCGGTCGCTGCCGTTCTTCCTCGGGCTGATTCTCGGCGACCTGACCAACGGCGCCTTCTACACCCTGCTCGGCGCGTTCGTGGACATGAGCGTGTATCCCGTGAATTGGTGAGAGCCGGTTGGGCCTTCCGCCCGCGCTCGCGCCAGTCGCTAACACGTGCACCCCAGGTCGAGCGTCGGAGCCCGCGCGCGGAGACCCGAGGTGCCGGGCTACCTGCCCAGGCCTCTTACGGCCAATAAGGCCACCCCGGCGAGGACGCCGACGAACAGGATGGTTAACCCACAGAGGATGGCCAGCGCGATGAGGATCCGGTGAAGCCACCGGTAGGCCCTAGATCGCTTCTTTGTCTCCTCTTCGCGGTGCAGCACTTCCTCGAAAGCCTGAGCTGCTTGCGGCCAGATGGCGCACGCATACAGTATGCACAACGGGACCGCAAGCACGGGGAAAACCGTCCAATCGGAGTCGAAGCACGCAAGAGCCAGCGCAACTGCGATGACACACACGACGGCGCACTTCGCGCGCAACGTCTCGCCTGGCGGGCGCGCAAGAAGGGGCAGGCTCAGGCCCGCGAGTGCGAGCGTTCCGGACAGGGTCAGGTGCGCTGTTGACCACCAGTAGATCCCGACGGCGGTGACCTGGAACACCAGGCCGATACCGAATGTCACGCGCCTCCGGCGGACGAGCAGGATGCCCGACAGCGCAATGCCCGGCAGCCAGAGGATAGTCCAGAGCACGCGATAAACAATGCTCGCCGTGGCGGGTGCGAACCAGATGCCCTGCTGATAGAGGATGAGTGCGACCCAGGCGAGGACCGCGATCGCCAGCAGGCCTGCCACGAATATCACTTCAGCGCGAGATACGCGTTCGCCGTCCTGCGCGTCCATTGTCTCCCCCTTTCCAGCGCCCGGCGACTGCTGGGGGGCAGCTACCTTTCGCGTTCGAGACGGCGGTTGCGAGGACGACCCAGTTGGGAGAAGGAGTTGTCCCTACTGCCCCGGCGTCGTTAGGTTGCCCTTCACGTGCTCGACTGCGGAGTTGTCCATGATGTTGTCCCGGATGATGATGGGTTTCTGCGCCTCGGTCTGATCGTTGACCTCGACGACGACGTTGTGGAAGACGTTGCCGGTGACGACGGCGTTGCCGGCCGAGATCTTGACCCGCACGCGCTCGTCGGGATTTGAGGTGTAAACGCTGTTGCCGGTAACCGCCGCGTCCTCGCCCCGGATGTCCATCGCGAGGCCGCATCTCCCGCCCGCGTCCACCGTCACCACGTTGCCCGCGATGACGTGCCCACGCGACTCGGCCCAGGATCGGAACGCGATGTCGAGATCGCCGCCCTCGCGGACGCGGACGATGTTGTGTGCCATGATGATGTCGTTCGCGCGGTCGGTGCCGATCGCCACATGGGTCCGGCCGGTGATCTCGACGTGATTGCCGCGAATCTCGCCGGGGCCGGTGAGGATTTCGACCGAATCGGAGTTCGCGTTGCCGAGGACGTTGTTGATGACGCGCATATTCGGACCTTCGAGCATGATGCCGAGCGTATGCGCGTCGCGGACGTGGCAGTCGCGGATCGTGATGTCGTGATTCGGCTCGCCGCTCACCGCCGCGCGCGGCGCGCGGAAGAACGCCTTGATGCCGCAGAACTCGAACCGATCGTGGGAGATGTTCGGGTCGCCCGTGCCTGCCGAGTTCTCGTCGCGATTCGCATCAACGTACAGATCGCGGATCGTGATGTGCCCGACGCCCGAGCCGATGATGCGGATGACGTTCGTGTCCTGATTCGGCGCCTGGACGAGCTTGGTGCTCGCGCCCTGCCCGGCGAGGACGACGTTGCTGCGGTCTATGATGACGCCGCCGAGCGTGCCTTCGATTCTCCTGATGTCGTACGTGCCTTCCATCAGGAGCACGGTGCCGCCGGCTTCGGGAAGGGCCTGAATCCCGGCGTTGATCTCCTCCTGGTCGCCCTCGCCGTCGCCGACGAAGTGGGCCAGCGTCTTCGATTGCTCCGACGAATCCAGCGTCGCGACGACGACGGTCGCCGGGGCGAGGCTGGCCTCCGATTGTGAGCCAGAAGCCGCCATTGCCAGCACCGCAAGTGCGAGGATGGAGGAGTAATACAACAGATACGTGCGGCGACCTTCCGGACGTTCGGGCAGACATGCTTTCATGTGGAGCGGCCTCGCTTGCAGTTGAAGCGCGGGCGGGGAGAGAGGTTGTCGCACAATTGCCTCAACGGGAGCGAGATTCTTCGCTTCGCGCCTCGCCCACGCTCGCCGCGGCGCTCTGAATGACAGTCTCGGCGCCATGAAGCGCGGGCCAGCTTGTTGTGCAACAGCCTCCGCAGTCCCGCCCCGACGATGGTTCCAACCGGATCGAGCCTCAGACGACGCCCGGGAGAACCGGGTGAGTCCCTGTGCGGCGGGCTCCCGCCTACTTCGATATCTTGACGCGGCGGCGGGGTTCGACGTCGATGCTCTCGGAGCGGAGGTGATACTGATTCGCGAGGTCGTGCTGAAGCCGGCGCAGATACGAGTCGCGCGGGCTGAGTTCGACCGGCTCCGAGGTCATCAGGACCTGGTCGACGGCTTGCTGGGCCTCGCGCAAGGCGACCTGTTCCGGCCCCCAGCCGGAGGTGTGCGCGATCTCGCGCAGGGCGACCATGATCTGATGCTGGGTATTAGAGCGCAGCACCTGCAAGTGCTTGCCCGCGCTCGCCGCCTCCTGGGCGATGTGCGGCGCGCGGCGCTCCTGCGCCTTGAGCATGACGACCGCGTCGGCCTCGTCCATGGTGTTGACCATGCGCGCTTGCAGCCCGAGGTCGCGAATGGCGCGCTCGAGCTTGCCCTTGTTGACGCCGTAGGGGAAGATCGCGAGCGCGCCGTCGGGCGCGACGGGGCGCATGCGCGCGTAGTCCGCGTACTCGGCGCGCGGCTCGCGCACCTTCGGCTCGCGCTCCGGCAGCACCCGCTCGACCTTGCCGCTGGGCAGCCGCTGGCGGATCTCCGGCTTGAGCGGCTCCTGGCGCAGGTAACGGTCAACCGTTTCCGCGACGTCGTGATGGATCGCGAGCTCGTCGAAGTGCACGATCTCGACGACGATGTCGAAGGTCGGCGGCGCGCGGCGTTCGAGGACGGTTTTCTGGGTGCCGCGGCGGTGGGCCTCCTCGTCCGACAGGGTGACAGCGTGGATGCCGCCGACGAGGTCGGACAGAGTCGGGTTCATGAGCAAGTTGTCGAGGGTCGTGCCGTGAGCGGTGGCGATGAGCTGGACGCCACGCTCGGCGATGGTGCGGGCGGCCATCGCCTCGGCCTCGGTGCCGATCTCGTCAATGACGACGACCTCGGGCATGTGGTTCTCGACCGCCTCGATCATGACCGCGTGCTGGAGGTCGGGGCGCGGGACCTGCATGCGCCGCGCGCTGCCGATGCCGGGGTGAGGGATGTCGCCGTCGCCCGCAATCTCATTCGACGTGTCCACGACGATGACGCGCTTGCCGAACTCGTCGGCGAGGACGCGCGCGACTTCGCGCAGCTTGGTCGTCTTGCCGATCCCCGGCTTGCCGAGCAGGAGGATGCTCTTGCCGGTCTCGACGATGTCGCGGATCATGTCGATCGTGCCGTACACGGCGCGGCCGACGCGACAGGTGAGGCCGACGACCTTGCGGTGGCGGTTGAGGATGGCGGAGATGCGATGCAGGGTGCGCTCGATGCCGGCGCGGTTGTCGCCGGTGAACTCGCCGACGTGCCCGACGACGTAGTCCAAGTCCTCGTGCGTCACAGGCTCGCTCGACAGCGCGAGCACCTGCTCCGGGAAACGCGCTTCCGGAGCGCGCCCGATGTCGAGCACGACCTCGAGCAACTGTGAGAGGTTCGACTCGTCGGCGAGCCGCTCGCGCAGCCGCGCCGGCAATACCCCCAGCAGCAGGTCGAGATCGTCGGCGATCTCCTGCTCGGTCTTTCCGTCAGGCGCTGTGCTGCTCAAGGCGCTGTAATTCCTCCTCGATCACGCTCTCGTCGAGCCGCTTGAAGAGGTGCTGCGGCTCGCCCAGCGGACGATCCGCGGGCACCGCCCGCAGCTCCCAGTCGTCTATACCCAATTGTCCCTCTTCGCCCAGCATCCTGTGCACCTGGAGCGACGAGAACGGCAAGAACGGGTAGAGCATCGTGCCCAGGGCGGAGATGATCTGAAGCGACGCATTGAGGGTCGTCGCCGCGCCCGCGCGATCGTCCTTGATCTGCTTCCACGGCGCGCGGTGATCGAGATAGCGGTTGGCGGCGCGGGCGAGTTCCATCGCTTTCCCGATCGCGGCGCGGAAGTGGCAGGCCTCGAGGTCATCGGTGAGCCCGCGGAAGGTCTCGTTGGCCGCGGCCAGGATCTCGCGCTCGGCATCTCCGCGGTCGCCCGCCTGCGGCGCTTTGCCGTCGAAGTTGCGCACCGTCATGGTGAGTACGCGATGGACGAAGTTGCCGTAGTTCGCCAGCAACTCGTCGTTGTTGCGGCGCACGAACTCGGCCCACGAGAAGTCGGTGTCGCCCGACTCGGGCATGTTCACGGACAGCAGGTAGCGCAGCGGATCGGGGTCGTAGCGCGACAGGAAATCCGGCGCCCAGATCGCCCAGTTGCGGCTGGTGGACAAGGCGCGGCGCTCCAGGGTCAGGTATTCGTTGGCGGGCACGTCGTAGGGCAGGATCAGGTCCGCATCGTAGCCCATCAGCATCGCCGGCCAGATGATGGTGTGGAACGGGATGTTGTCCTTGCCGATGAAGTAGTACGCGCGCGCCGGGGGCGACCAGAACTCGCGCCACGCTTCGGCATCGCCGTGCCCCGCGGCCCACTCCTTGCTCGCCGAGAGGTAGCCGATGACGGCCTCAAACCAGACGTAGATGCGCTTGGATTCGAAGCCTTCGACCGGCACGGAGATACCCCATTCGAGGTCACGCGTTATCGGCCGGGGGCGCAGTCCCTGGTCGAGCAGGTTGGCGGTGAAATTGCGGACGTTCGCGCGCCAGTGCTCCTGCTTGCCGACCCACTCGCGCAGCGGCTGCTCGAACTGGGACAGGTCGAGGAAGAAGTGCTCGGTGCTGCGGGTCTCGGCCTCGCCGCCGCACAGGCGACAGCGGGGATCCGCCAGATCCGCGGTGTCGAGAGGGGTGCCGCAGGCCTCGCACTGGTCGCCGCGCAGGGTTTCCGCGTTGCAGCGCTGGCAGACGCCCTGGACGTAGCGGTCGGGGAGAAAGCGCCGGCAGCCCTGACAGAAGAACGCGTCCATGTGCTGGCGCAGGAGATGCCCGCGCTCGAGCAGGCGCAGGAAGATGTCTTGGGTGACGCGGGTGTGGTTGTCGGTTTCGGTGCCGGTG
>CP070648.1:3263244-3285704 GCA_020354555.1 Armatimonadota bacterium | reverse complement strand
CGCAACGAGCGGGAGCGCGGAAGCGCTGCTCGCAGCGGCCTCAGTCGTGAAACGCGATCTGTCCGGTGTTCGATCCATTTCGGCCTATGAGCCCGGAGCGCCGTCGGTCTTGCGATCGATCCGGCCCTCAGGTCTTTATAAGTCTTCCACAGAAGCGGCAGGGCTGTCAAGAGCGCGGAGACCGGTTTCTCGTCTCGCGGCGCGCGGTCGGGCGGGGCACGGGGCAAGGCCGGGATGTCGTCGTGCACCGTCGGGCGACATGGCGGCGCCCGGCGCCAGGATAACTCAATTGGCGCGACGAACCAAAGGCAATCATTCGTGAAGCGACGGTACGTTGGGCTACATTATCCATCGGCAGCGCAGGTTGGCACTGCCGGGTTCTCGCATTCCGAGCTTGGGCTCGCGGGGTTATTCATCACGGCCATCGGGTGTACGACGCGCGGGGCTTGAGTGGGCATGGATAATCCAGGAGCGGTGACGGTGCAGGACGGCGCCCCGGACGACGGGCGCTCGCCCTCGCGATTGCGAACTGACCTCACGATCGTTCTCGTTTCGTGGGGCGTATTCGGCTCGTGCTGGTTCAACGCCGTGCTCGGCGCGCCCTACACTGCCTTCGCGGTACGCCTGGGCGCGGACCCGCTGATGTTGGGCTTTCTGTCCGCTGCGGCGGTGCTCGGCGTGGTCGGGCAGGTGTTCTCGGCCTACCTGATCGAGCGCACCGGAAGACGCAGGGCGATTTTCCTGGCGGTTGACCTGGTTCAGCGCCCGTTGTGGGTATTGGTCGGAGCGCTGCCGTTTCTCATTCCCTCGCGGCACGCGGAGTGGCGCGTGATCGGGCTGCTGCTGCTGACGCTCACGTCGTCGTTGATGGGGAACACCGGCAGCCCGGCGTGGATCGGCTGGATGGCGCACGTGATACCGAGCCACTTGCGCGCGCGATTCCTCGGCGTGCGTTATCGGCTGGCCACGATCACCGGCGTCATCACGGCCCTGGTCGTGGGCAAGGTGTTGGACTGGGACAGCTCCTATCGCACGTTCTTCGCCATATTCAGCGCGGCGGCGTTGATGGGCACAATAGACATCGTGCTGTTCTTTCTCATCCCGCGCGGCGATGAGGCGCCATCGCCCGATCCGCCCTCGGTGGCCACGATCCTGCGCATTCCATGGAGCGACCGTCGGTTTCGGCTCTACCTCTACTACGTGGCGGGGAGCGCGGCGAGCTACGGCATCCTGGGGCAGTTCCTGACGCTGTATCTGCTTGAGCGGATCAGCCTCGGGAAGTTCTACACGAACCTGTACCTGTTCGTGCTGCCGATGATCGTAGCGGCGATGCTGGGGCCGATGATCGGGCGGCGGATCGGGGACTACGGGAATCGCCCGGTGCTGCTCCTGGCGACCTTGGTCGCGGTCCCGCTGCCGCTGATGTTCGGCGCAGCCAGCCATCACAACGCGGCACTGCTCGCCGGCGCCGGCGTGCTGGCGGGGATCGTGACCGGAGTGCTCGGCATTGCGGAGTTGAACATGCTGTTCGCGATGACACCGGCGGCCAGACGCAGCGCTTATCTCGCCGCCGTCGCGCTGACCGCGGGGACGGTTGGCGCGGCGGCGCCGATGGTCGGGGGCGCGGTGGCCCAGTTGCTGACAGGGTGGTCGGCGACGGTCTGGGGCCTGCCCGTGACCAACCTTCACGTCGTGTTCCTCGCAGCGGCCGTGCTGCGAATCTTGCACGCGGCGATCTTGGTCCCACGGCTGCCGGAGCCTGACGCCCGCCCCGTAGGTGAGCTGTTGGCGGACGTGCTCAAAGCGCCGAAGGGAGCCGCCAGTGCGGCTGTGCGGCGGCTTGTGCGACGGTGACGCGCAGACGATGCCCCCCAAGGCTCGGCGGTTGCGCGAGCGAGCGGCCAGGATAGGCCTTACAAGAGAGAAGAATGCGCCACGCGCCCAACCGTAGGTCAGTGTTCGCGTACAGAGAAGTCCGCAGGCGGCGGCGGCATTCGGAAGTCCGACATGACCTGACCATTCTGTTCCTCGCGTGGGGGCTATGCGGCGCGAGTTGGTGGGCGGCGGTGCAGGGGGCGCCGTACACGGCATACGCGGTGCGCCTCGGCGCGAATCCGTTGATGCTGGGGCTCCTGTCGGCCGCGGCTGTGCTGGGGGTCGTGGCACAGCCGCTGTCATCCTACTGGGTGGAGCGCACCGGCAGGCGCAAGCTCATCTTCCTCGTGGCTGGCTTCATCCAGCGGCCGCTGTGGGTGCTCGTCGGCGCGCTGCCTTTCTTGATTCCCTCGGCGCACGAACGCTGGCGGCTGATGGCTCTGCTCGGGCTGGCGCTGTTGTCCTCGACACTAGGCTCGGCGATGACGCCCGCGTGGATTTCGTGGATCGCGTATGTCATCCCGCAGCGGGTGCGGGCGCGGTTTCTCGGGACGCGCTTCCGGCTCGGCACGGTGACCGGCATCATTGTCGCGCTAGTCGTCGGGTGGGTGTTGGACCGGAGCAGTTCCTACCTCGCGTTCTTCGCGATCTTCGGCTTCGCTGCACTGATGGGGATCGGCGACGTTCTGTTCATTTCATTCGTGCCCAGACGCTATGAAATCCGTGCCTCGGAGCCGCCGTCGCTGATCAGCATCATATTCTCGCCGTGGCGCGACGCGAGCTTTCGCCGCTATCTGTTCTACGCGGCATCGTCGGCGGCGAGCTACGGGATCATCGGCCAGTTTGCGACGTTGTATCTGCTCGAGAACCTTGCGCTGGGCAAGTTCTTCACGAATCTCTACATGCTGGTGATTCCGCTGGTGATCGCGGCGCTGCTGGGGCCGGCGTTCGGGCGGCAGATCGCGTATTTCGGGAACCGGCCGGTGCTGATGCTGACGACGATGCTGGCGATTCTGGTGCCGGTGATGTGGGGGTTGGCCGGACCGACGAGCTACGTGCTGTTGACTGCCGCGTCGGTGGTCGCCGGGGTCGTGACGGCGGCGCTGACGGTGGCGGAACTGAACATGCTGTTCACCATGACTCCGGCGGACAAGCGCAGCGCGCACGTTGCGGCGGTCGCGGTGGTGTCCGGGCTGGTGGGGGCGGTGGCGCCGGTACTGGGAGGCGCGATCGCGCAATGGCTGACGGGCTGGGAGAGGGTC
Organism: Armatimonadota bacterium; assembly: GCA_020354555.1. Lineage (NCBI taxonomy): Bacteria > Bacillati > Armatimonadota > Armatimonadota bacterium. The sequence continues at coordinate 3,282,567 of CP070648.1, read as the reverse complement.
GTCTGGGGCGTCCGGCTCGTCAACCTGCACGGCGTATTCCTGGCGGCGACGCTACTGCGTGTGATTCACCTCGCGGTATTCGTGCCGCGGCTGCCGGAGCCCAAGGCGCGTTCGACGGCGGCACTGGTCACCGACCTGCTCAGGGAGCCCGGCGGAATCGCTGCGGCAACCGTGCAGCGATTGCGGCGGCGTTAGGTTCGCGGGCGGGAGGCAAGTCTCCGAAGGCGACTGAAGCTCCCGCCCTACATCAGGCTCTCCGCCCTCTGTGTTCGCTGTGTGCTCTGTGGTTTCCGTGACCGGCTCCAGAGCCCCCAGGCACCCGCGCGGCTATCCCTCGATGGCGCGGCCGAGCCGCGCTCCAGAGCCCCAACGTGTCGGGGCACTGCTCAGGACCAGCGAACCGCGCGACCGGTCAATCGGCCAAGCGCTCGATCATCGCGGCGACCTTGGCGCGGTGGCGCATCATCGGCTCGGGGTCGAAGCTGTAGTGCGTCAGATCCCTAATGATATCCTCGGGGATTTCGAGCAGCGCCTTCGCTTCGGCGGGCGCGCCCGGGCGGTCGGCGAGCTTCTTCAGGATCTGGAAGTACTCGTAATCCTCGATCCCCTCGCGCAGCAGCTCCACGCGGATGGACGGCACCGGGCCGTCGGCGTACGGCGAATCATCTTCGCCGGGATGCCGATTGCTGGGGTACCACAGCCGGCCATCGCCGTTGCCCCAAAACAGCCTGGTGCCCGGCGAGGTGCCGTAGCCGGAAACATAGCTCATCGGGTCTTCATACGGATTCTGCATCTCCGGCGGGGGGAAGGCAGCGGAACTCGTCCAGTAGTTGGTCTGCCAGATCAAGATGCCGGTGACGCCGTACTTGTGGCTCATCCACAGCCACGTCCGGAAGTCAACCGCAGGGTGGTCTATGAACAGCCCGACCCAGGGCGCATGCGGCCCACAGCAGAGGTACCACCAGACCTCGTCGCCTGCGCGCTGGCGCTCCTGACAGGTCTCCGGGTCATACGCGCCGACCGGGACGCACCAGGTGTTGACCGAGCCGTAGAGCGGCTCGACCGGATGCTCGGTGAGGAAGCGATTGAGCTTAGGCGCGAAGCGGCGCAAGGTCTCCAGGCCGCCGCGGACGTACTCGTACTGCTCCTCGGACGGCTCATCGAACCAATAGACATACGCCTTGTCGAGCCACCCCTTTTGTTCGAGGTGCTGCTGGATACCGCCGAGGTATTGCGCCATGACCCGGTCGTACTCGGGCGTGCCGGCGCGGGTGCCGGCGATCTCGGCCGCCGCAGCAGAATGGAAGGTGCCTCCGCCGAGGCCGGCCACGCGCATGTTGAAGCTGTTGAACCCGAGTTCGCCGAGGTAGTACTCGGCATCGCGGTCGAAGTCGGCCCAGTCGAAGGTGACCTCGATCTCCTGCTCATCCTCGAATCCGCCGTTCGGCACGAGATTGTCGGTCGAGTCCGCGGCGATGAGGCGGACGGCGTCGAACCATGCCTCGCCGGTGTTCCGCCCGTCCTCAGTCCACAGGCACGGGCGCAGGACGATCTGCACAGAGCGGGTGTCGGGATTGATACGTCCGCTGAGATCCACTTCGGCCGTTCGCCAGTCCTGCGCGGCGTCAAAGACGAGGTCAATGTTGCGGCCGTAGAGCCACTGGCCCTCGGCGTCGAATTGGCCGAGCGTGGCCTGCACCTGCTGCTGCGGCTGGGCGGCGCGGAACGCAAGGGTGAAGCGGCACTGTGCGAGCGGGTCTACCGAGATGACGCGGCTGGTGCGAGCATCGACCGCGCGGTTCTCGTCGCTGTCAACGACGTGCATGCAGCGCTGCCCGTCGAAGGCCTCGCCGCTGACGATCTCGCCGCCGTCCCAGTCGCGGCCGAAGCTGACCACCGGCGCGCGCATCGGCGAGTATGGGCTGATGCGATGGCTCTGGAAGGCGCGGTAGTACTGGTCAACGACCTGCGCGAGGGCATCGGCGCTGATGTTGTCATACTGTGCGACGAGGCCGGGGGAGAAACCGAAGCCGGAGCTGATGGTGCTCTCCTTGGGCAGCGTGAAGTTCCATACCTTAAGGTGGACCGGGACTGCGACGCTGTCGTCGCCCGCAGAGACGGTGACCGTGCCGCGGTACGTCCCCGGGGCGGCGTCAGGCGGCACGTAAGCCGTCAGCCATATCGGCTGGTTCTGGTGCGCGGGCACGTCGAAGGCGCCTTTGTAGTGGAGCAGCGGATCGGGCCACAGGCCGGGCGTCCCCAGCTGATCGGTCGGGTGGACGACGTTGACATAGCCGACGAGGCGAATCTCCGGCGGGGCGATTTCCGCGCCCATCGGGCCGACCAGAGGACTTGCCTGGACGGTGACATCCTGCAGCCCGTGTTCGGGGCGCAGGATCAACTGGAACGACTCGTACTCATTGCGCGCCGCGGCCAGGCGCACCACCTTCCCCCGCGCCTGCGGCAGCGGCCGATCGGTCGAAACCTTGTATGTCGCGCCGCACCACCACAGCGGCAGCGGGGCCGCTGAGAGCAGCGCGCCGTAGTCTGCCGCGAACAGCATGGGCACGGTCACCGACGAGCGGGCTTCGTACAGAACCTTGCGCGCTCCCTCGCTCACGGCGAGGACCAGCGGCGACTCGCCTGCCGCAGTCAGCGAGTACGCAACCTTGACCGGCGTGCGCCCCGGCTTGAGGGCGACGTTCTTCTCAACCCTCGCCGAGCCGATCGCCAAGCGCACTTTGACCTGGCGCGGCCGCTGCGTCTCCAATACGATTCGCGCTTCATTGCGCGGAGCCGGCCGCAGGCTTCCCAGACTGTCCACGGTGACCGAGAGGTCGGGCGACTGCTTCGCGATTTTCAAGAAGCTCGTCTCCCCGGCCATATCGGGCAGCGCTGTGGCGAGTTCCGCGCGGTAGGTATAACCCGTCAGTTGGAACGAGCCTGGATCGGAGTCGCCTTCCCGCCCTTGCGCCTGCCGCGCGGAGAGGCGCACCCATACGGCTCGCGCCGGGAAAAGCTCGGGGGGCAGCGGCAGTGACCGGCTTTCCTCGCCGATCTCGCCGACGGGGACGAACTTCTCGCCGTCATTGCTCGCTTCGACGCGACAGCTCCCGGACTGGTAGTAGCTAAGGTCAACTGTGACTTTTGCCGCGCGCTGGACGATGTCGCCGATGTCGTGGCGGTACATGACGAAGGCGCCGTCGCCCATGCGCCAACGGTTGGTGTTCCAGGCGGCGCTGAAGGCCGCGAGGGTGCGGTGGTAGTTGCCGCCTGCGGTCGCGCTGATTGGGGACGCGAGATACGCGCCGCGGCCGATCCGCTCGCCGGCGCCGAGGACCAGGGTGCCTTGCCGCCGATGCACCGGGGTCACCTCGTGAATGGCGATGTCATCGAAGTAGACGGTGCCGGAGACCTTCCAGTGCCCGAACCGGAGGTAGTGGTCGCCGCCGGCCGGAGCGACGAAGACCGATTCGCGGCGGGTCCATTCGGATGGCACGCCATAGTCACGATTGGCGAAATCCGGACCCGAGATAGCGCAGCCGTCGGGGGCGCTGCGGTCACCGCGCAGCCAGAAGCTCACGACGTAGGGTGCGTTGGCCTTGAGCTTGAGGTCGGTGCGCCAGTAGCTGCTCGTGGTGCCGTCTCCGGTCACGGCGATGCAGCGCTTGCCGGTGTGGGCGACATCAGTTGCCCAAGCCCCGCCGCCTTCCAGAGTCCAACCGGTGGGCGCGGCGCCTGCTCCGCGCTCGAAGGATGGATTCGGCACGATGTCGTCCGCGCCGGCCGAAGCAGCGGCACACGCAAGGACGAGCAACGCGATGAGTGCAGCCACTACGACGGTGTGAGTCTCCATTTCGCTCCTCGTCGGAATACCCAGTTGTCAGGATCCGGCTTCCCAGCCCGCCACCACGGGGAACGTGACGTATCCCTGCGGCATGATGTACGTCAGGCGGGGGCTGCGCCGCGCGCCCCCGGTGTCGAGAGCCATGGCAAGCGCTTGCTGTGGATCGCGCTCCGGCGTCACGTTGAGCAGGCGAGCGTGGTCGTCCGGCAGGCGCGACAGCAGGACGATGCGCAGTTGCTCGGTCGTGATGCGCGCCATCAGCGCCACCTGGCCCACGACCTCGTGGCGTTGTCGCAGCTGTGCCTCCATTGCGGCGCTCGAGCCCAGGCGCAGCCATTCCGCGAAATCCCCGTGGCCGCCCATGCCGTCCCTGCATTCCGCCACGAGAAGTATCGCCCCGCCCGGCCTCACTGCCCACGACGCGTGAGCAACCGCCTTGTATGCCTGATAGAAGTTGATGTCCTTGGGGTATCCACCGGGGCTGGTGATGACGAGATCGGCCCTCTCGCGGAGGTTGACGCGATACGCGCCTTCGACGAAGCGGACGCCCGCGGCGTGAGCGTCCTGCCAATGGCCGGCGAAGACGCCCGCGAGTTCGCGGCGGTCGTTGACCACGACGTTGAGGAGGAAGGCCGGCCCGAGCATCGCGGCTGCCTCCTCCATGTCTTCGTGCACCGGATTGCCGCGCAGCGCCCCCGCGGAGGCAAGCGGGTTGAGCCCACTGCCGGCAGCGGGATGGAGGCTCCAGCGGTGGTTCGCCTGCACGGTGTCGAAGGAGGCGACACCCGGGAGAACGGTCTTGCGCCCGCCGCCGAACCCGGCGAAGTAGTGATAGACGATGGCGCCGGTCGCGACGACGCGGTCGGCGGTGGCGGCGATATGGTTGATCTCCACCGGCGTTCCGCGCGAGGTGATGCCGATGCGGACGCTGTCGGGCGCCGTGCAGTCGTGATCCACCGCGCGGATGCGCCCCCGCAGTTCGCCGGTCAGGCGCTGCTGCTCCTCGGACGTATTGGGCCGGTGGGTGCCGCGGGCGAAGATGATGGTGATGTCGTGCTCGCGCACGCCGGCGGCAGTGAGTTCCTCGACGATGATGGGCAAGTAGAGGTCGCTGTGAGCGACGCGGCTGATGTCCGGGGTGAGGATCGCGACGGTGTTGCCCGGCGCGACGGACTCGCGGAGCGGCGGCGAACCAATCGGGCTGCGGACAGCGTCACGTATCGCATCGCGAGGATTCGCGAGCGCCGGCACGGGCCGGCCGCTGATAGTCTCGCAGCGCCCCAATTCGTTGATGCTGAACGGGACGGTGCCGTCGCCATATGCCAATTCGACGGTGTTGTCCTGCATGTATGCTGCTGACGCGCCTGGCGCCGTTTCCCCGAACCCACGAACACGGGCACGGGCGCTCGCCGCGCCTGTCATTGAGATATGCTGCGCGGCGTGGGGAATCCTTCCGCAGACCCAAGATGAGGCAAGCGGCGCGCGGGCGGCGGACGGGTTCAGACGGGGGTCGCTCTAGGCCTGGGGCGGGGCTTCGGTCTGGGCCTGCCCGGGAGGTCGCCGGAGGGCTCAAGCTTCACCGGCGCACCGCGCACGGCCCGGCGAATGACGATCGTCGTCAGCTTGGCGCCCGCGTCTTGCGTGAGGCGCACCACGATGGATTCGGATTCGCGCGATGTCTCGCTCGGTTCTTTCTCAGGGCCGAGGCCTTTGACCCGGCTCAGGACGACCAGGTTCCCGCTCTTCGCCGAGGTGCGGCGGATCTCCGGGTCGCCGAGCGCCTTGCGGTAGAAGTGTTCCACACGCTGCACGGGCGCCGCGGTGGTGAGTTCCGCGATTGCCAGGACCCATTCGCGCCCTTTCGGCGGCTTCAGGCGCCAGACCGCGGATTCCCTCTCGCTTGCATCGCGGAAAGCGGGGACGCCCAGATCCGCAGGCGCCGCCTTGGGCGTCCGCGTCACGATCACGATCCCGTCGGACGTGTGGAGCCGCTCGACGCGGGGTTGGTGAGCTTTCGGCGTCGGTTCGGGTTGCGTCGCCGGCGACTGGGGCGTGGAGTCGTCGGCGTCGTCCGGTCCCTCAGAGGGCTCCGCTGCGGCTGGCGCGCCCGCGCGGGACGCGGCGGCGCTTCGGGTCTCCGACTCGTGCCGGCGGCAACCCGCGGCGCAAAGGAACGCGACCACGGCTGCGGCGACGACAGTCCTGAGCCCCCACACGCGCATGGCGATGCACCTTCCTCCGGGGTTCGACTCACAGGCGAGGGCGCCTGTGCTCCGTTGATCGGGCCGCTTCGCGTGCCGTCGGGACCGGGCGCGGTGTCGGCTTACTCCAGGTAGTCCCTGAGCTTTCTGCTGCGGCCGGGCTGCTTGAGCTTCTTGAGCGCCTTGGCCTCGATCTGGCGGATGCGCTCGCGGGTGACCTTGAAGTGCTGGCCGACCTCTTCCAGGGTCCGGGCGTAGCCGTCATCGAGCCCAAAGCGCAACTTGATGACGTCGCGCTCGCGCGGGGTGAGATCGGCGAGGACGTCATCTATCTGCTCGCGCAGCACGAGGATGCTCGCCGCGTCGTCGGGCGAAACGCCATCGGAATCGGGGATGAAGTCGCCGAGGTGGCTGTTCTCCTCCTCGCCGATAGGCGTTTCCAGCGACAGCGGCTCGGGAGCGATGCGGATGATATCGCTGACCCGGGCGACGGCCCTTTCCTTTTCCTCGGGGGTCGCCGGAGGGCCCTCCATCTGCTCCGCGATTTCCTCCAGGGTCGGTTCGCGGCCGAGTTCCTGGAGCAGTTGGCGGGAGACCTTGATGAGCTTATTGATGGTCTCCACCATATGGACGGGTATGCGGATGGTGCGCCCCTGGTCGGCGATGGCGCGAGTGATGGCCTGACGTATCCACCAGGTGGCGTAGGTGCTAAACTTGAAGCGCTTGCGGTAGTCGAACTTCTCGACGGCGCGGATGAGGCCGATGTTGCCCTCCTGGATGAGGTCGAGAAAAGACATGCCGCGGCCGCTGTATTTCTTGGCGATGCTGACGACGAGGCGGCGGTTGGCCTCGACGAGGCGCCGCTTCGCGGCCTCGCCCTCGGCCATCATCGCGGCGGCCCACATGGACATCGGCGCGACGTCCTTCTCGGGCACACCGCTTGCCTCGACGAGTTCCGCGAGGCGCGGCTCGCGCCCCAACTGGCGGCGCAGCCGACGCCGCCAGCCGACGACGCGCAGGACTTTCCGCAGATAGCGTTCCGACTTGACAAGTATGGTTTCAGCGTCGTAGCGGCGGCGGTCCAGCTCTTCCTTGCCGATGTCGTCCTCGGTGCGCGCGCCGAGGCGAAACTCGTCCCACACCTTGCGCGCAAATAAGGCGTCGCGCACCTTCTTGAGCGTCAGTTCGCGCAGGATCCGCTCGTACATGAGGTGACGCTTGCGGCTCTCGTTGAGGCCGCGTTGAACCTCCTGCCGGGTGAGGCGGCCGCCTCCTTCCTCCGCACGCGCGTACTCGCGCAGGAGCACGCCCTGTCGTGTCTTCACGTCGCGCAGCCGCTGCTGGAGCATCGCCTTGAGCGCCGCCAGCGCCTGCTCCGGCGTTGGCTCGTCCACCGGCTCGCGGGCGCTCGCCCGCTTGAGCGCATCCTCGAGCAACTCCACGCGCTGGCGCATTGCCTTGTCGGTGACCTGGGCGATGCCGTCGTATATCTGGCGCAGATTCGGCTCTTTGCCCACGTACTGCGTACTGTAGTCCCAGATCCGCTGGATGCGCCCGAGAAGCGTTGCGCATTCCAGTTTCTTCGCCAGCTCGACCTCTTCTTTGGACGACAGCAGCGGGACGCGACCGATCTCGCGCAAGTACATGCGCACGGAATCGTCCGGGGGAATGCCTTCGGACGGCTCCTCCCCGCGGGCAGCGCGGCGACCGCGGGTGCGCGGCCCCTCGGGCGAAGGGATTTCTGGCAACCGGTCGACGACCTGAATCCCTTCGTCCGCCACCGTCCGCAGGATGAGATCTATCTGATTCGGGTCCACTTCGTCGGTCAGCGTGTCGCTGATCTCCTCATAGGTAAGGACGCCGCCGCGCTTCCGGCCTCGTTCCAGCAGTCTCTGGACCTCTTCTGTGTCTCGTAGGTCCACTTCAGCCATCAATCACGACCCTCGAGCCCACCTCTACGCGTATGACGCGCAAGCTCCTGTTGATGTTTCCCCAGCCGCTGCCGCAAGACATGCCGCATCTTGGCTCCAAGCGGGGCGCGCCGCCCGGTTGCCCAACTGAGGTTATTCGCTGCGCCTGGGATGACTTCTCTCTTCAGCAGCCTTTTCCTACCCGGCCCCGGGGCGCTACTGCGCGGCGGGTTCGCCGATGCTGCGCCGTCCGGTAGCGCGCGACTGCTGCCGCTTGAGGTCGGTGAGTTCGGCCCACTCTTCCGCGCTCAGCTCTTGCGCGCTCGCCTTTTCCAGCAACTCCCTGCAGCGCCGGGCGCACCGCCACTCCCGCATGCGCTCGACGGCTTCACTGATCTCCGAGTCCGAGGGCAGGGCTTCGTCTTCCGCCAGAGCCAACCCTGAGACCAGCGCACACAGCTCCTCTCCCTGCTCCCGCGCGAGCATGTCCGCGATGTCCGCGGCCGCGCCGGTTCTCGCCTTCTCCCTCACGGTCTCGAATACCCGCCGGTATCGGTCGTCGCAGAAGTCGTGAGGCGACAATTCGTCAAGCAGCCGATGCGCGATGGCCTCGCTGTGAAGGATCATCGCGAGCACCTGTCGTTCCACCCGCTCGGCAGCGCTCGACGGCGCCGCCGGGCGCTCAATCGGGCGGCCGCCTCTTGGCGTTCTCTTTCGCAACTCGCGATGGAGCGCCTGCTCCATCAGCCCCACACGTTCGAGATTGGGCAGGCAGCAGCGCTCGGCCAGGCGTCTGATATAGTGGGCCTGCGCCACGGCGTCCTTGAGTTCCGCGAGTGCCTCGACCGCCTCCTTCATCAGACCCAGGCGGCCGTCCTCGGTGTCCGGATGGCCGTCGGCGATTACGGCCAGCCGATAGTCCACGGCGGTGACCGCCTTGTCCAACTCAGCCCCGAGCGCCTCCGGCCCGCGCGCGGCGAGGAACGAATCCGGGTCGTCCTGCTCCGGCAAGCGGACGATCCGGACTTCAAGCCCTGCGGCTTCGAACAATTCCTGGCTGCGCAGCATCGCCTTCATGCCCGCGGAGTCGCTGTCGTACGCGGCATACACTTTCTCCGTGTGCCGGCGCAGGACGTTGAGATGGTCCTGCGTCAGCGCGGTGCCGAGAGTCGCCACGGTTTCCGTGAAGCCGGCCGCGTGGCACGCGATGGCGTCGAAATAGCCCTCGACGACGATGGCCCGCCCGCGCTCGCCCATCGCTTTGCGCGCCAGGGGGAACGCGTACAACGTGCGTCCCTTACGGAACAACGCCGTCTCGGACGAGTTGATATACTTGGCCTCATCGCCCTCGAGGATGCGGCCGCCGAAACCGATGACCCGCTCGTCCGCGTCGAAGATGGGGAACATCACCCTCGCGCGGAAGCGGTCATAGCACCCGTCACCGCGCGGGCGCTGCACGCACAAGCCGCTTTTCTCGATATCCGCGTCGCGGTAGCCCTGCCGGCGCAGATGCTTGTACAATGCATCCCACTCCGCAGGCGCCCAGCCGATCCGGAAGTGGGCGATCAGCTCGTCGCTGACCCCGCGGTCATGCAAGTATTGCCGAGCGCGTTCGTTATCCTCGAGCTGCCGGCGGAAGAAGCTCGCGGCCTCCGCGTTGACCCGGGCGAGCGAATCCTTGAGGCTGCGGGTGCGGTCATCCTCGCGGCTGCCCTTGAGCTGCACCCCAAGCCGCTCGGCAAGCTTGCGCGCCGCCTCAGCGAACGTCAGGTTCTCCGCGCGCATGAGGAAGTGGAAGACATTGCCCCCCGCCCCGCAACCGAAGCAGTGCCACAGCCCCTTATCGGGGTCAACCGTGAAAGACGGCGCCGTGTCCTGGTGAAACGGACAGAGCCCCGTCAGTCGCTTGCCCGCCCGCTTGAGGGTGGCGTGCGGCGCGATGATTTCGACTATGTTCGTCCGCTCCCGTATTTCGTCCACACTATAGACTGGTCGGGAGTCGGCCATCACTGTATCCTACGTGGTGGTAAGACCATGAACGGGCGGTGACGAACCGCCCGCGACGTTGTAGTGATTTCGGCGCGTGGGTTGGTCTTCCTCTTGCCCGAGGGCATCAATTTCGCGCCGCGGGGTGGCGCGCAGACGGTTTGTACGCGCGGGGCGACACGTTGCTGCCGCTGACCGGGCGCGGCGCGTTGCGCCGCCCGGTTGAGCTTGTTCAGCCCACCGGGACGGGCTTGCCCGTCTTTATGGACTTGTTGGCGGCGACGCTGATGGCGAGCGTCTTCACCGCGTCGTCGTACGGCGACATGATGCCCGCCGGCTTGCCCGACCGCACCGCTTTGATGAAAGCATCGTCCTCGACGGCGAAGATGTCGCCCTCGCCCTTGATCTCGATGGTGTCCTTGCCGACCTGCATCAGGCGCACCGAATGCTCCCAGCCGGTGAACTGCGCGGCCAGGTTATTCGCGTACACGTTGAGCGAGACGCCGCCGCTCGCGTTGCTCGAGCACGACGCCCACAGGTTGGCGACGGCGCCGTCGGCGAACTTGATGTTGACGGCGCTGGCGTCCTCGATGTCGTAGGTATCCGGCGTGCCCTTGTTGAACCCGGTCGCCGCGAAGGCATGCACCTCGACCGCGTCGCCGCACAGGAACCGGGCGAGGTCCACCGTATGTGTGACCTGCTCGAGGAACTGGCCGCCGCTCTTCTGCTTCTGCACCCACCAGGTCCAGATGCCGATGGCGGGATTGGGGCGCGGCGTGCCGCCGATCCAGCCGCCGTTGACGAAGACGGCGGGATCCTTGGCGAGCAGCTTCTTGACGGTCTGCACGCCGCGGCGGTAGCGGTTCATGTAGCCGGCGCAGGTGATGAGCTTCTTCGCCTTCACCGCCGCGGCGATCTCCTTGGCCTGGCCGAGGTCGAGGTTGATGGGTTTCTCGACGAAGAACGGGATGCCGCTGTCGATGAGGTCGAACTCCGCCCCGTGGGCGAACGGGGGCAGGCAGACGTAAGCGGCGTCCAGCTCGACCGCGTCGAGCATCTCCTTGGCCGATTTGAACATGGGCGCGCCATACTGATCCGCGATCGCCTTGGTGCGCTTGGGATCCACGTCGCAGAAGGCGGCGATGACAACGTCTTTGCGCTTGCTCAGGGGCTCGGAGTGGGCGCGCGCCATGCCTCCACTGCCGATGAAACCGACCCGGACTTTGGCTGGCATAGGTTGAGTGACCTCCTCTGTCTCGGCGACCCGATGGCACCCGGCGGGCGCCGTAATCCCGCCGGGTCAAGGCCGCGTCGCGCGTATGATTCAATGGGGGGCTGGTGGGCACCTGCCGGGCGGAATGCGGACCAAACAACCGAATCAGCGGGCGCGCACGATGGCGCGTCCGACGTGCGGGCCCATGGTGACGTGCCTCTATGTATCGGGGCGACCCTGAATGCCTGAGTCAGGCCAAAGTGGAAGGGGCGTCTCGCCGCTAGACTTCAAGCCCCTGAAGGTACCGTTCGGCGGAGCGGGAGGCGAGGGCGCCGTCGGCGCAGGCGGTGACGACCTGCGGCCAGGCCCCGCTCCGGACATCTCCTGCGGCATAGATGCCGGGCACGGAGGCGCGTAGGTCCGCGTCCACGACGATGTAGCCCTTGTCGTCGAGTTCGAGCACGCCCGCAGCCACCTCGGACACCGGCTCGGTGCCGACGCAGACGAACACGGCAGGCACTTCGAGCGTTGACTCCTCGCCGGTGGCCACGTTGCGCAGGTTGAGCGCGCGTACCGCGGCGTCGGCGCCGACGATCTCGGTCACCACCGTGTTCCACAGGACGGTGACCTTGTCGTTCGACAGGACTTCGCGCTGAAGCACCTGCGTGGCGCGCAGTTGGTCGCGGCGATGAATGAGGTACACCGGTTCGGCATAGCGGGCGAGGAAGAGCGCTTCTTCCACCGCGTGGTCGCTGCCGCCGACGACCGCGACCGGCTGGCCGCGATAGAGGGGACCGTCACAGGTCGCGCAGTAGGACACCCCTCGGCTGAGGAACTCCCGCTCCCCCGGCACGCCGAGCGCGCGCCAGCGCGCGCCGGTGGCGACGATGAGTGCGCGCGCACGCAGGGGTTCTCCTTCGAGGTCGAGTTCAATGCCGCCTTCGCCGGGCCGAATCCGATCAACGGCGGCCATCCGGAACTCGGCGCCGAAGCGTTCGGCCTGCTGGCGCATTCGCTCGGCGAGTTCCACTCCCGCAGCGCCTTCGGGGAAACCGGGGAAGTTCTCGATGAGGTACGTCAGGCCCATTTGCCCGCCGGGGAGCTGGCGTTCGACGACGAGGGGCGCAAGCCCCGCGCGGCTCGAGTAGATGGCGGCGGTCAACCCGGCAGGGCCGGCGCCGATGATGACTAGGTCGTGCTCTGACATGTGACGCGAGCTTCAGACGGGCCGGTCGGGAGAGGCCCCTGCGCAATGCCTTGGACTGTATCGAGATGCTTCTATTTGCGCCTCGCCCACGCTCGGCGTGCCGCTCTGAATAACAGTCTCGGGGCCGGTGAAGGGCGTGCCAGTTATAGAGTCTCGTGTATTACCGCAGCGCCGGTAATACACGCAGACTCTTCCGGACGAGGTCCGTTTGGGAGGTGCCCCGCCGTCCCTTGCGCCCTTCCCTAAATACACGAACCTCGATAATTGTGCAACCACCTCGGGAGACCGGCCCCCACATTGGCGTGAGTGATCCGAGGTGCGCCTATTGCGCGATCACCTGCTCGACGCGCTTCTTCAGTTCGGACTCCGGCAGGAATCCGACCATGGAGTCCACGACTTCGCCGCTGTGGAATATGAAAAGGCTCGGGATCGAGCGGATGCCGTATTTCCCCGCCAAACCGGGTGCCTCGTCCACGTTGACCTTGACCGTCTTGAGCTTGTCCGCGAGGTCCGCTGCGACCTTCTCGACGATCGGCGACACCGCGCGGCACGGCCCGCACCACGGGGCCCAGAAGTCCACCAACACCGGCAGCTCGGACTTGAGCACCTCCTGCTCGAAATCGCTTTCCGTGACACTGGCGACTTCAGCCATGTCGTTCTCCTCCGAATCGTGGTTCTATCGAGGTTCTCTTGCTATCGGAATGACTCGCGCGCTTCGGTGCCCACCTCAGGGGCGTCGCCTGGAAGAGCTCGGCGCGGCCGTCTGCTACCGCCGAACATCCCAAATGGTGGCGAAGCGATGGTTCGACGGGGCCCTGTGGTGCGGGTCAACGCGTCAGATGCCGAGCGCCCACATCAGGCCCACCACTACGCCAAGGCCGACGGCCATGTACGGATTGCACGTCAGCGGGCATCCGCCGCCGAACACGCGCGTCGCGAATAGATGCAAGGCGAAGCCCGCGCCGCCGCCAGCGGCCAGGCCCGCAATAATACGCAAAGCCATTGGTTTCCGTCCTTTCAAACCATTGGCTATCGTACCCATGTGGGGCCAGCCCGTCAACCGAGCGCCCGTGCATTGCGCGGCACATTGGCGCGATGCGGACTATGATTTCTCCAGCGCGGCGCGGCGCACCTCGTTGGCGCGGCGGAAATAGTCGGCGCGCCCCTCGAGGCCGAACTCCGCGATGACGTCGTCAACCGAAAGCCCTTCGCGCTCGGAGGCAATGGTGAAGACCGCCTCGCGCGTGAAGTACTCGAAGGAGACATCCGCGCCGTACTTGGCGAGGATGGCGTCCATCTTGTCCCAGTTGTAGTCCATGTGAAGCAGGCGGCGATCGAGGTTGATGCGGCGGGCGATGAGCGCCTCGTAGGTGGACTCCGCGAGGACCGCGCCGCTTTGATCCACGATCCGGCCCAGCTCGGCGAGGATCGCCGAGATGACATAGACGCCCAACTCGAAGGCCCAGATTCGGAGTTGCAGTCCGCCGCGATAGGCGGAGGAGAAGAAGATCATCTCCGCGCCGGCGGCGCCGAGGCCGTCGCGGACGTCGGGGAAATTGAGGTCGTAGCATATCGCCATGCCGATGCGGCCGACGTCGGTGTCGAAGACGCGCGCCTCGGTGCCGGGCGTGATGCCGCTCTCGATTTCGCCGATGGTGGGATGAATCTTATGATACGCGCCGATAATGCCGCCGTCGGGTGCGATGAGCACGGAAGAGTTGTAGACGCGGTCCCCCTCGCACGTGTATAGCGGCCAGATGAGATGGAGGCTGTTGCTGCTCGCCTCGGCGGTCATGCGCTGCAGCGTGGGGCCAAGCGAGGTGAGCGATTCGGCGACTGCGGCAGGCGTCTCACCGCCGGTGTGATGGGGATAGACCTCGGGGAAGGCCACGATATCGGCGCCGAAGAGCTTAGCCCGTCGGACGAAGTGAGCCGCGTTGTCGAGGAGCGCCTGCGGGTTGCCCTGGAACTCGATGGGGCTGCGGGATATGCTGGCGACGGTGACGTAGCGAGCCATGGTTGAGGGTCTCTTTCCTTTGGCAGTGCGTGATTCGGAAGGAACTTGCCGCACGATGCCTTGGTCGGGGCTTCAGCCGCCGCGGCGCGCGAGTTCGATCAGTGGCGCCTCGGTTCCGCGGCGTCAAAGGCGCGAGCGGCGCCGCGAGCTATTCCCGCGCTTTGGCCGCGCCCACGCCGCAGCGGAAGGCGGCCGCGTAGCCGTGGCGGGTCAGCTCGTGGTTGTAGACCTCGGCGGCGCGAAACAGCGCCACCGCCTCGTCGTTGCCGCTTTGCAGGAGCAACCGGAGCAGCCGGGCGCCGGGGGTGGTGCGATCATCCCCCAGGATCTGCTGCATATCGTCCATGGTGAAGAACTCGTCGTGGGCATGTGTCTCGGCGGTCGCGAGGTGCGGCTCCAGCGCCTCCCACTCTTCCTGCGTCAGGTGCAGATCATCGGCCATGATAACCTCCAGTTTACGGGACTCGCGGCGACTGACCGCGGATGCGGCGCGCCGGTCGGCCGACCCCGACTTCCTCGTAGGACAAGCCGAGCCAAGTGCTCAGATCAGCGAAGTGCCCTGCACGGGCCAGTGCGCCTAAGTTGACCTCGTCTGGAAGGAGTCCCGAGCCTTCAGGTACGCGTCCTACGGCCTCGCCTGATACGCGAGACCGCCACGGCTTCTCATGTTGTGGCGCGCAGTGTGGAATAAACTAGCTGACGCGATTATCGTCCCGTGCGAGAGAAGATGCTCGCCTACACCATTGTCCCACACGATACGCAGGCTCCCGGCACGAGCTGTCCGCGCCTCGGGTTATCGAGTCATCCCGGGAGCTATTATGCCATGCCGTGCACGCTCAACGTCTGTTACGCCGACCCCCTTCGGCGCAAGGGGCCGCGCGACCTTCCGTTGAGCTGCCAGGCCGACTGTTGCCTCACTGAGGACTTCCGCCGCTGCGCGTATTTCAGAAGCGCGGACAGCGAATCCATTTCACTGGTCAGCTTCATCGTGCGCCAGTTCCGCGCCGCGTACGCGGTCTGCGCCCGCGCCTTTCGCCCGTAAGGCGCCCTGCCTCGCGGTTCGGCCCAACCGGTGGTCTGCGCCCGCGCCTTTCGCCCTTAGGCCTGTGACCTATTCCCCCCGGGCGGTTGTGCATCAGCGCTGATCCGCGCCGAACTGCTCTGTTTAGTCCGTCCAGAACCATTGCATCCACATCGCCTCGATCGTCCACATGAGATCGCGCGCGAAAAGACGGTAGCCCAGGGATTCGGCCAGCGCTTGCGAGGCATGGTTGTCGAGGTCACAGTTGTACAGCGCCAGTTTACCGCTTGCGAGGATGAACTCCGTGGCGCGCGAGACGACGCTGGCGCCCAGGCCGTGTCGGCGGTGGGCCTCGGCGGTCGTGACGGCGATCTCCCACGCCGTGTCGTTCTCCGTCTTGATGCTCGACCTCGAGATCAGCTCTGGTCCGCGGAAGACCCCGAAGACTTCCCCACCGTGGCGTTGGCGCAAGGTCTTGCCTTCCGGGTGGTCGGGGGGGACCGGCACCACCTCGGCCAGCGTGCGCTGCGTGAAGGTCTCCTCGGTGCAGTAGAGCCATAACCCGGGCCCGAACCGGTCAACGGGTCCGCGTGCGGCCGCGGAGGCCCGGAGGCGCGTCACGACCGGCGCGTGGAGGAGCTGCTCGACGGTCGCACGCTCGATAATCCTGCCGACGGCGGAGGCCATCTCAGGCGCAACCGACGCGATTGCGGTGTCCTCGAAGGCCATGATCCACAGCGGCATCGCATATCGAAACACGCGCAGCCGCGGCTGCCGCGCCTCAACCAGGTGCACGCCGGGGCGCGCGAGCAACTCGGGCTCGCACTGGAGGCGCTCGGTGAGGTAGTCCGTTAGCTGTGTCGGCCAAGCCGCAGGGTTCTCCATCGCTGGATATGCATACCCTCGCTATCGAGGTCCTTGTATTATCCGCATGACTCATGGGCTTCGGTGCGCATCTCAAGGACCTCGTCCGGAAGAGTTCGGCGCGGCCCTCCGCTCATGCCAAGCGCTCCACGATTCGCGCATTTCCTCCGGCCGGTCCCTGAACGACTACGGGCAGCGCGATGTCGCTTGCGACCGAAACGGCCTTGGATGGTTCGCCGCGGGGTGCTGGCTCCCCTTGTGGCTTCGCCGTATGAGACTCGCAAGGAAACACGGAGCGCCGCGCCGAAACGACGTGTGGACCCCGGCGCGACGTTTCCCTCATTCGACGAGCCGCGGGCGGCCGTATGCCGGACGGTCAGTAAGGTAGGCGGAATTGTCTGAGGACTTGATGACAGATTGCGTGGTGATCGGTGTCGGCGCGGGAGGCGCCGCGACTGCGCTTGCAGCCGCCGACGAGGGCCTCAAGGTCGTCGTCACGAGCAAGACGGGCGACATCTTCGACTCCAGCACCGCCCAGGCGCAAGGCGGCATCATCGGCCACGGCCTCGATGACTCTCCAGAGCTGCTCGCGCGCGACATCATCGCGACCGGAGACGGCCTCTGTGACCCCGGGGCGGTTGGGGTTCTCGCCCACGAGGGCCCGGCACTCGTCGAGGAATTGCTCGTCAAGCGCCTCGGCGTCGAGTTCTCGCGCAGCGAGACGGGCGACCTCGACCTGACCCAGGAGGCTGCGCATTCGACGCGCCGTATCCTCCATGCCGACGACGCGACCGGCCGAGCCGTCGCCAAGCCGCTGATTCAGGCGCTGCGCAAACATCCCAACGTCAGCCTGCTGACCGACCGCACCGCCGTTGACCTAATCACGATTCCTCACCATTCGCTCGACCCGCTCGACCGCTACCAGCCCAACCGATGCCTGGGCGCGTATATCCTGGACAACTCGCGCGGCGTCATCGGACGCGTCTTCGCCGCCGCCACCGTCCTCGCCACCGGCGGCTTCGGGCAGATCTACCAGCACACGACGAACCCGCGGGTCGTGCGCGGCGACGGTGTGGCGATGGCCGCGCGCGCCGGCGCCGAGATCATCAACCTGGAGTACGTTCAGTTCCACCCGACGGCTCTGTATCACCGCGATGCCGAAGGGTTCCTGATCTCGGAATCGCTGCGCGGGGAAGGGGCGGTACTGCGCACTCGCCGGGGCGATCTGTTCATGCGGCAGTATCACCCCCTGGCCGACCTCGCCCCGCGCGATGTCGTCGCCCGCGCGATCCATCAGGAGATGCTCAAGAACGGCGATCCGTACGTGCTGCTCGACCTGAGCGATCTCCAGGTGAATCCGCGCGAGCGGTTCCCGACGATTTACGAGACGTGCGCGAGCTTTGGGATTGACATCACGCGGCAACCGATTCCGGTGGTGCCCGCCGCGCATTACGCGTGCGGCGGGGTCAAGGTGGACCTCCACGGGCGCACGGCGATCGAGCGGTTGTATGGCGTCGGCGAGGTGAGCTGTACCGGCCTGCACGGGGCCAATCGCCTCGCCAGCACGAGCCTGCTCGAGGCTTTGCTGTGGGGGCGCCGGGCCGGGCTCGACATCGCGCGCCGGGGACTCGCGGCCGACAAGGCGCCGTATGACCACGTCGCCAGTTGGCACGACGCCGGGCTGACCGAAAAAGTTGACCCCGCTCTCATCATCCAGGACTGGTCGGCGATCAAGAGCACGATGTGGAACTACGCGGGCATCGTGCGCACGAGGAAGCGGCTCGACCGCGCGGTGGCGGACCTCAACTATCTGGAGCATCGCATCGAGCAGTTCTACCGCGAGACGAAGTTGTCGGACAGCGTGGTCGGCCTGCGCAATGCGATCCAGGTGGCTCTCATGCTCACCGACGCGGCGCGGCGCAACCCCGAGAGCCGCGGGTGCCATTACCGGCTGGACTAGGGATGGCGCCAAGGGGCAACCGCAGAGATCGCTGAGAACGCAGAGAGGGACGTCTATCCGCTGGTAGACGCGGATTGGCGGAGGGTTGCATCCCTTCGGCGCGCCGTCTTCGGGCCCCACGGAAGCGCAATCCACAGGTGTCGCGGATCTCGGATAATCCTTGTGATCTGTGGGGTGCCAGGGAAAGCCGCAAGCAGCCGTGACCGAGCAAGCGTCATATCCCGTCGAAGAGACTTTGGGCTGCGAAGTGCTGGTCATCGGCGCGGGGTTGGCGGGGATCTGCGCGGCGGTGGAGGCGGGGCGGCTGGGATGTGACGTCATCCTGGTCGAGAAGGACGCGCTGCTCGGCGGCAATTCATCTCCCGACCTCGGCGTCCACATCTCCGGCGCGCATTCGTTCCATCCCTACGCATCCGAGACCGGCCTCGTCGGGGAGATCGAGGAGGAGGCCGCGTATCTGCGGGCAAAGCTCCACACCCACGGGCATCACTACAACATCGCGCGGCAGTGGGACTCGCTGCTGCACGACTTCCTGCGGCGGGCGGGGGTGCGGGTGCTCAAACGGCACCTGGCGAAGGAGCCGGTGGTCGCGGGCAGTCGCATCACTGCTGTGTTCGTCGAGGACTGCGCGACGTTCGTCACCACGCGCATCAACGTCAGTCGACTGGTGATTGAGGCCAGCGGGGACGGGCATGTGGCCGCGCGCGGGGGCGCTGAGTTCCGCATGGGACGTGAGGCGCAGTCCGAGTTCGGCGAGCGCAGCGCGCCGGAGCAGGCGGACGGCATCACCATGGGCACGAGCATCACGGCACTCGTGCGCAAGGCCTCGCATTCCATCGAATTCGGTCCCCCACCCGGCACGCCAAAGTACCACGGGGGCACGGACTGCCTCTACTCCCATGCGTCGTGGAACCACCGCGCGGAGTTCTGCTTCATGTGGGTGACGGAGACCGGCGGGAATCTCGACACCATCCGCGACGACCACGAGATCTACGAGGAGCTGTTGCGGCAGTTCTACAGCGTCTGGGATCACATCAAGAACGGGCCGCACGCCGAGGAGGCGCGCAACTGGGAACTGGTATGGGTCAGCCCCAAGG
>CP070648.1:3246347-3263144 GCA_020354555.1 Armatimonadota bacterium | reverse complement strand
TAGCCTCGGGCTGTTGCCCAAAGAGCAGGGCCTGCGCCTCGCCCACAGAATACGCCGTATCATCGAATCGAGCCTGGGTTTCACCGCAGGCATGGGGAGAGACAAT
Source organism: Armatimonadota bacterium (assembly GCA_020354555.1). Classification (NCBI taxonomy): domain Bacteria; kingdom Bacillati; phylum Armatimonadota; species Armatimonadota bacterium. Next base: position 3,263,038 of record CP070648.1, on the reverse strand, counting down.
GCCACTGATTGACATCCATACGCATTTGGGCAGATGGGGCATGCGCGAAGAGCCGGAGATGACGGAAGACGAATTGCTCCGGCGCATGGATGAACTCGGCATCTCCCAGGCCGTCATTCTGCCCCTCGGCATGACACCGGAATGCTTCATGTTTCCCTTCGACACCGACGACGTGCTCGACGTATATCGCCGGCATCCCGACCGCATCATCCCGTTCTGCAACCTCGACCCGCGCAGCGGGCATTCCCCGGACGCCGACTTCTCGTGGATCTTCGAGGAGTGGAAGGAAGCCGGCTGCAAAGGCCTCGGTGAGCTGACCGCGAATCTGCCCTTTGACGATCCCATGTGCCTCAACCTCTACCGCCACTGCGAGCGCGCTGGCTTGCCGATCATATTCCACCTCGCAGTGGCCGTCAGGTACGGCCTCTACGGCGTGGCGGATGAGATGGGCCTGCCGCGGCTCGAGAAGACGCTGCGCGAGTGCCGGGACACGATCTTCATTGGTCACGCGATGGCCTTCTGGGCGGAGATCGCGTCGAATGTGGAAGAGGAGACTCGCGGGGGCTATCCGGACGGGCCGGTTGCGGGCCCGGGGCGCGTGCCGGCGCTCATGAAGAAGTATCCGAACCTGTACGGCGACCTCTCGGCGGGCAGCGGCTTCAATGCGATCAGCCGCGACGCCGAGTTCGGCTACTGGTTCCTCGAGGAGTTCCAGGATCGGCTGCTGTTCGGCACCGACATCTGCCACGTCAACCAGGAAGTGCCGATCGTGCCCTGGTTCAATGAGGCGCGAGACAGCGGCAAGATCTCGCGGGAATGCTACGAGAAGATCGCGCACGGCAACGCGGAGCACCTGCTCTGCCTGGCCTGAGGAGGACATGCCGGTTCTCGGGCGCGCGCCTCGCGATAAGCCAGGTAAGTGCGCGCTATTGACAATCGGGCCGGGAGGGCGTAGTATCACCCCGGCTGACTCGCGACAAAACAATACGGAACTGGCAGCAGGATCACGCGACCTCAGCCCGTGACGCGCCTGCTTCGAGCCATCCGTGGAAGCGGCTTGAGCGCTGGCTCTGCCGCCCCGCCCCCCTCGGGGAACGGCTGGCGTGAGGCAGTCGCGTTTGTCTTTTGGGTATTGCGATTGCGACATGTGAGGGGTGGACGAAAACCGGGCCCGTTGTCTCACTCCGCCGCAGGGACAACGCCCGACGCTCCATACCGGTAGTGCTATAATCCAGGAAGTTCCGCTATCTCGTCGTCGTTCGGAGACTGCTGCCGGGGATGGCCATGTGCGCCACGGTACAACTGCCTGACGCCGTTCTGCAAGCCGTCGCCCGCGCCGCGCCCGACGCGGAGATCCGCATCGCGGCCGCAAGCGACCTCGGCGCCGGCAACCGGTTCGGCGAGTGCTGGCTCGTGCTCGCCGGAGACCGCGTGCTCGTCTGCGCGCCGGATGGCGCGGAGGCGGAGATCCTCGTTGACCTGCCGCTGAAGGACATAAGCGAGGCGCAGGTCGAGATCCTCGTCGGCGGCGCCATGCTTCAGGCAGTGGTGAACGGCCACAAGGTAGACCTCTTGCCGTACACCAATGCGCTCTCGCAGCGCTTCGGCCAAGTGCGCGGGCAGCTCGATGCCGCCGCCAAGGGCAAGCCCATCCCCGAGGAGCCGGAGCGCCGGACGCGCTGCCCCACGTGTGGCCTGGTTCTCGGCGAGGAGACCCGCGTCTGCCCGCGCTGCGTGCGCAAAGGCGCGGTACTGCGGCGACTGCTTGGTTACGCGCGGCCCTATCGCGCGCGCCTCGTGCTCGTGAGCATGCTCATGCTTGGGGCCGCTTTCTTCGGCCTCGTCCCGCCCTACCTGACGAAGATCCTCGTGGATGACGTGCTCATCCCACGCCAGAACGCCATCCTTCTCGCGTGGCTGGTTGTTGGGCTCGCAGGGAGCAGCGTGCTCAGCACCGTGCTGGCGATCTGGCGCAGCCGCGTCGGCGCGTGGGTCGGCGGGCGCGTCAGCTTCGATATCCGCGCGGCGCTGTACGATCGTTTGCAGTGGTTGTCTCTGCGCTACTATGACCGGCATCCGACGGGCGCCATCATTTCCCGCCTCACCCAGGACTCCGGCGGAGTGCAGGATTTCCTGGCCTACGGCCTGCCGTGGGTCGCGAGCAACGCGATCAGCGTCATCGGCGTGGCCGTTGCCGTGTTCATCATCAACTGGAAGCTCGCCTTGCTGGTGCTCATCCCGGCGCCGCTGGTGAGCATTCTGGCGCGCGTGTTGTGGCGGCGCATGCGCCGCGCGTTCCACAGGTTCTGGTACCGGTGGAGCCGCTTCTATGCGATCGCCTCCGACGCGCTGTCGCGGGTGAAGATCATCAAGGCGTTCTCGCAGCAACCTACCGAGATCGAGCGCTTTCAACTGCGCAACGCCGATGTCTTCGACGCATCGGTCTATGCGGAGCAGACGTGGGCCACGTACATGCCGCTCATCGGCCTCGCGGTCAGCAGCGGGTCGCTGTTGGTGTGGTACTTCGGCGGCTTGATCATCCTTGGATCGGGCGGTTTGACGGTGGGTGGGCTGATGGCCTTCCTGGCGTACCTCGCCATGCTCTACGGCCCGCTGAATGGCATCACTCAAAGCGCGCAGTGGATGTCGCGCGCGCTCACCGCCGCCGAGCGCATCTTCGAGGTGCTCGATGCCGAGGCAGATACCGAGAAGGGCCGCGGCGACGTCGTCCCGGAGAGCATCCGCGGCGAGATCGAGTTCCGCGGCGTCACCTTCGGCTATGAGAAGCACCAACCCGTGCTCAAGGACATCTCGTTCAAGGCGGAGCGCGGACAGATGCTCGGGTTGGTAGGCAAGAGCGGCGCCGGCAAGACGACGGTCATCAATCTGCTCTGCCGCTTCTATGATGCCGACGACGGCGAAGTCGTCGTGGACGGCGTCAACCTGCGCGACCTCGATCTATCGTTCTATCGCGGGCGGCTCGGCGCCGTGCTCCAGGAGCCGTTCCTGTTCACCGGAACCATCGCCGAGAACATTGCCTACGGCAAGCCGGACGCGACCATCGAGGAGATCATGGCCGCCGCCAAGGTCGCCAACGCTCACGACTTCATCGTCAACAAGCCGGATGGGTACGACGAGCAAGTCGGCGAGCACGGCGGGCGGCTCTCGGCGGGGGAGAAGCAGCGCATCTGCATCGCGCGCGCGATCCTGCACGACCCGGCGATTCTCATCCTCGACGAGGCCACCGCGAGCGTGGATCTCGAGACCGAAGCCCAGATACAGGAAGCGATCGCTCGGCTCATTGCGGGGCGCACGACGTTCGCCATCGCGCACCGGCTCTCCACGCTGCGCAACGCGAGCAACCTGCTCGTCCTCGAGGACGGCAAAGTCGCCGAATTCGGAACCCACGAGGAACTCGAGGCGAAGAAGGGCGCGTACCACCGCCTCTTGGACATCCACCAGAAGACTTCGATGACGAAGGCGCTCGATGGATAGCGTTGAAATCACGAGGGCCAAAGAGCCACCCGAACTGCGTTACCTGGAACCTGCTCAGGTGCGCGTCTTTCGCACCGATGACGGGCGCGTGCGCGCGACGATCGGCGACCAGCGCAGCGTCATCGCGCCGCGCTTTCTACGCGCCCAGCCGCTGAGCGCCCCCGATCGTTACATTGCCATCCGGGAAGCCGACCCCACGGGCAAGGAGGTCGGCCTGCTGCGCGACTGGTATCGCCTTGACCGCGAATCGCGCGATCTCGTGCAGGCGGAGCTCGACCGGCGGTACCTCTATCCGGTCCTCACGCGGATAATCCAAGCGAAGCACCTCTTCGGCGTCGCGATCTGCGTGTTCGAGACCGATCGAGGGGTACGCGAGGTGACGCTGCGCGACATTCGCGACAACGTGATCTACCTTGGCGCGGCCCGCATTCTCATCACGGACGCCGAGGGCAACCGCTACGACATTCCGGACGTGACCGGGCTCGACCCGACCAGCCGCGCCCTATTGGCGGAGATACTGTAAGCCAGGCGAAGTGAGCGTGCCTGAGATGTCGGCAAACAGAACGGCCGATGCGCCGCCCCCGTGCATCGCCGGTCACGCGAGATACGCGCGCGGCGACTGAAACCGGCGGAGCGAAGGAGACGCCAGCGCCCGAAGGCTGGCTTACACTCGCCCTGAACGGCACAGCCGTGTTGCTCCTACCGTGAGTGGCTGCGATCGATAGGTGCGGGTGCTGTCAGTCCGCGCGGCCGGATGTCGCGTGCTTCAGAAGCCGATGCCCGCCGCGGCGCTTCTCGATGATCACCGTGAGGCTCTTGTCTCCGATGGTGTAGGCGTTCTTGGCAATCCCGCGCACGGTCACCTCCGCTCCGGACGGCGGCAGGCCTGCGTCGGTGACCACGGTGATGCGCCCCGTGCCATCGTCCACTTCATACCCCCCGAAGCCGAGCAGTCCGAGCGAACGCTTGACCTCGCCCTTGACGCTCACGATCCGTTCATCGAAGGCTCGCGGATCCTCGAGGATACGCTCGATTGGCGTCGGGCGCAGCGCGAGGCGGTAGAATACAAATATCAGCGCGAGAATGACGATAAGGGCGACCAGAGCAGCCCACCACATCTTCATGTGCGTGGGCTCCTTGGGCCCGTCGTCAATCGGCCGCACATCGTCCCAGGATGCTTGAAGAAGAATCATATCCTGCACCAGTTCTTTGCCGTCACGTCGCGGGTTCCTGCACGGCAATGTTGCCTCGCCTGCGCAGCGGGTCGAGCACCCACCGGCGCGAAGCGCGATGGCACGTCACATGCTCGAAAGACCGTGAAATGCTTCCCGCAGCCATTGGTAGTTCCGTTGACTCATGCCGAGGCACGAGTAGTCCTCGATGTACGCGATGAAGCCGCCGTTGAACGCGCCGAGCATGTCGTACAGACGCTGCGCATAGGCGAAGATCTCATCCCGACTGCCCGCGATGGCCACGCGCTGGTGATCCACCGAACAGCAGAAGCACACATTGCCCCCGAAATCCGCGGCCAGGCGCTCGACGCCCAGTAGATCCGGTTGCAGGAACTCCAAGACGTCCGCCCCGATCTCGATGAGATCCCCAATGATGCTGTACACGTCGCCGCAGCTGTGAAACCACACCTTCTTGCCGGCGCGATGGATACGCGCGAACTGATCGGCGTAGCGCGGCTTGAAGACGCGCCGCCACAGATCGGGCGCGATGATGAGGCCATTCTGGCTACCCCAATCATCCGCGAAAGTGACGGCGTCCACGGGATACGCCCCGATCTCGTCAATGATGGCGTCCTCGAAACCGTGGACAATATCGAGCACGCGCTCCACGCGATCAGGCGCCGCGCGCAGGTCAACCAGAAACTCCTCGAAGCCGCGCAGGAATGTGGCGCAGTTGAACCCGGTGATGCCCAGGCCGAATCTCAGGAAGCGGTCGGAATGCTCGGCGGCCCAGGCGGACACGTGATCGAGCCGACCCGGCGCGTGAGGATCCGGAGGCCGGTACGTGTCAATCGCACTCCAGTCGGCCAGCGGCCGGATATGCGGCTGTCCCATCGTCTGATTGAGGGAGTGCCACACGAAACCCCACTCGGTCTCACCCGGTCGCGACGGCGCGAAGCCCGGCGCGGGAGCATAGCCGGTGCCCAACGTGTCGGAACACTCCAGGTCGCCGTTGTGATAATGGATGGGCACGCGGGGTGGGCTGTCGAACTCAATAGCGCGTCGAACGACGTCCTTGGGCTGCATGCTCGATTCGCCCATCGCCGAACCTCACTCCCCGGGTCGCGGCGGTGATACAGCGCCCGCAGGTCGCCCCGCGCCGCGATCATCGCCTCTCTCATTGATCGCCACGGCCGTCTCCCACGGCCCGAGAACATACCTAAGACGCTCGCGCACTCGCACCCTGCCTTCGCCTGTGCAGGTGAGTTCTGCGGGCTGGAAGGGCAGCACGACCTCGCCCGTCAGGACATCAGGACCGGTATTGACGAGCACCACGAGGTCCGCCTCGCCGCGCCACCAGCCGGCCTCAGCATCACCCGCCGGCAGCGCGCCCTCGAATGTCGCCGCACTGAGCACCGGCGCCAGGCGCGTCAACTCGCGAGCGAGGCGCTTCGCCTCGCTCCACAGCGGCTCGTCGAAGCTTCCGTCTCGCCGATGGAGGAACGTGATCGAGGAGTCGTCATTCTGATCGAAGACGAAATAGAAGATGCCTCTCGCGCCGTGTGCCAGGGCGAGGTAGGTTTCGGCCCGGAGCTGCTGCGGCGTGGGCTTGGCCAGGATCGGCTGCTCTCCCGCGAATCCGTGCGCCTGCAGCACCGCCAGCAGCGGCGCGTCGTCATCGAGGAGTCTGCGCGCATAGTCCATGGTGACGCCCTGCGTCCGGATGTCACCACGCGGCTCTCGCAGCTCGTACGGGTCGAGCACGGCGACATCCACCAGCGGCAAGCAACTCGGGAATTCGTTGGGATCGTTGTCTATGAAGAAACAAGGCGTGTCAGGATCCTGCCGTTTGATAGTGTCAATCATCTCGTGCAGTTGCTCGATTGTGTGGCCCGAATTGCTCGGCTCATCCATCACGTAATAGGCCGCGAGGGATCGGCTCTCCCGCTGTGCGTGCGCGGCGCGAGCCAGTTCGTCCATGTCCCAACTGCAACTGGCGAACACCGCGACATCGTGCCGGGCCGCCTGTGCAAGGTAGTCACCGCCGCCTCCGCCCATCACCGCATTGAACCCGGCTTCAGCGACGAGCCGGAGATTCGCCTGATTCACGAGATAGAGCCCAACGGGGAAAAAGGGCTTCCCGCGCCAGAGGAACTGTCCCTTTGCTCCGCGCCCCACCTTCGGCCACTGCGTGTACGGCTTCGGCCCCTCGGCTGATGCGCCGCAGAATCGCTTGAGGTTGCCCAACGCACTCGCCGTCGAGTCGCTACGCTGGGCATAGTGGTGAAGCCAGAGGTTGAACACGGCTCGGTGATCGAGGCCGAGGTCCTTGCACAGGACTGCGGCGGCTAATGTCCCTCGGCCAAGGCGACGCGACACGGCAAGCGGCGCCCCGCGGCGGCCCACGGCGAGGATCGCATCCCCTTCGCGAGGGCTGAGAACGTAGGAAGGCACAGCTCCCCAGCCATTGGGATGCCGGCAGTACGTCCAGGGGCGATCGGAGTAGCGCGGGAAGATCGTCCACGGATGCGTGAGCGCGCTCTCGACCTGGCGATCAGCTGGCCGCCCGTCGCCGCCCTCTCGCACGGTCACGCCGAGAGGTGCAAGCCAGTGGGTCTGCTCGGGCCGGGTGAGGTCCGTGACAATCACGAGCCCGCCCCCGCTGACGTACCGCCTCAGCGCACTCGCCGCAGGTGATAGATTAAGCTGCGGCCGCCGGTTGAAGGCGGCGGTGAAGAGGACGACGTCGTATTCGTCGAGCGCGACGTCGCCGGAAACGAGTTCCGCCGTCGAGCAGTGAGCGAGAGGCCACCGCAGTCTCGCGAGAGCTTCGTCCCATTCGGTTGCCGCGATGTACCCGGACAGCTCCCAATGGCTCCCGACGACAAGCACGGAGGGTATGAAGGGCGGCCGGTAGGTCGCCTCTCCGAAGCGCCCCGGCGCGGGCAGTTCGTCCGGCGGCACGTAGTCCAGATCATCGGTGACGAGCCAGCAGTCAAACCAGAAATCCGCGGGCCACGGGTCGAGCGGCTTGATTTGAAGGGTCAGAGTGCGCTCTGCGACGGAGGCGACTTTCGCCCACCTCCACGACAGGCCGCCCTCGCCGCCGAGCACGACCGATGTATCATCGCGGACTGTCACCCGCGCGCGCCTGCTGCCTTGCTGGCCGGTGTTGTGTCTGAGCCAGATGTTCCACGGACCGTACGTCGGCAGCGGCAGCTCGATCAGCCCCGGGGTGCTGTTGGCGTTGCCCACCGCCGCTAGGCCACCAGACGCGCCGTCCAATGTTGCGGAGGTCCAGCCGTACAGGCCCTCGGCCTCCCCCCACCACTCGACGGCAGCCGGTGAGTGAGTTGCAGCGCACACCAGGAGCAGAGCGATCAGAGTCGGTAAACGCGCGTTCATGCGTTAGCCGTTTTTCCCTACCTCCGACGGAAGCACCGTCGGCCGCATGCAAGGCCCGGGGCTGCACCTGCGATTCGTTGCCATGCCGCAGGTTCCCTGTCGCCGGCTTGAATGCGATGGCAGCCGCGTTTTCACAGGTCCGTTCTCAGGGCGACGCTCGACAACGCCGTGGCCTTGCGCGCGCAGCTTATGCGGAACATCCTGCCAGGCCAGCGCCTGTCTCGAGGAGAATATGGCCTCCGCCACAGGCCCGCGGCAGAAACGTATCTCCGGCGCGTACAGGAGTCGAGAGCAGTGAAAGCGTACGGCGTGCTACTGTCACTTGTCGCATGCGGCCTACTCGCCGGTCTTGGCGTGGCGGCGGAACCGGTAGTTTTCCAACTCGACGCATTTACCGCGCGGCCGCCCGGCGTGACATTCCAGGATTTCAACGGCGCGGTGTACCTGCCGACGCCAGACATCTCGCGCGCCTTGGGGATCGGGTGGACGCGTCATGACTTCTCGTGGGGCGCTATCGAGCCGGAGAACGACCGCTGGGAATGGGCGAACACCGACCGCCTTGTGCTGCAAGCCCACGCGCAAGGACTCGACATCCTGCCGCTGCTGGCGTACACCGCTCCGTGGGCGGCAAGCAAACCGGGCGACGGCTTCTCGCCGCCGCATGACGTCGCAGACTGGGAGGATTACGTCGAACACGTCGTCGCCCGTTACATTCGCCCGCCATTCAACCTGCGCTACTTCCAGGTGTGGAATGAGCCAACGTGGGAGCCCATGACTTTCTGGCATGCGAGCGGGCGAGAATGGGTGGACCAGGTGTACCTGCCCGCCGCGAGGATCATCCGGCGATACGGCTGCCAGGTCGTCTTCGGTGGCTGGCCGGTGGCCGATGCGGGCAATCTCTTCCGCGCCCTCGACTACCACGATGCCGCTCGCTGGACTGACATCGTTGACATCCACTACTTCGAAAACTCGACCTGGCAGGAGATCCACGATCGCTACGTCAAGCCGGGTATCTGCCGCGGCATCTGGCAGACCGAGATCGGCTTCCACACCTTCCCGAACTACTTGCCGAACTGCTATCTCCGCGCCCTGCACTGGGCGCTCCGCAATGGTTGGAGCGAGCCGAATCAGTACAAGCTCTTCTGGTTCGCTTCCTGGGGGGCCGGCGCGGACGGCCCGAAGTGTCTGACCCAGCCCGGACCCGACGACCTCTCCGTTCTTACTGAACACGGCAAGCGCCTCGCGGTGATGAACGAGGTGCTGAGCGGCGGTGGGCTCGCGGTGTTTTCCGATTTCCGGACCCAACTGGAGCTGGCACCTCGGCTCACCGAGGAAGCGCCGACAGTGCTCGGTTTCAGAGTGGGGGAGGAGCGAATCGTCATCGCCCTGCTCCTGGACGCGCCCACACATGAGAAGAACCCGACCGTGTTGCTCGACGTGCGCCCGCCTGGCGCGCCGCAGCGCGCGGTGATGGTCACCGCGACGGGCGAACGCCACGATCTGACACTGCGCAGAGCCCGAAAAGCGGGAAACGGAACCCCGTCCTACGAGGTCGCCGTGCCCGTGCGGCGGGTCCCCCTTGACGTCGCCCGCGGGTGGGGCGGTGAATACAGGGCAGCGGTCGCCTATGTCGTCATCGACTAGAGCGTAGATCGCGAGGGTGTCACCCGCGCCCGTCGAACTGCTAAGCAAAGGAGAGGAGAGAGCACATTGAGACCGGACGTGATAGTGACGACCACACCGCAAATCGAGGGGCATGCGATCAAAGCGTATCACGGCGTTGTGTGCGGCGAGGCCATCCTCGGCGCGAACATCGTGCGCGACCTGTTCGCCAGCATCACCGACATCGTGGGCGGCCGTTCCGCCGCCTACGAGCAGGAACTGGGCCGCGCACGGGAGATCGCGCTCGAGGAGATGATTCAGCAGACGCGGACGCTGGGCGGCAACGCTGTAGTGGGCGTGGACATTGACTATGAGGTGATCCGTGAAGGCATGCTGATGGTCAGCGCCAGCGGCACGGCCGTAACCGTGGAGTAGCCGCCGCGCCGTGCCCGGCGCAGGAGGAAAGCCGCATGGCGAGCGATTCGGGACTCAGCCGGCGCGACTTCCTGACACGGATGACCGCGGTCGCCGTGGGCGCGCCGCTGCTCGGCGTCGGGCAGCAGCAATCGGCCCGTGCCGCGGAGACCCCCGCGCAGGAGGCCGGACGCGTGATCGAGATATCCCCGGGCCCTCATCTCTTCATTGACGACCACTTGATCGAAAGGACGATCCGGCTCACACGGACGACTCACCGACCCGAACGTCTCTCTGGGCCGGTGATCCCGAAGGCCGAGCCGTGGCACGAGATGCCCCTGTTCTTTCACCGCGTGATCCGCGACCCCGAAACCGGGCGATTTCGGATGTGGTACAACATCCGGAACAATAGTCCAGACGTTCCGTTCACCGTCTATGCCTACGCCGAGTCCGACGACGGCCTGCACTGGCGGCGGCCCAAGCTAGGACTGGTGGCGATCAACGGCTCCACCGACAACAACCTCTTCATGGTCGTCCGCGCGTTCGGCCTTGGATTTGTGGATGATGGGCCCGCAGTCGCCGATCCGGCCCGACGCTATAAGATGGCATACTACCGCATCAGCGATCCGCAGGGACTGTGTGTGGCGTTCTCGGCCGACGGCGTGCGGTTCACCGACTACGCGCAGACCCCGGTGCTCACCGACCTCGGGGACATCGTTGATGCGTGCTACGACCCGCTCCGCAAAGGGTACATCGCGTGCTTCAAGGCTCATTCGACCGAGGCGGACGGCTATCGAGGTAGCACGCCGAATGCTCCCGAGGGGTACCGCCGCCTGGTCGGGGAGAGCGTCAGCGAGGATTTCATCCACTGGCGGGATCCGTGGCGCGTCGTGGTGGCGGATCCGCGCGAGCCGGGCATGTGGGAGTTCTACGGCATGGCCCCACAGGTGCGCGGAGATCTCTACCTCGCCTTCCTGCGGGTGCTGCGCGATGATCTGCCTGCGGATGCGGGTGGCCCGGTTCATGGCATTGGCTGGACCGAACTCGCCACGAGCCGCGACGGGGAGAACTGGACGCGTCACCGTGAGCCTTTCCTCGACCGTGATCCCGAGGCGGGCACGTGGGATCACGCGATGGCGTGGGTCGGGGACTGCGTGACGGTGGATGATCGGGACTACGTGTACTATGGAGGCTACTCCGCCGGCCACAAGGTCGGCAACCGCCAGATCGGCGTTGCAGTGCTGCGGAAAAACGGCTTCGTCTCGCGCGATGCGGGCGTGCGCCCCGGGCTGCTACGCACGCCAATGCTTAGAGTGGACGCCGCGGCTATCACGGTCAACGCGGAGGTCGGCGGCGAGCTTCTGGTGCGCGTCGCAGATCGGTCAGGAAAGCCCGTGTCGGGCTTCGATTGGTCGGACTGCGCGCCGACGCATGGCGACAAGCTCGCACACCCCGTGCGATGGAACGGAAAACTGGCTTCCCTACGCCAGGAACCGGTGCGACTGGAGTTCCGCCTCCGGGAGGCGAAGCTCTACGGCTTCGACCTCACCGCGTGACGATTGCCGGCGCTGAGCGCCGGCAATGGCTACACGAGGGCGGCGCGTGTCGAACGGCCGCCGTCATAGCCCGTGCGGACAAACCAGGAGCGACGCGCATGCAACCGCGAAGGCAGGACATGAACCGCCGGGAGTTTCTCGGGCTCGCGGCTGCCGGGGCGACCGGCGCCGCTCTTACCCATTCCTCTCCAGAAGGAGCGCAAGCGATGGCCGGGCCGGATCACGCCGTCAGACATGGCAGTCCCTACCATGGGCTCACCCCGCCGTACACCCTGGCGTCGAACGTCGTTTACTTCCACGATTGGCGATACGTGGACACCGGGGGTTTCCGCTGGGCCGGCTCCAACGGGCAAGGCGTACCAATGTGGGGCACCGACCCGGTGCCGCCCATGCATTTGGAGCACCACAACATGCCGCTCGGCATTCACCTCGAGGCCCAGCCCGCCCAGAAGACCGAGCCGGTCCTCACGGCCGAGCAGGCGTCTGAGCTGTTCCTCTTCGGCGGCACGTGCATTCACGATGAGGGGCGGTATCGCCTGTGGTACGAGTGCTGGCCAGGAGAAGACATCGGCACCGACCGCATGGGGGTGTTTAACCTGTTGCGCTACGCTGAATCCGGCGACGGCGTGGAGTGGAAGTTCCCGTCGCTGGGAGCAGTGGAGTATCAGAGCAGCCGCAACAACAACATCGCCTACGGCGGGCCGGTGACGCCCGAATCGGGCTACCACGGCGGCTCCGTGTTCAAGGATCCTTCCGCGCCCCCGGAGGAGCGGTACAAGGCATTCCACCTCGGCCACATCTCCCAGGACGGCCTGGCGCGCTACCGCGAGCGGCGACCGGATGATATTGACCCGTTCCATCTCGGCGGGGAGCGGGTGCCCGCGCTGTTCGGCGCGGTGTCGCCCGACGGGCTGCGGTTCACCCAGTTGCCCGAACCGCTGGTGGTGCAAACCAGCGATACGCACAACGTCTGCACCTACGACGTAGTGACGGGGAGGTATGTCGCATACGTGCGCTCGTGGTTCTTCAATCGCCGCACCATTGGCCGCACGGAGAGTAACGATTTCCGCCGATTCCCACTCCCCGAGGAGCTGTTCTGGCCGAATGCTGTTCGCGCGCCTTACGAGCTGTGGTACGCCAACGCAAAGACGATGATGCCGGGCACAGTTGACTATCACGTCATGTTTCCGCTGTTGTGGAGCTTGCCCGAGGACCGGTTCGAGTTCCACCTCGCGACGAGCCCGGATGGAATCGTATGGGGCTTCGTGCCGGGCGGTGCGGTGTGTGAGCCGGGCCCGCCGGGTGCATGGGACACAGGGGTGACGGCGCCTGGCCTGGGCATGGTGGCGCTGCCGGGTGATCGGATCGGCATACTCTACTGCGGAACGCCGGTGCCGCACAAGTATCCGCGGCGACCTCCGATGGGAGCGCTTGCGTGGGCATGGTGGCCGAAGGGCCGGCTGGTCGCGCTGCGCGCGACCATCGAGGGCTCATTTGCGCTATACCCCTTGCGCTTCACGGGCCGCAACGTTCACGTGAATTTCCGCACCAGGCCATCGGGGTACGTGCAGGTCGAAGCAATCGGGCCTGACGGCAAGGTTCTGTCGGGGCGGAGCTTCGAGGACTGCGACCCGCTCACCGGCGATGAGTTGGACCGCGTTGTCACCTGGCGCGGAAAGTCCGACCTTGGCCACCCCGAGGAGGCCGCCGTAGCGTTGCGGTTCCGACTGCGCAGCGCCGATCTCTTCAGCGTCGAGTTCAAGTAGCGAGGCCTGGTGGCGCAGGCGTGCCGCCAAACCGAACCTGAGGCCACGACGCGAGATACCTCGCCTGCTCTGCGACTGTACAGTCGGCGACAGACTCCCCGCTCCCTCGCTGGCCGCAACTGCGGCAGGACGGCCCCACCCCAAACCGTCGAAGGACAGGCGGATGTCTGAAATGCGGCCACTATCGCCATTGACAAATTAGTATAAACGTAGTATATATACTAATAAACACTTATGATTACCACATTGCGGGGAGTAATGTCATGCCCAAGGATGATCCTTCAAGTGCGCGCAACTCTGCCGCACCGGCCCGGGACGACGACGTGCTCGACATGGATCAAGCCGTCGCCTTCCTGAAAACGACCAAGCCCACGCTGTACCGCTGGATCAACCAGGGCAAGGTGCAGGGCTTCAAGGCGGGGCGACAGTGGCGCTTCTATCGCCGGGATCTACGTAAGTTCCTGGAGTATGAGGACCCGACCGCAGCTGGGATTGACCTCGACGCCGTGCGCGCTGCGATGAAGCTGCTCGACAAGCGCATCGCGCGAGCGCGGAGGAAGGAGCGGAGAGGTGACGCTGCAAGAGCAAGGCGCAAGTGAAGCCATCCTGAGGGCCGAGGACACGGCGCTGGCGGAGTTAAGCCACAAGATCGTTCTGGCCGCCGCCGCCGACAACGCCAGCGACATCCACATTGACCCCGCGCGCGGCGAGACGAAGGTTCGCTTTCGCATAGACGGGGCCATGCACGACGTCTTGAGTCTCCCGCGCAATGTTCACGATCCCCTGGTCACACGCTTCAAGAGCCTCGCCGATCTCGACACCGCTAACCGGCGTTCCATCCAGACCGGGCGCATCGTCATCGCACACGAAGGGCGCGAGTACGATCTGCGCGAGACCGTGCTCCCCACGGTCCAAGGCGAGAAGCTCACATTGCGCATCTGGGCCGAGGATGTTGCCCGAGTGACCCTGGATCAGGTCGGCTTCAGCAAACCCGACCGTGACCGTCTGAATCGATGCCTGTGCGCGCCGTGCGGGCTGATCGTGTTTTCCGGCCCGACCGGCTGCGGCAAGACGACGATCATGCACGCGGCGATAATGAGTCGCGCGGCCCCCCATCTTGTCGCCATGTCAGTCGAGGACCCGGTGGAGATCCGTCTTCCCGGTGTGGTGCAGATCAGCGTCAACCGGAAGCTGGGCATGCACTACGCAGAGGTGTTGCGCGGCATCCTGCGCTCGGACCCCGACATCGTGATGGTCGGCGAGATGCCCGATGTCGAGGCCGTGCAGCAGACCGTCGAGACGGCCATCACCGGGCATCTCGTGCTGACGACCCTTCACGCGGACGACGCAGCGTCGGCGCTTGAGCGGCTGTTGAACAGCGGCGCCGATCCCTTTCTCCTGTCGCAGGCGTCGCTGATGGTATCGTCGCAGCGTCTGGTGCGCCGCATCCACGCGGACTGTAAGCAGCCGACCGACTATTCTGCGCAGATGGTTGCGGAGTGGCGCGAGCGGGCCCAAGCCGGCGGCATCAGATGGCCGGACAAGGCGCCGACGTTTCACAGGGGCAAGGGCTGTGACCGCTGCCACGGCACCGGCTACTCCGGCAGGACGGGCGTCTTCGAAATCCTTGTCATGGAGCCGGAGCTGAGGGATCTCGTCAGCGCGCGTGCGGAACGGTCGGACATCCATGAGGCCGCGCTTCGACACGGCATGACGACCATGTTCGCCGATGGCATGGCAAAGGCGCTGTCCGGAGAAACCACTGCCGAGGAAGTTGTGCGAGTACTCGGAGGCTGAAGGAGCTGCCCGTCACCCACTGGATTTGAGGGCTGTTCGATCTGGCGACAAGGGATACCCGGGATTGGCGCCTAACCACGCCTCGGGTTTGCCGCAGGCGGCTGCAAGCGACTCGAAGAGCGAGGTGGCGCGTATGTCTCGGATTGCACTGATCGCTTCAGCGACCGCACTCTGCCTGATACTCGCGCTGCGTGCGGTGGGCAGCACTGCGGGCGCGGGCGACGTGTGCGTAGATTGCCACAAGCAAGCGACGCCCAGTATAGTCACTGACTGGCAGGCCAGCAAACACAGCGCCGCCGGCATTGACTGCTCCATCTGCCACGGCGACGAACACGAGTCCGCCGCCGATGCCGCAGACGCCGCGATCCCTACGCCCGATACCTGCGCGCAGTGCCACGAGGATCGCGTCGCGCAATTCAAGGCGGGCAAGCATGCGGCGGCGTGGGCGGCGATGAAAGCGATGCCGACCGCTCACTGGCAGCCCATCGCGCTTACGGAAGGCATGAAAGGCTGCGGCGGGTGCCACAAGATCGGCCTCAAGACCGAGGCGGAAATCGCGGAGCTGAAGAAGTCCGGCTCGGGCTTCGGCACCGCGTCGTGCGACGCGTGCCACACGCGTCACGTCTTCTCGGTGCAGGAGGCACGTCAGCCGCAGGCCTGCCAGACGTGTCACGAGGGCTTCGACCACCCGCAATGGGAGATGTACTCGGCGTCGAAGCACGGCGTCCGCTATCTGCTCAAGCAAAACAAGACCTTGCCCGACACGGTCGCCGCGCCGACGTGCCAGACGTGTCACATGCAGGACACGAGTCACGCGGTGCGGACCGCTTGGGGCTTTCTCGCGGTACGGCTGCCGATGCCCGAGGACGAACAGTGGGCCGCGGACCGCGTCTCGATTCTGCAGGCTCTGGGCGTGCTCGATCCCGATGGGAGTCCGACGCCGCGGCTCGACGTTGTGAAAGCTGCAGACGTCGCCCGCCTCACCCAGGAGGACTGGCAGGCCGAGCGCGACAAGATGGTCGAGACCTGCACCCAGTGCCATTCGTCCGCGTTCGCGAAGGGCGAGCTAAGCAAGGGCGACGACATGATCCGGGAGGCGGATCGGCTGATGGGGGAGGCGATCCGGACCGTCGCGGCGCTGTACAGGGACGGCATTCTGGAGAAGCCCGAGGACTACGCGTACGCGTTCCCCGACCTGCTCGCATTTCATGATGCGCCGACGAGCATCGAGCAGAAGCTGTTCGTGATGTTCCTGGAGCACCGCATGCGCACGTTCCAGGGCACGTTCCATGCCAACCCGGACTACGCGCTGTGGTATGGCTGGAGCGAGATGCGCCGCGACCTTACTGAGATCAAAGAGACAGCAGCCGACCTTCGAGAACGCGCCGCCAAAGCCGAACGGTAATCCCGCGGCCGCGCGCCGGCCAGCGCGTGGACCGGGCCAAACGCCCTCGCCGTGTGGCGCCGGACAAACCAGTCGCGGC
>CP070648.1:3242013-3246247 GCA_020354555.1 Armatimonadota bacterium | reverse complement strand
TCTACGGGCCGGTGACCACCTTGGCCAATCTCAACGAGCGCTTCCAGCGCGCGGCGACGGCTGCGGAGCGCGTGTTCGAGATCCTCGATACGCCGGGCGAGACCGAGCTGACACCGCCCGAACACCATCCGCATCCGGTCACCGAGGTGCATGGGCGGATCGAGTTCGACCATGTCTTCTTCGGTTACGAGCAGGACGAGCCGGTGCTGCGCGATATCTGCCTCGACGTGCAAGCGGGCGAAATGATCGGTCTTGTCGGTCGCAGCGGCGTCGGGAAGACGACGCTCGTCAACCTGATCTGCCGGTTCTACGACCCCAACCGGGGCGTGATCCGGATGGACGGCGAGGATCTGCGCGACCTTGACCTTCGCTCCTGGCGTGAGCATATCGGCATGGTGCTGCAGGAGCCGTTCCTGTTCCACGGCACCATTGCCGACAACATCGCGTACAGCAAGCGGAATGTCTCCGAACTGGAGATCGTCGAGGCGGCCAAGGCTGCGAACGCACACGAGTTCATCATGAATTTCCCGGATCGCTACGACACGCACGTGGGTGAGCGCGGCATCAGGCTGTCGGGCGGCGAGAAGCAGCGCATCTCCATCGCGCGCGCGATTCTGCACAATCCACGCATCTTGATCCTCGACGAGGCGACGTCGTCGGTGGACACGGAGACCGAGAGGCTGATCCAGCAGGCGATTATGCGCCTGGTCGAGGGCCGTACGACGTTCGCGATCGCGCACCGCTTATCCACGCTCAAGCATGCGGACCGTCTGGCGGTGCTGGAGGAGGGGCGCGTCGCGGAGATCGGCAGCCACGAGGAACTGCTCGCCATGGGCGGCGTATACGCCCGGCTGGTTGAGACGCAATCACTGATGACGGAGGTCGAGACGACATGAAGCATCCGACGTCAGCTGCGTCGAAGCCCACTGTGATGATCGACCCGAAGGCGACGCTCGTACGCTTTGATCGCCACGGCGGTGTCAAGGTGCAACTCCCGGACGGCACGACCGTGCACCAGGCGCGTCTAGTCGAGGCGATGCCGGTGACGCGCCGCCGGCGCTTCGTGGTGCTGTACGACCGCGACGGCGAGGAGTTGGGAATCATCGAGAATATCAAGCACCTCGATCCCGAGTCTGCGGAGGTGGTGCGCGCCACACTCGACCGCTCCTACTTCCTGTCGCGCATCCAGTCCGTCCAGCGCATCCGCGACCGCTACGGCGTCGCCACCTGGCACGTCATCACCGACCGCGGCCCTCGCGTGTTCGAACTGCGGTCGCGCTCGGAGAGCGTGTGGTGGCTCGGGGCGTCACGCATACTCATCAAAGACGCCGACGGCAACCGCTACGAGATCCGCGACCTGAGCAAGCTCGACGCGCGCAGCAGGATCCTGGCCGAACTGCACATCTGACGGCTCCTGGCGCCGGCGGGCGTGTGAAGCGGTCGCTTGGCTGCCTCCCCATGAAACTACCCCTTACATAGGCTTGCGCGGCCGGCGGGGGCGTGGTATAATCCGAGCTACGGAGGAAGCCAGGATTGCGCGCTTGCCTGGCTGTGCTGCTGCTTTCGCTGTTGGGGGCGTTTCCCGCGTTTGGCTCGCCGTTCGACCCGGTGCCGCAAGGCGATCCGGCGTACGGCGACTGCCGCTATTTGGCGGAGTGCGGGATCATTGACGCTCGCCTGCCCGACGATTTCGCGGGGGCGACGCCTCTGACGCGCTATGACTTCACCCTCAGCCTGCTGCGCCCCATGGCCGCGCTGGAGAGGCTGGCTCGCGACGGCCGCGTGGGCGCCGCGCTCGACGACGTGCGCCTCATGCCGGCCAGTGAGCGGACGCGGGTCGCCACAGTGCTCGCCCGGTTGCTCCAGGAGTTCGGCGACGTCCTGTCCGTGCTCGAGGTGGACGCCTCGCCTGCCATCGCGGCCGCGCGCTCGCTTGGGAACGGTGACTACGGCTCGCGTGCGAACAGCACCGAGGTGCCCGGCGCCGCAGGCATCAGCTACACAACCACACGCGCCCGTCTCGGTGTCGTCTATCGGGAAACGGAAGGCGAAGCCGCCGCGCTGCCCCACCTGCCCTTGGGCGGACTGCCCGACGCGCCGATCACCGGCCTTGCCCGGTCGCGTCTGCCGACGGGTCGCGCCGAGTCGGATCTGGCCGCGCCCGAACGCGTGGCATCCACCGATATCTCACTGCGCCGCTTGCGCGGCACATTCGAGTACGGGATTACGGATAACCTCACCCTCAATCTCGCCTATGAGTCAATGCTGCGCGAGGGCGGCGACTTCTCGGCTCTCGACGCGGCTTCACTGCGCACCCTCGGCCTGGGATACCGCCTGTCGCCCAGCACTTCGGTCGCGCTCAAGTACCATCTCATCGACTACGCCGACTACAGCGGACGGGGCGCGCGGTTCGAAGACCGCATGGCCGAAACCGACCTCACCATCCGATTCTGACGTGCGTACACCTCACGCCTCCCGACCTCGTCGCGCTCCCGCGCTGCGTGCGTCATCCCGACATCGCGCGCCCGCGCGGCTGTGGATTCATGGACATCGCCCAAGGCATCCGGCCGCGGCGCGCAGAAGAAGCAAACGCGTAAGCACGAACGGGAGCGGAAGATGAAGGTCGCTATCTCCGGGTTCAGGCACGGGCATGTCGTCGGCATGACGCGGCTCATCCGAGAGCACCCTGACCTGGAGATCGTCGCCGTCGCGGAGGAGGATCCGCAGGCGTGCGCTGATTATCTGAGCCGCGCCGACGTCGCGGTTACGCACCCCGACTTCGACAGCGTCATCCGCGGCGTGGATTTCGACATCCTCGCGGTCGGTGATGTGTACGCCAAGCGCGGCCGCCAGGTTATCCGGGCGTTGGAAGCCGGCAAGCATGTCATCTCAGACAAGCCGCTGTGTACGCGTCTGGACGAGTGCGGCCGGATACGTGACCTCGCGCGGGCGCACGGTCTCGCGGTATTCGTCTGGCTGTCACTGCGCTACGAGCCGGCGTGGCAGACCGCGCGCCGCCTGATCCTCGCCGGGCAGATCGGTGAAGTGGTGAGCGTTTACGCCGCCGGCCCGCACCGGCTCGCGTACCGCGCCGGGCGGCCTGATTGGTACTTCGCGCCGGGGCAGCACGGCGGGATCATCAACGACCTCATGATTCACGCGGTGGACGCAACGGGGTGGTTGACGGGCCAGCCCATCGTCGAAATCGTGGCCGCGCGGGCGTGGAACGCGGGCTTGCCTGAGGTCCCGTTTTTCCAGGACGCGTCCCAGGCCCTGCTCAGGCTCGGCAACGATGCCGGGGTCGTCCTCGACTGCTGCTACAAAGCGGTGGCCGGCCATGCGGCGCCATGGGTGTTCGACATCTGGGGGGCGACGGGGCGTCTGCGGTTGCACGGGGGCGCGGGCATAGCACTGCAGCTTCCCGACGAACCGCAGCAGAGAATCGAGGCGACGCCCGACAGCGCGGCGACCCCCATCGCCGAATTCGTGGCGGAGATCGCCGGGCGGAGTTCCGCCGCCCCGGTTCTCACCACCGAGGAATCGCTCGAATCATCGAGGCAGGCCCTGCTCGTCCAACAGGCGGCGGATGAAGGTCGAACGCACGTGACCGTTTGACGGGAAGCCAGGGGCTCACGCGTTCTGCTCGATATGCTTGACCATTTTCTCGCCGGCCGCCCGCGCGGCGACGAGCATGTATTCGCGGCTGCGCCGCGTCACGATCATGCCGTCGAACACCGGCCAGCCGATGACCGCGTAGTAGCGCTCCAGGTTCACCAGCGTCGTCGGACCGCCTCCCCCGCCCCCTCCCGCTGCGGCGATTGACAGCACGGGCGTACCCTTGAGGTCGGACTCCTCAGCGTTGCGCTCGCACCTGCGCAGCCGGTCGAAAAAGCACTTCGCCACCTCGCTCAGGTCGCCGAAGTACACCGGCGTGCTAATAACGACCGCGCCCGCCTCCCCGATGTGCTGACGTATGTCCTCGAAGTCGTCCTCGATGACACAGCGCCCTTCGCCTCGGCACAGCCCCCACCCGTTCTCGCACTGCCGGCACGCCTCGATGCTCGCACCGCAGAGGTGAATCAACTCCGTCTCCGCGCCGGCGGCTCTTGCCCCGTCGAGCGCCATCTGCGCCATCGTTGCGGTCAGGCCGTCTTCATTGGGTGACGTCTGGATCGCGATGACCTTCATCTTCGGCCTCCTGCCTCACTCTCAGAACTCTACTTTCACCGTCTTG
>CP070648.1:3239144-3241913 GCA_020354555.1 Armatimonadota bacterium | reverse complement strand
ATCCACGAGCGCCTGAATGTATGCGCGCGCCGCGCCCTCCGCATTACCGCCCGCCGTCGTCGCCGGAGCGCCCCTCGCGGCCAGCACGCCGACGCCGCCGGCGACGAGCGCCGCGACAAGTGCCACTCGGCGCAACGACGGCCCGAACCTGTCCCAGGATTTGCCTACCATTTCACTATCGCTTCTCGCTCCCGGCGAGCGACCCACGCTCATCCGCGATGACGCCGTCAACAATGATTCCTCGGTCAGCGTCTTTGCCGTAGCCGGCTGAGCCCCGATTATAGACGCTTGCGCGCTGTGCCGCGTTTCCTGCCCGTCGCGTGCAGAGCGGGGAAACGTGTTTTACTTCGACGCTTTCCTGCAACGGCCTGCCCGTCGTTGACCGCATCGGACGTGCGTGCTACAATCCGCGCACGGAATCCTCTCGAGGGATGACCTCTCCGTGACACTTTTCGACGAGCCCCAGGCTGCACCGTCAGACGCCGCGCCGCTCGCGACACGGATGCGGCCCCGCGATCTGGCGGGGTTAGTCGGGCAGGAACACATCCTCGGGCCCGGCACGTGGCTCCGCTCCGCCATCGAGCGCGACGAGGTGTCCTCGGTGATCTTCTACGGTCCCGCCGGAACCGGCAAGAGCACCGTGGCGCAGATCATCGCGGCGCGCACGAAATCCCATTGGGAGCAGTTCAGCGCCGTCACCTCGGGGGTCGCGGACGTGCGCAAGGTGATGGCGCAGGCGGCGCAGCGGCTCGCCGCCAGCGGGCGCAGGACGATCCTCTTCATTGATGAGATTCACCGCTTCAACAAAGCCCAGCAGGACGCTTTCCTGCCCTTCGTCGAAGACGGCACGATCATCCTCATCGGTGCGACGACCGAGAACCCGTTCTTCGAGATCAACTCGCCGTTGCTTTCGCGCTCGCGGGTGCTGACATTTGAACCGCTGACGCCGGAGCAAATCGGGGCCATCGTTGATCGCGCACTCGGGGACGCGGAGCGCGGCTTGGGGGCGATGCGCGTAGAACTGGACTCACAGGCGCGGACGCATCTGCTCGAGGCCGCCCGCGGCGATGCGCGCGTCGCGCTCAACGCGCTGGAGGCGGCGGCTTCCTTGGTGGAGCCGGACGCAGAGGGGAAGCGCGTCGTCGCCGTGGACGCCGTCGAGCACGCTCTCCAGCAACCACTCCTGGGCTATGACAAGGACGGCGACAAGCACTACGACATCATCTCCGCGTTCATCAAGAGCATGCGCGGCAGCGATCCGGACGCGGCGCTGCACTGGCTGGCGCGGATGATCAAAGCGGGAGAAGATCCTCGCTTCATCGCGCGGCGGCTGGTTATCCATGCCGCCGAGGACGTCGGCAACGCGGATCCGATGGCGTTGGTGGTGGCAACCAGCGCCGCACACGCAGTGGAATACGTCGGCCTGCCGGAGGCGCAGATCCCACTCGCCCAGGCCACGATCTACATCGCGACCGCGCCGAAGAGCAATGCCTCGTATCTCGGGATCCATCGGGCAATGCAGGACGTCGAGGAGCGCGTGCCGCCGCCGGTGCCGCAGCATTTGCGCGATTCGTCTTACCCGGGCGCGGCGCGCCTGGGCCACGGCAAGGGGTACCGGTATCCCCACGACTTTCCCGCGCGCATCGTGGATCAGGAGTATCTGCCGGGAGGCGCCAAGAGCGGGCCGTATTACGAGCCGAGCGAGTCGGGGTACGAGCGCGAGATCGCACAGCGGATACGCGAGTGGGATGAACTGCGGCGATCGCAGCGACGCCCGCGAGACAAGGAATGAGCGATCGGGGAGGCACGGTCGTCGTCGCCATGAGCGGCGGCGTGGACAGTTCGGTCGCCGCGGCGATGCTGAAGGAGCAGGGCTGCGAGGTCATCGGCGTCACGATGCGGATCTGGCCCTGCGACGACGCTGACGATCAGTCGTATTCCCCGCGAGGATGCTGCGGCCCGGCCGCGGTGGCCGACGCGCGCCGCGCCGCCGGCAAGCTCGGTATCCCCCACTATGTTTTCGATTTGCGCGACGTATTTCAGCGCGAAGTCATAGACCCCTTTTGCGATGACTACGCTCACGGCCGCACCCCCAATCCGTGCATCTTGTGCAATCGCTATATCAAGTTCGGCGCGTTGGCCAACCGCGCGCGTCGCGCCGGCGCCGAGCGCATCGCTACCGGTCATTACGCGCGCGTGGAACGCGACGCCGCCGGCGGGCGGTGGCTCCTCCGCGCGGGGGTGGACCAGTCCAAGGACCAGTCCTACGCTCTGTACAGCCTGCGGCAGGAGCACCTCGCGCAGGCGTTACTGCCGTTGGGGAATCTGAGAAAGACCGATGTTCGCCGGCGCGCGCGCGCCATCGGCCTGCCGGTCGCCGACCGGCCCGAAAGCCAGGAACTGTGCTTTATCGTTGACGACGACTACCCAGCGTTACTGCGCCGGCTGCTGCCCGCGACGGCGAACCCCGGCGCCATCGTTGATTCTTCAGGAACACAATTGGGAACGCATCGCGGCATCGCGTTCTACACCATCGGTCAGCGGCGGGGCCTCGGCCTCAGTGGCGCCACGGAAGCACTCTATGTCGTGGACCTGGATGCCGAGGCAAACGTCGTCGTCGTCGGGCCAGAGCGCGACCTGTACCGTACGCGCGTCCTCGCGACCGGGGCGAACTATGTCAGCCGCCCTGCCGTGGAACGGCCGACGCGTCTCACGGGCAAGCTGCGGTACAAGATGACGGCTCAGCCGTGCACGGTCGCCGGCACAGGT
>CP070648.1:3234666-3239044 GCA_020354555.1 Armatimonadota bacterium | reverse complement strand
GTATCCCTGTTCGGCGCGTTCCGCGTATATCATCTTGTGCGCCGGGGGTTTGCCGTGGCCTGGCGGGAAGTGGAGAAATCAGGCTCAGGGGGAAGGAATTTGGCGCCCACTCGGCCAAAAGTGCATCAGCCGCGGGGTCAGGCGGTGCATCGTCCGCGGAAGGCCCCGGCTGCGGTGGTCGGCCCGGAGCTACTGGGCACCCCTCGGAGCGGCGGGCAGCAATGCAGCAAACGTAGATTCGCGCGTTCCGCGCGCGCTACGAGTAATAGCAGTAACAGGCCTGCAATAGGACTGAGCAGAAATACAACAGTGCGAGTACACCTCGCCGCGGAGGTGCTGCTATGACTGCCAAGCCTGAGCCCCAGGCGATCCCCGCCCGCAGTCCCTCACCGCTGCGGGCCCGCCGGCCCGACAGGCTGCGCCGGCAGCTTCTGGTCGAGCGGGCCTTCTTCATCGCCGTCATCGTCGTCCTCGCGATCGGTGCCGTGCGACAAGCGCGCGCACTCAGGGCTTACCAGATCACGGTGGACGGCCGGCCCGTGGTGACAGTCGCGGATCGGGGGACGGCGAAGAAGCTGCTGGCCGAACTGAGCGGGGACATGCCTGATGCTCGGTTCCGCCAGACCGTTGATGTGCAGCGTGCCGACCTGCGCGCGGGCGTAGCACGCGAGGAGCGTGCGCGGAAGGTCCTGGCCACCGCGATCCACGTCATCGTGCCGGCCCACGTGATCATCGTCAACGGCAAGGTGGCGGCGGCCGTGCCGTCGAGGGAAGACGCGGAGCAGTTGCTGTCGCGCGTGCGCGCGACCTACGCCGGCCCGGATCAGAAGTCGCGGTTCAAGGAATCGGTTCGTGTCGAGGCGGCCGACATCTCGCGCGGGCGCGTCGTTGCAGCGGAGGATGCGTTCAAGCTGCTGGCGGGAGGCGCCGCGGGTTCGACTACGACCTACGAGGTCCAGGCCGGTGACACCGCGTGGAGCATCGCGAAGAAGCACGGGATCAGCGTCGAGCAGTTGGGCAGCCTCAATTCCCGCATCAATCTCGACCGCCTCCAGGCGGGGCAGACGCTCAGCGTCGGGCACGGCAAGTCCGGGCTGACCGTCGTCACCGTCGAGGAACGGACCGAGATCGAGCCTATTCCCAGTTCGACCAGCGTCAAGGCCGCGCCCGATCTGCGCAAGGGCGAGCGGCGCGTCATCACCAAAGGGCAGGACGGCGAGAAGTCAGTCCGTTATCGCATCACGAGCGAGAACGGGCGCGTGGTGAAGCGAGAAGTGGTGGCGGAGACCGTGACGCGCCGACCGAAGCCCGAGCGCGTGCTTGTCGGCACCGGCGCGTGAAGCGGATTGGCCGCGGCACCAGTTGGATACATACTAACTGGGCGCGGCGAGCGGCACGGCGCGGAAGGCGGACCCGCTCGCGGGGGTGACGCCATGCATGCCATGATCCGGCGGCTGGACGAAATCGGCATGCCCGTTTTCGGCCGCACGCTGCAACGGGCGGTCGAGTTGTGGGGACGGGTGTTCCCCGTACTCCAGCGCACTTGGAACAGCGGACCCAGAAGACGGTACATCTCCTGGACGCGCTTCCGCGACAAGCGGCTGACCCTCAAGGGCTTCCTATCGTTCGACAGGAACGCCCGAATCCGGACCTACTTGTACCTCGCGGTAGCGGCAGCGTATCTGGGATCCGCCTTCGGCTCCCCTTCCATCGTGAGCCTGGTCAGGATTGCCTGCCGTGCCATCGAGATGGCGGGCCTGCCGGGGACCGTCTACTCGGTGATGATGTACGAGAAGGCAATGCAGGTTGATGCGCTCCGCGACAGCCTGCTCGCGCACTACGACGCGGATCGGAACGGCAAGCTGGAGCCCGGCCAAGCGCGGGCGCTGACGTTGGCGACGGGGCTCACGGCGCAGGATCTGACGGTATCGTGCGCCGAGGGCGACTTCGATCGCCTGTTGAAAGCGGCGCATGCGCAGCACGTCCTCCCGAAGACCATCACGCGGGAGATCGAGAAGCCATACGATCTCAAACCCGACGCCCTGCTGCGCGCCTTGCGACACGGCAACTACGAAAAGGGACAGGCGGCGTACGAGCGGCAGCGCGCGGCACTGTGGAAGGAGATCGAGCCGGACCTGACCTACCGCTGGGGCAAGCCGAGGGACTATCTGGAATGGGCGACCTGGCGCACAGGCATACAGCGGTTCTATGATACGGCACGGCAGGTGTCTCGCGAAGCCGCCTACTATGTCGCGCACCCGCAGGCAACGTACCGCAGCCTGACGACGCGATAACTGACTCCGCAAGCCCCTCGGAGCGTCGCGAAGGAGTCTTCCCGCCGGCGGTGAATTGTAGAGCCACGGCTACTAGAGAAGCAGCCGAGACTGTTCCGGAATGGGGCTCGCGAGCGTGCTCCGGCAGTCTGCCGGCCAGGCACTAATACACGAACCAGATCAGTAATAACGCGCGTACGTATCGCATCAGGCTTTCAGCAATGGGTCTCACAACAGCACGCAGCACGCATCGCGCGCGGTTCTCCAACGCGAGGCAGCGGACACTGCCGCTCATGGCACTCATAGCCGGGCTGCTCGCCGCGATCTGGGTCGTGCACTGGTTCTTCTTCCAACTCCCCGTGCGGTCAACGCCAAGCCACAACCCGTCTCCCGCCGCGAGCGCACAGCGGTGACACCGAAGTCCGCCAGCACGCCGGCGTCCACAGCCCCTTCGTCGCGAGCGGATATTCCTTCATGACCAAGCGCGAGCGAGCGCTGGCCGCGCTTCAGCGTCGCCAACCGGATCGAACGCCCCGGCACATTCGATTCTCGCCGCCAATGCTGGAGCGTTTCCGCGAGCGCACGGGAGCCGACGATCCCGAAACCTATTACGATCTCGAACTCACGTATGCCACAGGGCCGGACCAGGCGGCTCCCCGCGACGATGCCTTGACCGTGTTCGCGCCGTACCTACCGGATTTACCTCCCGGGACCACCGTTGATGCCTTCGGCCGCGCGTTCGTGCCCGGCGGCTTCTACCACTTCACGCGCATCGTCCACCCCCTGCGCGAGATGAAATACGCGGCCGAGTTGGATGACTATCCCTGGCCGGCCTGGCCCGACGAGCCGAGCAACGCGCTGCGCGCCCAGGTGCGGAAGCTGCGCGAGGAGGATCGTCTGGTCGTGGGCGGGGGCGGCTCGATCTGGGAGATTGCGTGGCAGATGCGCGGGATGGAGCGGCTCTTTCTCGATATGGCAGAGAATGAGCCGTTCGCCGCCCGAGTGCTGGACGGCATCACCGGCGCCTGGTGCCGCACCGTCCGCGCGCTGGCGGCGGCCGGGGTGGATATGCTGCGGATCGTTGACGACGTCGGCATGCAGGACCGCATGCTGATGAGCCCGGCAATGTGGCGCGCGTGGCTCAAGCCGCGCCTCGCTCGCCTCATCCAGGCGGCGCGCGACATCAACCCGGTCGTCTTCATCCAGTACCATTCCGACGGCTGGATCGAGCCGATCATCGAGGACCTCATCGAGGTCGGCGTCGACCTGCTCGACCCGGTGCAGCCCGAGTGCATGGATCCGGTGCGGATCAAGCAGCGCTTCGGCGACCGGCTCGCCTTCTTCGGCACCATGGGCACACAGAGCACGTTTCCCTTCGCGACGCCCGAGGAGCTGGCGCGCGTCGTGCGCGAGCGCGTCGAGACCGTCGGCGCAGGCGGCGGACTCATCATCGCGCCGACGCACGTGTTGGAGCCTGATGTACCGTGGGAGAACGTGGAGGCATTCCTGGAAGCCGTCGCGAAATACGACTGAGGAGAAGTGGCGGGCGTGAACGCAACCCGACGCCGATATCGCATAGTGGCGCTCGACCTCGACGGCACGCTGCTCGACTCCAAAGGAGAAGTATCACGCGACGATGCCGCGGCACTGCACCGCATGCGCGATCTGGGAGCGCTCATCGTTCTCGCGTCGGGCAGGATGACGGCGGCGATCCGCCCGTGGTACCACCGGCTGGCCGTCGACGGCCCGGTGCTCGCGTACAACGGCGGGATGGTGCGCGACTCCGAGGAGAAGGGTGAGGCCGTGCTGTTCGAGAGAGCGCTGCCGGCACGTTACGGCGACTGGCTGATTGACTACGCCGACGAGCATCACTTCCACCTCAACTACTACCTCGACGACGTACTCTACGCCAAGGACGACCCGGACTTGCGCCGGTTCGCCGACCTCTACGCGAACCAGACGGGGTCGGTGTACCGCTTCGTGCCCAGTTTGCAGCAGTTCAAGGCCTCCGCGCCGACCAAGATCATCTTGATTACCGATCCCTCGGTGCCCGGCGAGCACGACCCGCGCCGGCGCGACGAGTTGTACGATGAGTTCCGCGAGCG
>CP070648.1:3186863-3234566 GCA_020354555.1 Armatimonadota bacterium | reverse complement strand
TGCGATCTGTCTCTACACCGACAGGAAGCGCAAAGTCGAGTTCGATGCGGAAGGTGGCTCGCACCGGCCCGGCCTCGATCAACGCGATGCGGGCCGCAGCGCTGGCCGTGGTGAAGGTTTCGCTGTTCAGGGAGTACGAGTAGTCGTATTCATCGCCGACGTCCTCGGTGCTCTCGAAGAGGTTGCAGTCGTAGAACCAGGCCCCGCTTTCCTTGTCTTCGATATCCACCGTGCCGTTGGAATTGATGTGAACGCCAACGCGGCCGTTCTCCATCCGATCATCGGCGACGATGAGATCGGTCTCGGAAGCCGCGGGCTCCCCAGGCTCTGCGAAGTATGTCCTGTATCCCAAAGCCGGCAGATGATCCGCGGCAAAGCACAGCTCGAATTCCCGCACGTTCATCCCGGCGGGGAAGCCGCTGCGGTGCTCGGCGACGCGGTCGCCGCAGATCTGGCATGGCACTTCAGCGCCGGAGGCATCGCGCACGACGAAGCGATCGGGGAGCCGGTTCGTCGCCACGGGCAGCTCCATCTTCGCGCACACGACGCCGGACCACGACCACCCCAACGGATTGAACGCGACCAGCGCGCGGGCGTTCTCGCGTTCGGGGTCGAGGCGCGTATCGGCACGCTGTGCGACGAAATCCAGCCCTTCGGCGGTCAGTGCTTCGCCGATCTGCTGTGCCTGCTCGAAGCGGGGCAGCATCTCGCGGTGCACCTGGTCGATGCTGCATCCGCAGATCGAGTCGTGGGGGTGATTCTGCAGGCACAACTTCCACGCTTCCCACAGGAAGGCTGCGTCGTATGACTTGGCCCACAGCCAGGCAAGGGCCGACGCCGGCTCCGCCCAGCGCTCCAGCAACGTCTGCGTCCGCTCGTTGGCCTGCTTCAGGTACATCCGCGCGGAGAAAGTACCGGACAGCAGAGGGTGGTACTTGCCCTGGTGCAGTTCGCCGGACACCACGCCGAGCTCCGGTTGCTGTTCAAGAACCCCACTTACGAAATCCTCGTACGTGCCGTGCACGAACTCGGCGTCATCCATGTGTCGGTTGACGTGCTCGATGATATCGGGCAGCTCCGGTTGGGGCTCAACGTGATCGCAGCCGTTGTTGGCCAGGATGTGCTGGGTTGCAGCTTTCGGCCCGTGCCGGTCCACCTCACGACGGGCACGAGACAATGCGAGCTCGAGGTTGAGGACCCGCCCGCCGCCCGGGGGGCGCTCGTAACCCCACCCGGAGAAGTTGCAGTAGCCGGTGAGGAGATGAACCGCAAGCACCCGCGTGCCGTCGGGCGCCTCCCACCAGAACTCGTTGGTTAGTCGTTCCGCCTCCTCGCCCATGCCGCGCATGAACAGCGCGGAGTTGATGCCGAACCCGGCGAGTATCTGTGGCAGCTGTGCGATATGGCCGAATGGATCGGGGATGTAGCCGGCCTTCATCACACGCCCGAACGCAGAGGCGATCATGTGACCCGCCATCAGGTTGCGGATGAGCGCCTCGCCGCTGACCAGGAATTCGTCGGGCAGGACATACCACGGGCCGACCAGCATACGGCCTTGCTTGACGTAATCGGCGATCCGCTTGCGGTTCTCAGGGCGGATGGCGAGGTAGTCTTCGATGACGACCGTCTGGCCGTCGAAGGTGAAGCTGTCGTAGCGCGGGTTGGAATCCAGTATGTCGAGGAGCTTGTCGGTAAGGCGAACGAGGCGAATGCGGAAGTCCTGAAATGTCGAATACCACTCCCGGTCCCAGTGGGTTTCCGGGACAACAGTAACCCTGTACGTCTTCTCCATGTGGGCTCCTCGTGGCGTTATGGGGGGAGGTAAAGCGGCAGGTCGCGAACGTCCGGACCCTGAGAGCGCGCGGCGTCGGGCGCCGATATTCGACCACGGCTTACGCGTCACGCCGCCCCCTGGGCGCGTCATCTCAGTCATCGCCGCCGGCTTGAGCTTACGCTCCGCTGCCCGGACCAGCGCCCGAACCACCGGGCTTCGTCGGCGCTCCGCCGCCGGGGCTGGGGCGACCGGGCAACCCGGTCTCGCCCATGCCTGGCTGGCCCCCGGCACCGGGCTTGGCAAGCCCCTGGCCCGCCTTGGCGCGGGGTGGCGCCTTGCCCGCGCCCTGCTCCGGCGCCGGGACGGGCGTCAACCTGCCGGTCAACACGGCCGCGATCTGTCCTGCAAGCGCAGGAGGGACATCGCGCATGACGGCTGCCGTGAACCTCATTTGCGTCTGCTGCTGGTCAACGCGCCAACTGAACCCTTCCTTGGCCAGCACCATGTTTGCGCGCACCGGATGCTTCTTAAGGTGCTTTACGGCGAGATCCACAAGTATAGGCTGAGTCAGTCCGACTGCCGGATCCAGCGTCAACTGCACCGACGCGGGCACCTCCGCCTGCTTGCCCGAGACGATCACCCCGTCGCGTTGTACCTCGTATTCCGCAATCATCAACCGCTGCGGCAGGACGCTCTGCCCGCTTGTGTCGCGGCTCGACAGGCGATCACGTTTCTCCTCGTTGCCGTTTCTGACCGCTCGCAGATACTGTTCGGCCACATCGGCCGGTTCGCTCCTAAGGAGCAGGAAGTACGCCCCCGCCGCGGCCGCGAGCACCAGCGCGACCACTGCCACTGCGGTCCATGGCACGGCCAGCGAGACCGTGCGCGTCGCGGCTTTGGGCGCCGCTGCTGCGCCGGCGGGCCCGTCAAGCGGCGCCCAACAGTTCCAGCACGCCGCTTTCTCGCGCTTGTTTTCCACGCCGCATCGAGGGCACGTTTTCATCTGAGATCTCTCCCGCGGCCAAGTTACCTGTGCGCTCAGCCGCCTGGCGGTCTTCGAACCCGGGCTTCCTTCGACGTCCGATTATGGAGTTCGGTTTCCCGCGCTGGTTTCCCTGCCCGACTTCGCGCCCTGGCGCGCCGACTTTCAGCCCCGGCGTCGACGCTTGCAGCCGGCGCCGTCAAGTCATGGGGCCGCGACCGCCAGTTGACGCGACGCAAGGGCGGGCCTCACGCAGTGAAGCCGGCGCCGCTTCACGGCGCGTCGGCGTCCTACGCACGAAACAACAGCGCTGCATTATGTCCGCCGAAGCCGAACGATGCGGACAGAGCAATCTTGACGTCCGCCTCACGCGCTTGGTTGGGCACATAGTCGAGGTCGCATTCCGGATCCGGATGCTGGTAGTTGATCGTCGGGTGGACGACGCCGCGCGTTATCGTGAGGGCGCACACAATGGCCTCGACTGCGCCTGCGGCGCCCAGCAGGTGACCGGTCATGGACTTGGTGGAGCTTATCGGAATCTCGCGGGCGGCGTCGCCGAAACAGCTCTTGATGCCGTCGGTTTCGAGCTTGTCGTTCAACTGCGTGGACGTGCCGTGCGCGTTAATGTAATCCACCTCGCGCGGCTGGATGCCCGCCTTGCGAATCGCAGTGGCCATCGCGCGAGCGCCGCCTTCGCCCGCGGGAGCCGGAGCCGTCACGTGGTAGGCGTCCGCGGTCAACCCGTAACCGATGACCTCGCAGTAGATGCGCGCGCCGCGCTCGCGCGCCCCCTCCTCCGCCTCGAGGACGACGGCTCCCGCTCCTTCAGCCATGACGAAGCCGTCGCGCTCCTTGTCGAAGGGGCGACTGGCGCGCTGGGGGTCGTCGTTGCGCGTCGAGAGGGCCCTCATGGCGCAGAAGCCGGCGAGGCCGAGCGGCGTTACCGCGGCCTCCGAACCGCCGGCGATCATCGCGTCGGCGTCACCACGCCGGATGATCTCGTAGGCGTCGCCGATGGCATGAGTGCTGGTGGCGCAGGCGCCGACCACCGCAAGGTTAGGCCCGCGGGCGCCGAACATGATGGCCACCTGCCCCGATGCCATGTCGCTGATGAGCATGGGGATGAAGAATGGGCTGACGCGATGGGGCCCTTTATCGCGCAGGACGCTGTGCTGCTGCTCCCAGGTCCAGGTGCCGCCGATACCGGTGCCGAGGATGACGCCAACCCGCTCCGAGCGCGCGCCGACGTCCAGCTTCGAGTCCTCGAGCGCGATGCGCGAAGCGGCCACCGCGAACTGACAGTAGCGATCCATGCGCTTCGCGACCTTGCGCTCCATGAACTGGAGCGCATCGAAGTCGCGCACCTCCCCCGCGAACCTCGTCGGGTAACCCGAGACATCGAACGCCTCGATGGGCGCAATGCCGGATCGTCCACCAACCAAGGATTGCCAGAAGGGCTCGACGCCGATCCCCACCGGCGTCACCGCGCCCAGCCCCGTTATGACCACTCGCCTGCGCATGCTGCGCCGCCCCGCTGCGCTCGTGGGGAGCGCACGGCGGATTGTCAGGCGGCGCTTGCTTCGGCCTGCTTGCGCCGCACGATGTAGTTTACCGCGTCCTGCACGGTCCTGATCAGTTCGGCGTCCTCGTCCGGGATGTTCTCGATCTCGAACTTCTCCTCGAACGCCATGATCAGCTCGACCAAGGCCAGAGAGTCGGCGCCGAGGTCATCCTGGAACGTTGCTTCGGGCGTGACCTCGCTTTCGTCAACGTTCAATTCCTCGGCCACCAGCTTCTTCACCTTGGCGAAGACTTCTTCTTGCACGAAACCCACCTCCTGGGGCGCCGTTAATGCCGACGCGTCTGCGCTCTCTTCACTTACGCAGTTTCGGGAATCACCCATGCGGCCATTTGAGCCGCTCCAGAGCCGCGCCATCGAGACTGCTCCGCGGCGGGGTTCTGCAGCATAATTCCCCGGTTGGGCAGCCCTGCGGCAACACCACAACAGCATCAATCCGCCGCATCGGGAACCGCCCCCTACGCGGTGACTAGTCCGCCATCCACCGAGATGACCTGACCGGTGACATAGGAGGCAGCCGGCGATGCCAGAAAGGTCGCTACGGCCGCCACTTCCTCGGGAAAGCCGAATCGCGCGAGTGGCACGTGCGACAACGCTCGCTCGCGCAGATGTGTCGGCAGGCGGCTCGTCATGTCGGTCTCGATGAAGCCCGGCGCAATGGCGTTGACGCGAATTCCGCGCTGCGCGAGTTCGCGCGCGCAGCTCTTGGTGAGGCCGATGATGCCGGCCTTAGATGCGGCGTAGTTGGCCTGACCGATGTTGCCCGTCAGCCCCACCGCCGAACTCATGTTGACGATCGCGCCGTCCCCCTTCGTCATATGCCTCACCGCCGCGCGCGTGCACAGAAACGCGCCGGTTAAGTTGACCTCGATCACGCGCTGCCAGTCCTCGTCGGTGATGCGCAACAGCAGTGCATCGCGGATGATGCCCGCGTTGTTGACCAGGATGTCCAGCCCCTCGCGGCCGTCCGCCGCCTGCTGCACCATCCCGTCCACGGCCGCGGGGTCCGACACATCGGCCGAGACGACCAGCGCTTTTCGCCCTAGAGCTTGGATTTCCTGCGCCACCGCCTCCGCCTCGGCCGCGCCGTCCGGGATATCGTTGACGACGATGTCAGCACCGGCACGCGCCATCGCCAGCGCAATGGCTCTGCCCAGGCCGCGCCGCGCGCCGGTGACCAGTGCTATCTTGCCGGAAAGATCAGTTATGCGAGACTCGCTCACCAACTACCCCGTGATGCGCCGCAGGGATTCGTCGTCCCCGGCCGGAATCACTTCCGCCCCAGGCTCTATCCTGCGCATCAGCCCGGCCAGGACGTTACCAGGCCCCACCTCATAGAACCTGCGGATGCCTTGATCCAGCAGCCTGCCGACGCAATTCTCCCACAGCACCGGGCTGGTCATCTGGGCGGCAGCAGCCGCCCTGACTTCCGCCGCGCTTCGCACCCAGTCGCCGGTTGCATTGGCCGCCGCAGGCGGCGCCGGATCGAAGACCTTGACTTCGCCAAGGGCCTCGGCAAACCTCTCGGCTGCCGGCGCCATAAGCGGCGAGTGGAACGCCCCCGCGACGGGGAGCGCGCGCGCCTTCCCGCCTCGCCGCGCGGCGAGGCGGATCGCCTCCTGCACCGCCGCGCGGTCGCCCGAGATTACGACCTGCCCCGGGCAGTTGAAGTTCGCGAGTACGACGACGCCCGCGCCGGATGCGTCAGCGCACACGGCCTCGACATCGGCGTGCTCGAGCCCGAGGATCGCCGCCATCGCACCGGGACGGCGCTGCGCCGCTTCCTCCATTGCGCGGCCGCGCAGCGCGACGAGACTGGCGACATCCGCTCGCGTCATCGCGCCGCACACGGTCCACGCGGCGAATTCGCCCAGGCTGTGCCCTGCAGCCGCCGCCGGCTCCACCCCCGCCTCATCTAGCACCGCTGCACAGCCTAGCTCTACCGCGAGCATCGCCGGCTGGACCGCCGCAGTGGATTCGAGAGTCTGCCCGGACTCCTCGAAGCACGCCGCGGCGACGTCGAAACCGGCCGCCTGCGACACCTCGTCAAATACCGCGCGCGCCGCCTCCCACCTCTCGTAAACGTCGCGCCCCATGCCGGGCCGCTGCGAGCCCTGACCGGGGAAAAGAAACGCCGGCCCCTCGCGCATCACTCCCCCGTCCCCGCTTACCACCGCATCGCCACAGCGCCGTACGTCAGTCCCGCGCCGAAGCCGACCAGCAGCACGAGCTGGCCCTGCGTCAGCCTGCCCGCCTCGACGGTCTCCGCCAGCGCCATCGGGATCGAGGCCGCCGACGTGTTGCCGTAACGATCAACATTGCAGACCCATTTCTCCTGCGGCACGTTCATCCGCTTGGCGCACGCCTCGATGATCCGAACGTTGGCCTGGTGCGGGATGATGAGATCCACGTCCGCCAGGGTCAACCCCGCTTTCGCCAGGCATTCGACGGCCACCTCTTCAACCACCTGCACCGCGAAGCGGAAGATTTCGTTGCCGTCCATGCGGGCGTAATGCAGCCCTTGCTCCACCGTCTCTGCAGTGGTAGGGACGCGAGACCCGCCAGCGGGCATCTTGAGCGCGTCGCCGCCCGACCCGTCCGCGCGGAGCACGAAGGAAAGGACGCCTCGGCCCTCCTCCACGGGCTGCAAGATGCCGGCTCCCGCCCCGTCGCCGGGGATGACGCACGTGCTGCGGTCGGTCCAGTCCACAAGACGCGTGAGCACTTCCGCGCCGATGACGAGAGCGTTGGCGACCCCGCCTGTGGCGATCGCCTGGCTCGCAAGGCTGACCCCGTACACGAAGCCCGTGCAGCCCGCCTCCAAGTCAAACGCGGCAGCGCGGGCGGCCCCGAGCTTGTCCTGGACGATGCAAGCGGTCGCCGGGAACTGCATGTCCGGCGTAACCGTCGCAACGATGACGAGATCGAGTTCCTCGGGCTGAAGGCGCGCGCGCTCCAGTGCCCCGCGCGCCGCCCCGAGCGCGAGATCGGAGGTCGCGACCTCCGGATCCGCGACGCGCCTTTCGGCGATGCCTGTGCGCGTGCGAATCCATTCGTCCGAGGTGTCCACCATGCGCTCGAGGTCGAGGTTGGTGAGGATCCGCGGGGGAACGCAGAGGGACACGCCGGTGATCCCGACGGAACGGATGGTAGTGGTCAATTGCTGCGAGAATCCTCCCGGGCTGTATTCGCTGCTTCGGCTCGTGCTGCAACGTTGCGGTCACGCAGGCAGGACGCGACGCCCTCGACGACGCGGTTCTCGACTGATTCTTTGGCCACGCGGATGGCGCTCACCACGGCTTTTGCCGTCGAGCGCCCGTGGCTGATGACAACGACGTGCTTG
Source organism: Armatimonadota bacterium (assembly GCA_020354555.1). Lineage (NCBI taxonomy): Bacteria > Bacillati > Armatimonadota > Armatimonadota bacterium. The sequence goes on along the minus strand of CP070648.1, from coordinate 3,226,888 downwards.
ACACCCAGGAGCAGAGCGCCGCCGTACTCGGCGTAGTCGAGCCGGCGTCGCAAGCCCTCGAGCGCCGACGAGAAGCTCTCGCTGTCTCGGATCGTCGGCGGAAGCTGCGCCAGTTCTTGCATGAGCAGGGTGACGAAAAGGTCGGCCCACCCCTCCCCCAGTTTAAGCGCGATGTTGCCGATGAAGCCATCGCACACCACAACGTCCGCGCCGCCGTTCATCAGCCCGGTACCCTCAACGTTGCCGATGAAGTTCAGATCCGTGGCGCTCAACGCCTCGTGCACGCTCTTCGTCAACTCATTGCCCTTGGACGGCTCCTCGCCGATGTTGAGCAGCGCGATGCGTGGGTTGTCTACGTGGAGCACCCGACGAGCGTAGACATCGCCCATGCAGGCGAATTGCACGAGGTGCTTGGGCCGGCAATCGCAGTTCGCCCCGGCGTCGAGGAGCACGACGCTGCCGTCTGTGCTGGGCAGGACGGTGGCGATGGCGGGACGTGAGACGCCTTCGATGGTGCCCAGGTTCAAGAGGGCAGCACCCATAAAGGCTCCCGAATTGCCCGCGGACACGACGGCGTCGGCCTTGCCATCGGCGACGATCCTGGCCGCTACCGTCATCGAGGCGTCGAGCTTACCGCGTAGGGCCGCGCTCGGCGATTCGTGCATCTCGATAATCTGGGACGCGTGGACAATTTCGACACTGCCGGGTGGCGGGGCATACTTGCCAAGTTCTGCCCGCACGCTCTGTTCGTCCCCCACCAGCGCCACAGAGACACCGAGATCGCGCGTCGCGAGAACTGCCGCCTCGACGATCGCCGCCGGCGCGTGATCACCTCCCATGGCATCAATGGCTATTCTCGTCCCCAACTCGCCACCTTTCCTTCAGAGTTCGCGTCCGCAATCGGTTCGCCGATAGCTCGCTCGAGACAAACACGCCTGTCCACTCCCCCGCCAGCCCTCGCATCCCGCCACGAGGCGCAACTAAACGGCGTCGCGTATCGCGCGTTACTTCTGCGACTTGCGTTCCTTCACCTGCACGGCGGCGCGGCCGGAGTAGTAGCCGCAGGACGGACATGCTTGGTGCGGCATTCGGTATTCGTGGCACTGGGGGCATCTGCTGAAGTTCGGCGGCGTCAGCTTCCAGTTCGCGCGCCTGTTGTCACGGCGGCTCTTCGAGATCTTTCGCTTGGGCAGAGCCAAGTTGGTTCCCTCCTTAGTCCGGACGTTCGATGAGCGTCTTCAGTTCGGCGAGCGGCCCGTGCGGCTCCTCTGGCGGGCAGGTGCACGTGCCCGTGTTGAGATCGCTGCCGCAGCGCGAGCACACTCCTGCGCACCCCTCGCGACACAGCGGCTGCAGCGGCAGGTTGATGACAACGTTCTGTCGCACGAGTTCGGTTAGATCCAAGATGTTCTCGTGGAACGCTGCTCGGTCGGGCTCCTCGACATCTATGGTTTGCTCTTCGATCGATTCCGCAGCGGGCCGCGCGCTGAACTCCTCGCTCAGCGGTATATCCAGCGCCACCACGGCCGGCCCGCAGCACCGGGCGCATTCCAGACGGACCGCCGCGGTCATCGCCCCGCGCAAGACCAGCAGTCGGCCCGTATTGGTGACCGAGAAGCTGCCCCGCGCGGGCTCGACCAGGTCGACATCGGGGTCGCGAGCCAACGCTTCCTCGAAATGATGTGTAGCGTGCGCGCCCGGCGTTCGCGCTATGTCGGTGAGATCGATTTTCATATCACCAGCCTGCACGAACGTGGTTCTTGCATTGACGCAGCGCTCCATGCCGGGCGAACCGCGCTCAAGAACCGCATTCCGGAGGAGTCAGGATTGCGCACGACACCTGGGGCGAGCGCCATACGCGACGTCTGAGCTCATCGCGGGCAATCGGCCTAATCCGGGTGCCACCCGGCGTCGCGCAGCATGTCCATCATCGCGGCCATGCATAGGCGACTGCCGTCTTCGCGCGTCCCGCCCGCTGGCGTGTAGTGCGTTTCCAGCGACACCGCGCCCTCGTATCCGCCTTCGATAAGCGCGCGGAACTGGCGTGGCCAGTCAATCTCGCCGGTGCCCATTACCACCCAGCGCGCCTTGCCCGTGTCCGGCTCCACAGCGGCGTCCTTGACATGGACATGCGCGACATACGGCCGGATGTGGTCGTAGCCGTCTGGATACGGCACCTCGCCAGAGAAAAACGCATTCCCGGGATCCCATGCCACGCGCAGGCTCGGCGAGCCGAGATCCTCGATGAACCGGGCAGTCTCATCGCCGCGGCCCACGCCGCACGCGTGTTCATTTTCGAGTCCGAACACCACACCCGCCGATTCGATGATGCGCACCGGTTCCTCGAATGCGGCCACCATGCGCGTCCAGGCCTCACGCGGGACGTCGGCCTCGCGCAAGTGCTTGTTGCTCGGGCCCGACGCGTCGCGCTCGATTCCCACCGGCACGTGCGCCGGGCGCCAGAAAGCGAATCCGCGGATCACCGGCGCATCGAGCACCCGGCACAACTCCACGGCCCGCCGGAGCATCGCTACGTGCTGCTCAACCGTCGCCGCCGCCGCCTGCTCGTCCACCCCCTCGCGCGCCGGGAAGCCCGGCAGGTCGCACTTGTAGAAACCGGTTGCGATTGAGGCGACCGTGAAGCCGCGTGCGACAAGGATGTCGCGGATTCGCGCCACCTCTTCATCAGGCTGCTCGACGATACTCTCGTCCCACACGCCCCTGAGTTCGACCGCGCGGACGCCGAACTCCTCGGCGACGTCAAGAGCATGCTCGAGATCTTGCGATATCTCGTCGGTGAAAACACAGGGACGAAGCATGGACCCGCCCGGCGTGTGGGATGCCGTCCAGAAAGCTGTTGAACGGATATCGTATATTACCGGTTGCGCCGCCGGCGTGTCAATAGCACCGCGCTGTTGCTGCACAGACCCTCATGGCTGAGGCGGCGCTCCCTTCGCGCCGCGCATCGCGCGTACGACGAGGATCGCGAGGAGAGTAACGACCGCCAACAAAGCGCTCCAGAGCAATGCGGGATGGCGTTCACTCCACGGCGGCGGGGGCGGAGGTTTCGGCGGCAGCCTGTGCTCCGGGCCCAATGCGGCCAACGGGAGCTTTGACGGCGGCGTCGTGAGCGGCAGCCGCTGGATGTCGTACACAGGCTCCGGCACACCCGGGCGCCCGTACCACAGCTCATACGTCGCCGCGGGCTCGGCCTGCAACACGAGCCCGCGGCGAACGCGCAGCAGCGTCACCGCCGTAATCGCAAGCGGGCGATCGTTGCCATTCGAGATGGCGAGACGCACCCGACGCGCTCGTGGTATCTGAAGATCCAACGCCACCGGTTCGCCCGCCTCGAGCCGACGCAGAACTCCCGAGCCCTCCCCGCGATACGCCCCCTTGTCCACAGCGGATTCAATCGTCACTGGGCGGTCGAAGGCCGGGTCCTGGACTGTGAACCGCGCTTGCGCGAGGTCGCGAGTCGGGTGCAACATGCGCAACTCAATCACGGTGCGACGCCTTTTCGTATCCTCCCGGCGCGACAGCTTAGCATCCACCGCGATCAATGTGCGCGGGATGGTGAGAACGCTGCCGACACGCACGTCTTGCAGTGTGGGCAGGCGTCCTTGCAGCAGGTCGAACGTGACGCGCAGGTAGCGATAGTCATGGGGCGGCAGCGGCACCGTCGTCTGCTCGAAGCGGGCCTCATGGCGGTACACGAGCCGTTTGCCTTGCACCAGCCACCATCGGTCGCGGTCATGGCTGCCCTCCACACGCACGCGGCCGCGGAAGTTGTCTCCGTCTAGCCGCAGTTCAACCTGGTTTATCGCGGCCGCCTGCGGGCCCACATCCACCGTTGCCTGAAGCCACCGCTCAGCGCGCATCCCCTGTGAGATCAACCGAACCGGGAGAACTTTGATCTCGCTCTGACCGCTCTCGGTAAACATCCGGTACGGCACCTCGACGCCGCCGTCGCGCACGATCCGATACTCCGACAATGACCGCAGCGCCAAAGCCTTCTCGCCCAAAGGGAGATATACCAGTTGGGGCGCGGCGATGTCCGGCAGCACGATCGGTCGTGAGACGCGCCAATCCGCACGCGTCAAGTCCGCCCAGCCCGGCGCGGTCGCGAGCAGCAGCGTCACAGCCAGGATTCTCTTCACTTCAGTCGCTCCTCGAAGCGCGTATAGAGCAGGCTCACCACGAGAAGTATCACACCTAACCCAAAGAAGGACACGATGCGATAGGGTTGTTCGAGGAAACCGAGGTCGAACGCGAAGACCTTGAAGATCGAAACGTACAGCAGTGCCATCGCGAACAGGCGAACTGGCCGCACGCGGCGCCAAATGCCAACGGACATCACGGCGAGGGCGTAGACGCTCCAGAAAATGGAGAGCGCAAGCTGCTGCGCGCTGCGCCGTTCCGCGAATGCCTCCGCGCGGCCGAAGTAATCCCACAGGTCGAGGCTGACGAAGATCAGCGTGAAAAGGCTGGCGATGAACGCAAGAGCGGTGGGCAGCACGCGTTCATCGGGCGTGAGGTTCTCCCGTTCGCGTTGCAGCAACCAGGTCGAAACGTATGCGGCAGCGACCACGGCGGCGCCGGAGAGCAGCCGGTCATTCAGAAGCAATCGGAACGGCGCCGGATGGCCGGCAAGGTCGAAGAACAACGACTTGGTCGCCGCGATGGAGAGCAAGATGATCCCACCCCAACGCACGCGCCGGTCACGGATGGCGACGCCGATCCGGATCAACGCCACGGCGTAAACGCTCCAGAAGAAGGTCAACGCGAGCTGCTGGGCGCTGCGCGCGGCGGCAACCGGCAAGGCGCGTCCGAAGTGATCCCATAGGTCGAGGCTGATGAAGATGAGAGTGAGCGTGTTGGCGAGCAACGCCAGGAGCGCCGGCACGGGGCGCTCATCGCCAGTTATGTCGGCGCGCGCGCGCCACAGGAGCCACGCGGAAACATAGGCCGCCGCCGCGGCGGAGGCGCCCGACAGCATGCGGCTGTTGAGGAGCAGGCGAAACGGGTCCGGGCCTATCGGTGCGTCCAGAAACAGCGCCTTCCCTGCGGTGACCGCCAGCAGCGCGATACCGTACCAGCGCACCCGCGTGTCACCGACGTTGAGGCCGGTCCACACGAGGATCGCGCTCTCTACGGCCCACGCGAGCGTGATATAGCCGGCGCGCAACTGAAGCGGGATCGCGATAGTCGCGAAGGTCAGCGCAAGCCCGAGGTAAACGAAACGAAGCAGCGGGCCCTCTTGCCCGCGGCGGAGGATCATGCCGCCGATGAACGCGTGATACGCCGCGAACGCGAGCGCGCCGCCGCACAGCAGGACGAGACCCTCGAATGCGCGCAGCTTCGTCGCCACGGCGATCAGGCCAAAGAACACCGCCGCGTTGACGAACGCAGCAAGGAGGTCACCGCGAAGAGCGGGCACGGCCGTGAAACGGCGCAGCGCCACCCACGTCCCGGATACCAGCAGGAACTCCCCGAAGAACAACGCGAGTCCCGCCGCCGCCGGCCACGGCGCGGTTATCTCCAACGCGCGTACGAGCGCCATCAGCGGCAGCGCCAGCGCGCAGAGCATCACCGCGACCGGGAACTTGCGTTTCTCGTGCTCCTGCCGCGCCGCAATCCACAACGCGCCGAGCGTCACCCAGCCCGCGATGGGGAGCCACAGCGGCGCCGCTTCAGCGCCCCAGACTCTCAGCGGCGCGAGGCAGCGGAAGGCCACTGCAATATGCACCGCGACATCTGCCGCGAGCATGACGATCGCCGGCGCTTCCGGCTCACCGGCGCGCCGCATACGCAAGGAAACACCGAGAAAGATGAGATAGACAAAAACACCGAACAAGAAGGCGCTTGGCGCCTGTGCGCGTGTCACCGGTGGCGCCTGCAACACGCTGACCCCGATGAGCAGTGCGAGCGCCGCCGCCGACAGATACCGGAAAGCTTGGCGCACCGCGCTGTCCTCAACACCGAGGCTGGGCAGCGCCGCGGCTAGGCCGGCCAGCAACGCCGCGACGAGCACACCGGCGCATACGAGCGCCGGCAATCCAAGCGCTTGCTCGTCGGCGAGGATCAGCGCGCTCGCCACCGCGAAAGCGACGCATGCCGCCAGAATGAGCGCAACGCCGACGCGCTGCATCTCCGGCGCCGGCTCACGCTCTGCCCTCATGGTGCCAATTCCGCTGTAGCAGGCAAAGAACAGGAAGGCGACGGCGAACGCCTCGACCGTGAGGTAGTTTGGCCCGTGCAATTTGCCCGCCCCGAAGAAGAGGAGCCACGTCGCGCCGAATGACAGGGCCGTGAGCGACCGCCACGGGCGATACCTCGCCAGGATCACGCTCCACACGTTGAGCCCGGCCAGGTACGCATAGAGTCGGACGAGGTCGCTCGACGCAGCGGCATCCTGGCGGATGAGCACCGGAGTCGCGAACGCGCCGGCGATGCACAGCAGCGCCACACCCTCCGTGTTGTTCGCCGCGGCCACAGCGGATGCGGCAACGGCTGCAAGAGTCAGCAGCGCGAACGCCATCGAAAAGCCCATGAGGTGATACAGGGCATAGGCGGCGTACACGGAGAGGAAGAAGATGATGATCCCGCCTGACATCAGGACCTGCGCGTACGCGCGGTAGCGCGGCTTGGTCAACAGGAACTGCCCGAGGCCGAGTAAGGCGAACGAAGCTACGAGTCCGATGGCGATGCGCGCCGTCGGCCCGATCCACCCGGAATCGAACGCGTACTTGAGGAAGAAGGCGGTTGCGATTGCGATGGCAATGACGCCGAGCTTGCTCAGCCAGTTCGCGCCGAGGAGCGATTCCAGGTCCGGGCGCGGAACCGTCGGACGCGATGGCGCTGCGGGTGGCGGCGGTGGTGGCGGCGTTGGCGGCTGTGGCACCGGCGCCTGCGGGACCGATGGCCAAGGGGGCGACGGCGCAACTGATTCAGCCGGTTGAGCGGCGGCGGGGACGCGAGTGATGTGCTCGGGGACAGGCGGCTTTGGCCGCGGCAGTTCCGCCGGAATCGGGGGCGCCGGAGGGACGCGCTCTTCCGTCACAGGCTCTGGGGGTGGCGGCGGCTGACCAGATTGACGCTTTAGCTCCCGAATTTGCCGGTCAAGCTCTGACAGCCGGTGGAGTACATAGATCGGGAAGGCAACGATCGCCGCGAGCACGAGCAACGCCAGAAGGACGCCGTACTCGTACATGCGTGCTCCCTCTGCCACTCGCCGGCGCTGCATCGCAGCGCATCCCAAGGGAAACGCCGCCATGCTGCGCGTGCAGCCCAGCGACCCCACGTGGCACGTTGTGGTACCGCTCGGCCTAGCCGACGCAATTGTACCACCGGGGGCGTCACTTCGTCCATGCCTGCAAGGGGCAGCCGCGCAAGGGGTTATGTTCTCGGACGCCCGCGGCCGACGTCGCAAATCACGCCGGCCGTGCGTTCCGCACCGCAGCCGTCAACGAGCCGCGGGCCCGCTGCGGCGAGCCGGCGTCTCAGGTCAAAATCGCGCGCGAGAGAGAGAACCGCCTGGGCAATGCGCTCCTCGGGGACATCCGACGCCGCACCCAGCGTCAGCATCGCGCCGCGGTCCGCGAAGCGCCGCGCCAGCTCCGCTTGATGGCGCACGGGCTGGCAGAGCGCGATGGCCGGCAGGCCGACCGCCAGCGCCTCGTGCATGGTCAGGCCGCCGGCGATGATGCCGAGATCCGCTTCCCTCAGCGCAGGCAGCAGCGACGGCAGGCTGTCGGCGATTGTGAACAGGTCCTCGGCGCCCTTGATGGCGCCCAGAACCCGATCGCGCGAGGGCGAAGCGGCGCCGATGAGCAAGACAGCGCTGGGCGATTCGAACGCCGTCTCCGCCTTGCGGCTCTCAAACGCCCGCTTCACTGCGCGCGCAGCCTTGGGCGCAAGGCCCGCCGGATCGGCGCCGCCGAGAGTAATGAGGATGCGCCGGACCTTCTCCGGTATCTCACGTTCGGCGATCCCCGGCTGCTCGTACTCCTCGACCAACGGGACATAGTCCGGCCCTTCGTAGAGGGCGATCCCACGCTCGGCCAGGGCGTCGGGCTCGGGCTCCACTTCGAGCACATTGATGATGGCGTTGGCGTGAAGCCGCCCCGGCCCGACGTCATCGAGACACACGAGGCGAGAACCATGCTCAACGACGGCGCGGGTCTGCGCCTCGGATGTTTCGAGGGCGTCCATCACGCATACTCGAGCGGATCCAATTCCCCCGGCCTCGCGCAGCGCGTCGCATTCCCGCATCTCGCTCGCGTCACGCGGGATGACGATCACGTCACACCCCGCTTTGCGCAGGCGCTCGACACCCCAGGGGAAGTCGCGCGTGAGGAAGGTTACTTGCAGGCCAGCGGCTTCAAGTCGGCGCCGAAGTATCAGCCCGCGAACGATATGCCCGGTCCCGATGTCCGGGCTGCCGTCCGCGCGGTAGAGCACTCTCATGAGTGCGCCTTTCGGCAGGCAATGAGGAACTCGTCGGGGCGCACGATGAGATGGCCGCGCGCGCGCAGCTCCCGCGCGAGTTCCGTCAACTTCTCGAACATGCTGCGATTCATCGGGCCGCACATGTTGATGGTCGCCGAGACGAACGCCGGGAGGGATCTGCCTTCGAGGAAACGCTCGATGTCGCGCAGCCCTTGCGCCGGGCTGTCGACCATAACCTTCGTAGGGATCCACGGCGCGCCTGCCGGGAAACGGTCCTCCTCCCCCACTACTGTCTCGAAGCCCTGGAAGAAGCCGATGCAGCCCGGTAGTGCGCGAGCGTAGTTCTCCGCGACGTCATCATCGAGGTAATCCGCGCCGTACGTGTTCTTCAACTCCTCGTTGAGCCCGCCGTCCTCGATGGACAGCGGGATATCGCCGGCGGCGGTGCGATGGAGCACCTTGTCGCCCGGGACGCGCTTGACCACGCGGTTGATGACGTGGATGGCGCGCGTGTTCGTCAGTTTCATGTACTCGGCGGTCGTGCGCAGATACTCGTCGAGATTCGGCATCACCGATGGGTAGTTGTAGCCCGCTCCTGATGGCCCGGCAACCAGGTAATCGTTGGCGGTGCGGGTGCGGTAGTAATATTCAAGCAACGCCGGGCCAAGGTCGTGCGCCAGCTTCGGCGCAATCCACCAGCCCATCGGTATCGAGCCGCGCAACGGGCTCCCCCACTGCCCTTGCTGCAGGTTGCACATGGAGTGGAGCGCGTCGCCGTCGGTCTGGTTGAAGGTCACATAGACGGCCTTGCGCAGTTCGATGCCGGCCTCGTCAAAGTGATCTTGCTTCAGTAGTTGCTGGGCGGCGACGTGCTGGTGAAACGACATGTTCGACCCGCCGGAGGAGCAGATCTGAATCATCCCGTGGCGCGAGCAGGCGTCAACGTAGGTCGCCTCGATATCGCGATGCGTGTGCCAACCGACCGCCAACGCGAGATCGTTCGTCTCGGACATGAAGCGCTCGCAGAGAGCGGCCTCGTCCGGCAGATCGGTTGAGACGGCGAGGCTCGAAGCGAATCCGCGCCGGGCCACGAGCAGGTCGCAGACGAGGTTGCTGAACGAGCCGGGCTCGTCGCGCACACCGAAGCTGCCGAGGATGTCTCTGGAGCAATTCGGCCATACCTGCTCATGCGCCCAGCGATAGGCAGCCACGCGATCCTGCCAGCGGCCGCGCAAGTCTTCGACGACCGGCAGATTGAGCCGTTCAGCCAATCGCGCGCTGAGAGGCAGGACATCGCGCGCGCCGGCGATGGAAAGCGAAAGCGGGATTGTGTCGCGTAGCTTCTCGTCCCAGACGACGGCGCCCTTAAGACAGTCGCCCAACGCTTGGAGGGCTTCGTCGAACGCGCGCTTCTCCGGCGCGAAGCCGTAACTGGCGTACCAGTGCAGCCAGTGCTCATCGGCGGCGCCGTGAATGAGGAACAGCCGCGGCGCACCTCGATTGGCCAGCCCTTGCAGTGCCGCCAGCGCGATGCGCTCGTCCTCCTCCACGTCGTCGGTGCGGACATAGAAGACAGACGTAGGTTGCATGCTCGTTGTGCTGGCGCGCATGATTCGTGCCTGCATGCGCGCTGTGCGGGATACACCACCTCAATCGCAGTATGGATGATCCGACCCAGGGGGTCGGGCTCAATAATTGTCCGCCGAGCCCGCGCGTCCTCTTGCTGGAAGACGAATGGAAGCCGAGCCGCCGGTCAGGGAAACATGAGTGTCGAGACCTTCGCACAGGGAACGGAACCGTCGCAAGATCTCTTGTGCGTGCTGCTCGTCCGGGCGAACGGGAAGACAGTCCGCGATCAGCACGGGTTCGAACGACACGTCTGTCGTGCGGCGGTGGAACGTCGCGCGGAGCAACAGTGCGTGATTCGCGCCGCGGCGGTGCTGATCGAAGACGACATTGCCAACGCTGTAGGCAATCAGTCCGCCGCGATAGACCTCCGCGCCCTGGATGACGTGCGGGTGGTGACCCACGACGATATCCGCGCCGGAGTCAACCGCCAGGCGTCCGATGCGGCGCTGAGCATCTGAGGTCAGATTCTGGAACTCGTTCCCCCAGTGGAATGAGACGATGACCAGATCCCCGAGGTCTCTCGCCAGGCGTACCGCACGGCGAATGGCAGTGGGGTCCGCACGCGCAGTCCCGGGCGCGCTCGGATTGAAGAAAACACCCTCGTCCGGGAACACCGTGAAGCCTAGCAGCGCAACGCGTTTGGAGCGACAGCGGATGATCCGCGGCCGGGATGCTTCGGCCTGGTTCGTTCCCGCACCGAACCACGCCACGCCGGCGCGATCCAGGCCTGCCATCGTCCGCATTAGGCCATCGCGGCCCTGGTCGAGCGCGTGGTTGTTGGCCAGCGATACCGCGTCGAAGCCCGCTTCCCGCAGCCAACTCGCCCCTTCGGCAGGGCCGCCGAAGATGATCGGCTTGGCCGCCGCGGCGCGCCCGGACGCCAGCGGGCATTCGAGGTTGCACACCGCAATGTCCGCGTCGCGTAGGAAGGGCCAGATTGCTTCGGTGAGACACTCATGCCCGTCCCGAGCTACGCGCCGGGCAACGCCGCGGTCGAGCAGAACGTCGCCGACCGCGACGAGCATGACCGGCCGCCGCGCGGCGCCGAACCACATGACGACGCCCGCGATGGCCGTCGCCGCGGCGACGATCCACGCCAGCGTTCTTACCGCCACGATTGCCGGTGATCGCTCAGCAGCCACCGGAGTAGAAGACCTTCTTCGGCTTCGGGATGTCGCGGCTCTTGTCGAGGTAGAAGCTCCTGGCCCACACCGGCCGGTCGGGCGCCTTGCCGTCGCGCAGCATCTGCTGCCATTTCTCATCCGTCAACCGATCACTCGCCGGCCAGGTGAACTCGTAGTAGCTGAAGACCGCCCCGCGCGTCAGATACAGCTTCCCGGCTATCGGTACCACGACGTAGACCTCGGCTGCATGCCCGACGCCCTCTTCCAGCGCTTCGTTGACCACGGTGTGCACGTCGGCGATGACCGCCATGTCCTTGTCTGTGTCGCTGAGGATGTCACCCTCCGCCACGGACAGGGTGAGGTGTTCGAGGCGCGCGCCGTAGATCTCGATCTCCTCGTACTCCTCGCGCGTCAGCTCCTCGCCCCCGAGTTCCTTGATTGACACGCGGCGCAGGAAATCAAGCATGTCCTCCAGCGCTCGGAACTTGTCCTGCACCTTCTCCGATAACAGATCGCGCTTTGTCAGGCCTTCGCGCGACAGCCGGGTCAGTTCGAGCATACGTCCGTAGAACTCCGGGTTCGGCTCGACGTATCCCTTCGGCGGCGGCGGCGGCTCCTCTCCGTCGCCGCACTCGGCGCCGGACGGCTTGGCATAGAGGATTGTGTCATGGCGCAGCTCGGCCCAGCTCCCGAGGAATGTGTTAAGGCTCTTGTCGAGCCAGGCCGTCGAGCGCATGAACGAGGGATAGCCCTCAGGCGCTTCCGCCACGAGAGCCTTGAGCGACCACAGCCAGCCGAAGTAGAGATTCGACAGCCACTTGCTCTCGTCGAGCGCATCGAACTCCCGACGGAGTTGGCTCCGCTTGGGCAGGTACTCGTCCCATTTCTCTGGCTCCTTGTAGACGTCATCGAGTATGGTTGCGGCGCGGTCGGAGCCGAGGACCGCCGCGACGTCGAGGCCCAACGGCCACGGCCGCTCAGGCCACTTGACGAGCCGCTGCATGATCTCCGAATCGGGGATGTAGCGCTGGCCCATGAAGCGGTACTGCATGCCGCCCGGTATGCCGATGAGCTGGACGTCAATCCTCGGCGGTCGCGTCTTCGCAATCCGCCGCGCGAAGTCATCGAGTCTCCTCTGATCGGCAAACGACGAAAGGCTTGGCGCGTTGCCGTACACTTTGCGCATCACCGGCTCGACATCGTCCGCGAACAGATCATCCGCCGCTCCGACATAGAAGGCCGTCGGCTCGTAGATTGTCTCCCACAGATCGCGGGCCGGTTTGCCGCCGCCCTTCGCCGCAAGCAGGTCTCTTACAACCAGCACGGCCTGGAGCGTCGAGCGCTTGTACGATTCCTTCCAGATGACCCGGCCGTCGGCTTCCACCTCGGGGAACGCGAACGGCACGAGCCCATACCACATCATCGCCTTGAAGAAACGCTTGAAGCGCTCGGTGCGGGTGTAATGTCCGCGCGGGTTGAACTGCGTGTAATCCAAATCATAGCCGAAGATCGGGCTGGCCCTGCGAGCGCCGTGCGCCGTGATTTGTCTCAGCTCGACTTCCGCAAGGGCCGCCGCATCCCCCGGGGCTCTTGGCGTCTTCAACTCGAGGATGCTCGCCGGCACCAGGAAGTACGCGACGTTCCGCAGGGCGGCGTCCTTCACCGCCGCGTCGCGCGCCTGCTCGTGGGTCTTCAGCGCCTCCGACAGCATAGCTGTAGTCAGTTTCTCGAGCACCGGGTAGAGTTTCTCAGTCTCTGTCGTGCGCAACGTGTAGTCGAAGAAGATGTGGTAGATCTGGAGCACCGAATCGGTGGTGATGAAACTTGGGATCTGCAGGTAGTCGTTCTGCTCGTAGATATCATAGAGCTGCACCTCATCCGTCGGCAGGCAGACGAAGGCATTTCGCGCCAGCAACTCTCGCGCCGGCTTTGCGAACTCTCCAAACTGCTCGCGATTGACGATGTTTGAGATGTCCGGCGCGACCTCGTAGGCCGGGATCCGCGCGACTACGGGCGCCGGTTCGCCGCGCTGTGCGGAGCCACCGCCCGTCGTAGTCGGAGCGCTCCCCTGCGGCCGAGAACGCCCGCCGCAGCCGGTGGCCGTCATGACTATCAGACTCGCCAAAGCCACGATCTGCCAGCGTCGCATCATGTACCTCCTTTGCGGACTGTCAGAACGCGTAACCGGTCCCTATCCACGTACGCAAGTCGAGCGTCATCGAGTGCACAGAATGCCTGCGGAGCGGCCCGCAGCTCGGCGACGCGCTCCACGCGCACTGCATCCTCGCTCGTCCGATAGGCCCAGACCGTCGGGCGCGAATCGCCTTCCGACGTAAACACAGTCGCGGGGCTCCCGCCCGGTGACACGTGACTGATCTTCGACACAACCTGGCCCGTCCATGCGCCCCAGAAGCCGAATCCGTAGCGCTCGCAGGAGAAGAGGCAGTTGCCGTCCTCCGTCCGCCCGACCGCCACGATCTCGTCACGTCCGTCCTGGTCTGTGTCCGCCAGCTCGAAATCCGTGAATCTCTTCGGCAGACGAGAACCCAGCCAGCTCGGGTGCAAGTCGCCGTCCAACCACTGATACACGAACGGCCGGTTATCCCAGACCGGATCGAACCGAGTTGTCTTCCACACGCCGACGACGACGTCAGGCGACTGGTCCCCGTCAACATCGCCCGCGCGGACCTTCCAGGGATGAAGTTCGGGACGGAGGCCGCGCCATATCCAACGCCGATGGCGCAGAGAGTAGATGCGAAGCTCGCCGCGCCCGGTCGCACGCTCGCCGGCGAGCACGAGGACTTCGTCCCACCCGTCCCCGTCGAGGTCATGCGCACACATGTCCCGCACCACATCAGGCGCAACCGAGACGAGTGCCGTTGTTGCATTTGCCCACGTGCGCGTTACGTACAGGTTGTTCGCGCCGGACGCGACCACGCCGCACGCGTCTCCGAGCGTCGCGGGCGCACAGTCCAGGACCGGCTCGGGAAGCGGACAGGAGCGGACTTCGCGGGGTGTCGTGCCGGCGACCTTCATCCAGCGCAATTCCTTGCTGGCGAACCAAGCGATGCACGATTCGCCCACGGCAGCGAGATTCTGCCGCGGCGACGCGCATCCGGCGAGGGCCGCCGGCAAGAGCACGACAACCAGCAGGTACCAGCGGGATGTCATCTCGGCTGTTCCCAGCAACGACGGCTTGGCCGGCCCCACGAAGACTACGGTTCGCGGCGCGCGTCGGTTTACCTGGCATCCGGCGCATCACTTGCGCGATGACTTGTGCAGGACACGCGGCAATTTCCGTTGAAGAATTCCGCGTCGCGCCATGGGGACGTCGGCGCGATCGGTTGAGGCATTCCGCGCAGCAGCAAGCACGACCGGAAGGCTCAGGAGGAGTGCCATGGCCCTGATGGATTTGCGCGAGCAGGCGAAGCGGCGAAGTGGCGAAGAGTTGGTTAAGCACCTCAAGTCGTTCGAACTGGAGTTCAAGTTCAGCGCGGGGGTCTGGTTCTTCGCCCCTGGTGGCGGGCGATTCCACGATCGTTATGTCCCGCCGATGTCCATGGAGCAGATCCTGGACAAGGCTGCAGAGCTGAAGAAGTACGGCCTCGCGGGACTGGAAGCGCACTACCCCAACGAGGTCAACCACGACAACCTGCACCTGTTCGCCGACTTCGAGCGCGCGATGGGCATCCGGCTCATCACCGTTGTCCCCAACCTGTTCTTCGAGTCGCAGTTCGAGTTTGGGGCGCTGTCATCGCCGATACCGAAGGCGCGCCAGGCCGCGATCAACCGCGCCAAGGAAGCCTTCGAGTTGAACCGCGAACTCGGCACCGACTTCGCCATCGTGTGGCCCGGGATTGACGGCTACGAGAATCCGTTCGGCATGGACCTTATCGCCGCGCGCGATCGCTTTGCCGAGGGCTTGGCGGAAGCGATGGATGCGGTCCCGGGCGTGCGCGTCGCCGAGGAGCCGAAGCCTTACGAGCCGCGCGGGCGGATACTGTACGGCACGACGCCCGAAGGCGTCCTCATGGCGCAAAAAGTCGAGGGGATGCTCAAGACCAAGGACAACCGCCGCCCGCTCGACGACGGTCACGCGATGGTCGGCCTCAACCCCGAGGTCGGGCATGTGCTTATGGGGTATGAGGATCTTCCGTACGCATTTAGCCTCGCCTGCGAGTACGGCAAGCTCATGCACACGCACTGGAACAGCCAGCCGCTGGGGAACTACGACCAGGACCTCAATGTCGGCGTGATCGCGCCGGAGCAGGCCGAGGCGGCGCTGTACGTCCTCAAGATGCACGGCTACCGGGGCTACTTCGGCATTGACATCAACCCCGAGCGCATGCCCGTGGATCGCGCGCTGATCAACTGCGTGGACGCCCTGCGCGCGATGAATGACCGCGTCAACGCGCTCGACCACGAGAAGATCATCTGGGCGACCGAGCATCCCGACCAGGCGCGCGGCATGCTCGAGGCGCTGCTGATCCGTGCCCGGGCGCCGAAGCCGGACGCGCTGTCGCCGATGCCGAAGTGGGGGAAATAGCGTCTGGGCAGCGTCCAACCGCGGAACGCAGCGCCGAAGCGCTGAGGTCGCCGCGCAACTCGGTGTGGCAGCGAAGGTGATCTCTGGCGGTGCCGGGATTCTTCGCTTTGCAGCTCGCTTTTGCTCGCCGCTTCACTGGGAATGACATCAGGCGCCCCCCTCAGGCGCATGCCGACGCTAGTAATCCGCGCCGAGCACGTGCACGTTCCCGATCCGCACCCGCTTGAGCCCCGCGTCTTGCGCCGCGCGTACGCATGATTCAGCGTGACGGCGCGATGTCGGCGGCAGGTCGTGCATGTAGAAGTCGGGGTGAAAGCCAAGGAGCGCGTACGGAATGTCGGAATTGAGCCGGGAGATGAATCTGGCTATGCCCGCGACCTCGCGCTCGTCCACATAGCCGGGCACCAATAGCGTGCTCGCCACCAGCGGCGGCGGCTCCGGCCTCTCGGCGATCCGCGCTGCGAGGCGCTCGAAGTTCTCCAGGGTCCGCCGATTCGTGACACCGGTCAGCGCGACGTGCAGGCCCTCGTCCCAGGCCTTGAGATCGAACTTGACGCAGCCGCCGGATGCCAGCGCAAGCGACATCATCTCATCCGCAAGCGCCGGATTCATGGACCCATTTGTCTCCCAGCAGATGCGCAGGATCCTGCCCGATGCCTTGTCACGCGCCAGTCGCGATGCGCGCAGCGCATGTGGAAGCTGTGCCCCTGGATCGCCGCCGAAGTAGCAGATGCACGAGGTCCGCGAGTCAACCGCATCGGCCAACTCCTGCGCCGGTCGCGCGCGCCCGGCGTCCTGGCGGAAGTGCCAGTTCTGACAGAACAGGCAGTCGAAACCACAGGCGCGATAGAACACCGCGAGGTTCTTGTAGCCGCGCTCCGGCCCCGGCGAGTACGCGAACTCGGGATAGCCGGTGCCCGTGCCGCCCGGGCAGACCCAATCGGCGACACAGTTCGTCGGCAGCGGGTCGTGATACCAGTCGAAATGCCCTTGGCCGGCTGACGGGCCGTGCAGGTGTCCCTCGTCATCGGCTCGGCGCAGGCCGCAGAAAGACACCTCGCCCGGTGCCATCGAGCACTGGTGGACGCAGAGGGAACAGGCGACTCCGCCGGGAGTTGCAGGTGCGCGCGTCGGAAGGTCGAACTCCGCGCGGATGCGGCTGCGAGTGGCTTCTACGTGCGCGCGGGCGTCCTCGAAATCATCACGCAGGCAAGCGCAGCAGAAGCCAAGCGCTTCGGCGATGAGTCGGCTGTCTTTGCCACAGCGCGAACACCGTGCCATGTCGCCTACGACGGAGTGAGGGCGAAATCAACGCCTAGGTTCGCCACCGGCAGGGTCACCGTGACGGTCCGCTGCGCCGACACGAAACCAGCCGCAGTGACGCGGATTACGTAACTGCCATCGCCGAGTATGAAGCCGTATTCCCCGTCGGCATTAGTGGTGGTCGTCTCAAGCGGTGTCGTCTGGCCTTGAAGCGTCGCCGTCACCGTGGCGCCCGAGATAGGCGCCGACGTGACCGCGTTGGTGACTCGGCCTGCGACAGTCGCCGGCGTCGGTGGCGGTTCGCTGACTGGGCTCAGGCTGAAGTCGACCGAGAGTCTGGGCTGACTCGCGGTGATCGTTACGATCTGCTGTTGGGCGACAAACCCGGCGGCGCTCGCTTCCACGACGTAGGTTGCCGGGGGAAGTACAAGACCGTAGACCCCGGTGCTGGTGGTGGTCGTTGCCCCCACCGGCTGCGACTGTCCCGACACGGTGGCGGTCACCACGGCTCCCGCGATGGCGGGGCCGGACTCGCTGGTCACCGTGCCGGCCAACGTGAACGGCTCGGCCTGCCCCCCTCCTCCGCCGCATCCCGCCACGACGACGGCGGCGCACAGGCACGCGGCAAGCCCTGCATATTGCACTGAGAAGCGTCGTCTCATTGTCGTCCTCACGGTTCCGAGATAATCAGATAGCATCCCTGCTTCGGGAAAACGTAAATCCACAGGCCTTCGTAGGGCGGAAGCTCTTGCGGCACGACGTACGAGCCGCCGGCATAGCGGAAGATGCTGCTGACGATCCCGCTGCCCTGAGCCTGCGCAAGGGTGACCGGAGCGGTGTTTGCGAACTTGACCTTAACCGCCGTCAGGGGCGCTGCAGCGCTGAACGGGTTGGCGATCTGATGCCAGCCCTGGCGGAGATGCAAGCGGCACTCGCCGGACGGCAGCATGCCGTGTGTGGTCACCGTGCGCGGCGCGCTGAGCTTCAGCCAGTAGCCGAGGCCTGGCTCGATGGGCGGCGTGTCGGGATAGAAGACATAGCGATAGCCGCCGGCCAGCGTGGGCGACCACCGCGAGAGCAGCGTCTGACCGGCCGGGAGGCCGAGAAGCTCCGCCGCATCTGACTCGTCCGGGCTTGCGGGCAGCGCTGCCATGGACAATCCCGCGGGGAACGTCCGCTGAGCAATGCCCAACTGCGGGGGGTGTGCGCGCAGCACAAAGACGTAGAACAGAAAACCAGTGTTGGCCAGGCGCAGATTCGCCGGTCCGACGGGCGGCTGGTATTCCACCGCGGTTGGCGCGAGGAAGTCTAGAGCCTCCGGCTGGTTCACGGAGAACACGCCCCGGATGACATTGGCGGACGGGGTCGGTATACCGGGCGGCATCACGCTCACCGTCCCGCCGTTGGCGTCAACGATGACACCGAAGTACTCGTTATGCCCGCCGTTCGGGGTGACGACGCCGTACGGAAACCATGACTCGACGACCTGTGCGACCGCCGCGAGTTCGACCGTGATACGCTGCGCGCCGCCGATGTTATAGAAGCTGGGCGCCAGGAAGCCCTGGCCGTTCTGTATCGTAATGTTGTTGCCCGCTTCAGGGACGTACAGCTTGCCGTCCCAGCCGATGTACTGGAAGCTGCCGGTGCCCGCCAGGGGCTGCTCGTCTCCCGCGCTTGTCGTGCGGTAGTAGTCGGCTTCGAGGAAGACGGTGATGTTGTCATTCTGGGGCAGGGCGACGAGGTAGAGTTTCTCGCCCTGCCAGCCGTCGGTGTCGAGAACGAATTGCCTGGCGAACCAGTACTCGAATAACATCCCTTCGACCTGAGGCGCTGCCTGTGCCGCGATCTGGCGTAAGCGTTGGACGTTCTGCGACAGCGGCGGCGTCGCGCCGGGATTGTACTCCGCGTAGTAGGCGGCGTTGAAGTCGCGGAAAAAGTTGGGATTCTCGGCGTACACCTTGAGCCAGGCGGCTTGAGCCATGCCGACGCGCCAGAACGTCATGCCGGTATAGCCCGAGGGTGGGAAAACCGTCGGACTCGCCAGCGGACGCTGATTGAGCAACTCGTAGAACGGCATGAGGTAGAACGGCTCGCCGGAGAGATCGAAGTTGGTATCCACCTGGAGATGCGCAACCAGGGCGACCGCGCGCGCGAAGCCCGTCTCCCACACGTCATGTGCGACATACAGGTCGTCGTGAAAGGCGCGGACGATGAGCGACGCAAGGACGTAGGTGTCGCGAGAGAGATCCTGCATCGGCGGCAGACGGATTTCGTTAGTGGCAGGGACGTACACGCCGCCGAGGATGTTCTGCAGCTGACCGTCGCGGACGATAGTGACGGTGATGTTCGAGGCAGGAGGGCCGTAGATGGATCTGATGGTTGGATAGGCGGCGCTGACGTACGCGGCGAGCTGCTGCTGCTCGATCGTCGTCCAACCGCTGTAGGCAAAGGTGATCTGGTTGGTGGCCTCGCCGTATCGTCCGGTACCGGCAGCAGAGAATGAGTTGGGATACATCCGTCCCCCGACCGTGAGCAGCGCCGTGCGGTCCCACTGCGGGCGCCACGCGCCATCGAGCTTTCCGCGCTGTTCCAGGAACGCGACGTAGCGCGGGACGCGCGACCACGTCGTGCCGCACGTGCGTCTGATGCCCCAACCGACGATGCCGTCGCCGGGACCGTACGGGAATCGCGGCAGATCAACCACGAGGTGGTTCAGCGCCTCGCTGCCTACGAGTCGAGGTCGCGAGATCGGGTCGAGGATGCCCGATCGCGAGGGGGCGGCGGTGAGCGCGATCAGGACTGCGGCGATTGCTGCGAGTGCTTGTCTGGCCATTTCTACGCTCCGAGTATGGCGATGGCTGGAAACCGCTCGCGCCTATGTTAAGCAGCAGTCGCGATGGTGTCAAGCGGCGGGCCGGACCATTGTGCGTCACTGCCCGCCGCTTGGCGGGATCGCCTACGACGCCAATTTCGCAAGCGATTCGGACAAGGGGTGATCGCACACCCCTCTGTCGGTGATGATGGCGGTAATCAGCCCGTGAGGAGTGACATCGAATGCCGGGTTGAAGATCGCCGCGCCCTCCGGCGTGACGCGCGTGCCGGCGATTGTGCTCACCTCCTCGGCCGCCCGTTCTTCGATCGGTATGTCCTGGCCGCCGGCAAGCGTGAGGTCAACGGTTGACATCGGCGCGGCTATGTAGAACGGGATGCCGTGCTGGCACGCCAAAACGGCCAGGGCATAGGTGCCTATCTTATTGGCGGCATCCCCGTTGGCCGCGATGCGATCCGCGCCGACGACGACGAGATTCACCATGCCCTGCTGCATGCACCAGCCGGCCGCCGAGTCAGCGATAACGGTCGCGGGAATGCCCTCGCCGACGAGTTCCCACGCCGTGAGCCGGGCGCCCTGGAGCAGCGGGCGGGTCTCGTCAACCAGGACGCGGATGTTCTTCCCCGCGCGGTGGGCCGAGCGGATAACGCCGAGGGCGGTCCCGTAGCCGGCAGTCGCGAGAGCGCCCGCATTGCAGTGCGTCAGGATCGTCGCGCCCTCCGGCACCAGCCGCGCCCCGAAGTCGCCAATGCTCCGGCATGATTCCAGGTCCTCCTGCTGAACGGCAAGTGCCTCGCGGACAAGCGACTCCGCCAGTTCGTTCGCATCGCGCGCCGAGGCGGCACACGCCTGCATTCGTTCCAACGCCCAGAACAAGTTGCGCGCCGTGGGCCTGGTCGAGCGGATCAAGGCGATCGCTTGATCCACGTTCGCGCGGGCCCGTTCCAGGTCAAGAGAGCGCGCGTTAACCGCGGCCAGCGCGGCGGCAAAGGATGCTGCCACGCCCAGGGCGGGCGCGCCGCGAATGCTCATGCTGCATATGGCGTCGGCGACGTCCTGCGGCTGACGGGCCTCGAGGTGGGCCACTTGCCCAGGCAGGCGCGTCTGATCCAGGATGCTCACATGGTCGTCATGCCACTCGATAGGGGTCAACTCGCTCACGGCGCCTATGTTCTGCGCGCGCTCGCGCGCACCTTGCGGACGCTTTTCGTGTGCGGCAATATCCTGTCACCCGCACCTTATTCCTCTCCCTTAAAGGAGAGGAGTTCTCTCCCCGCAATCCTGGGGTTCTGAGGTCACGCCCCGTGCACACCGCGCTTGACCATCGAGCGACGGCTTGCTAAACTGGCGCAGGCCTTGGCCTATCGCGTCACGTTTACCCGGAGAGTGCCATGAGCGCGCCCCTTTTGTGTGGCCTGTCCATTGTCTTCCTGTACCTCGGCTACCGCTTCTACGGAAGCTTCCTAGAACGGCGCATCGTTGAACCCAGTGATACGGCGACACCGGCGCACGACGTCAATGACGGCGTTGATTTCGTTCCATGCAGGCCGGCCATGCTATTCGGGCATCACTTCGCCTCGATCGCGGGTGCCGGGCCTATCATCGGTCCCGTGCTGGCGGTGGTGCAATTCGGTTGGATGGCGGTAGCCGGTTGGATCGTCGTCGGCTGTGTTTTCATGGGCGCGGTGCACGACTACCTGAGCCTGATGATGTCGGTGCGCAACCGCGGGGCGTCGGTTGCGGAGGTCGCGGAGCGCACGATGGGCACTCGCGCCAGCCTCATCTTCTCCGCCTTCCTGTGGGCCGCGCTGGTGCTCATCATCGCCGTGTTCGGCATCTCGGGCGCACGCACTCTCATCGCCGCGCCGCAGATGGTTATACCGAGCTTCTCGCTGATATTCATCGCCATGCTCTTCGGGTGGGTCAGCCGCAGGTTCGGCGTCAACCTGGCGGTGGCGACGCTGTTCGCGGTTGGCGCCAACTTCATCGCCATCTACATCGGCTACCTCCACCCGATCTCGCTGCCCGCCTCGCTGTCGGAGCAAACCGCGCTCATGGTGTGGTTCGGCATTCTCATAGCCTACGGCGCGCTCGCTTCCGTGCTCCCGGTGTGGCTTCTGCTTCAGCCGCGCGACTACATCTGCGTCTACAAGCTCTACATTGGCCTCGCGCTCGGCATCGGCGGCATCATGGTGGGCGGACGCACAATCAGCGCTCCGGCTTACACTCAGTTCAGCGCCGGAGGCGACGCGCTGTTCCCGATGCTCTTCGTCATCGTCGCCTGCGGCGCGATCTCCGGTTTTCATTCGCTCGTCGCCGGCGGCACGACGTCGAAACAGCTCAACCGCGAGCGCGATGGCAAACGCATCGGCTATGGGGCGATGATCGTCGAAGGGGTGCTTGCCATCGTGGCGCTCATATCCGTCAGCGCAGGTCTCGCGTGGCAGGGAACGGCGCTGCCGGGACAGCCGGTGCTGCAGGACGTCGTGCGCGACAAGGGCTGGATGGTGGCCTTCGGACAGGGCTACGGCACGTTGGTGGCGTCCCTGCCCATCATTACCGCGACGGCGGCGACGTTGTTCGGCATGATTATGCTCAAGACGTTCATCCTGACTACACTCGACACGGCGACGCGGCTCGCGCGCTTCATCATTAGAGAATCCATCGGCGAGTACGTGCCACAGGTGGGCGGCCGCGTCGGTGCGACTCTGGTCACGGTGGGGCCGGCCCTTTGGCTGGGCTACAGCAACAAGTGGCAGGTGATCTGGCCAGTCTTCGGCGCGGCGAACCAGCTCATCGCGGCGCTCGCGCTGCTCGTGATTTCGGCGTACCTCGTAGGGATTCGCAAGCCTGCGGGCTACACGCTCGTGCCGGCGATGGTTATGACTTGCATTACGGTCTCGGCGCTTGCGTATCAGGCCTATGGGTTCTTCTTCGGCCCGAGCGGAGTACAGTGGACCCTCGCAATCGCGTGCGTCGTCCTGCTCGTTCTCGCCGGCGTGGTGATCTTCGAAGCCGCAGGCGCGTACCGCAGGCTGCGGGTGTCGGCAGCGGAAGGCGCGGTGGCCTGAGCCCAGTCCGCCATCGGCGTGCGATACTTCCTCCGGGACATCAGGCGACCATCGCGTGCGCCGCACTCCCGCGCAAGCCCGCAGTGAGTAGAGGAGAGAACCCGGGATGAAAAGGCGATTGCTGATGGTGGGTGCGGGCGGCTTCGCCCGCTCGTGGATCAACAACTTCATTCAACCGTTCCTCGAGGACCGCGTGGAAGTCGCGGCGTTGGTGGATATCAACGAACGGGCGCTGCGCGAGTCGGGTGACGCGCTTGGCCTCGCGGCCGATCAGCGATTCACGGACATGCGGCATGCATTCGGCCGGGTGGATGCCGATTTCTGCGCCGTCGTCATACCCCCGGCGGTGCACCGCGACGCGGTGATGCTGGCAGTCGAGCACGGCATCCACATTCTGTCGGAGAAGCCGATCTCAGACACGCTCGAGGTAACGCGCGAGATATACCAGGCCGTCGCGGAGAGCGGCCTGAAGATGGCGGTGACGCAGAACTACCGGTTCACACAGCGCATGCTCACTTTTCGCCATGCACTGCGCGACCGCGGCCTGGGCCGGCTCAACTACCTCATGGCGCGCTTCGCCGCCGACTACCGGGAGTACGGCTCCTGGGGCGCGGCTTTCCGACACGAGATAGCCGACGCGCTGCTCGTCGAGGGCGGCGTGCACCACCTCGACATGATGCGCAACCTGAGCGGCGCCGACTGCGAGACAATCGCCGGCATCGGCTGGAACCCGGAGTGGAGCAGCTTCAAGGGCAATTCGACCGGGCTCTACGTCATGGACATGAGCAATGGCGCCAGGGCATGCTATGAGGGTAACTGCTCAGAGGCAGGCGTCAGTAACTCGTGGCACCAGGAGTACTACCGCGCGGAATGCGAGAACGGTGCGGTCGTACTGGATGCCGACAGCGTGGTGCGCGTTATTCGCGACGGAGAACAGGTCGAGGAGGTGCCGTCGGTTCCCGCCGACCCGTCGGGCCACCATACGATCATCCGCGACTTCCTCGATTGGCTGGATGGCGGGCCGGAGCCCGAGACGTCGCTGCGCGACAACATTAGGAGCGCGGCGATGCTATTCGCCGCCATTGACGCAAGCCGGGATCGGCAGGTCAAGCGCGTCGCGGACTATCTGTGATTCAGGAGCCTGTTCGCAGCCGGCGCCCCTCGGCACGCAGTTATGCGAACCGGTCCGCGGCTACTTCAAGCCCAACTCCGCCAGGCGATCCTCGGGCCCCAGATACGCGCCCTGGTCGAGAAGCTCTTGCTGAATGCGCCGGATAGGCACGTTTGACGGCGAAGCACCGGCCGCACCGGCCAGCGCCGCCGCGGCGCCCGCCGCTTGCCCGAGAGCCATGCAACTGACCATTGCCCGCACCACCCCCCGCGGCTCTGTGGACACCGTCTTCCCGCTTGCAACCAGGATTCTCGCCACGTCGCGCGGCAGCATGATGCCGTAAGGCAGCTCGGAGGTGCCGTCCACGCGGCGCTCGCCGTGTGCGATGCTGTGCAGCCGGGGCTGCACAGCGACCACATCTTCGAACGTGTCGCCCCTTTGCAGTTGCTCGCGTGTCAGAGTCGCGCGGCCCCGGATACGGCGGCTGATACGTACCCCCAGCTCGGGCGCGGTGGCAACCACATAGGCCTGCTCGAACCCCGGCATCACGCGCTTCAACAGGTCCGCAGTCTCAATGCAGCGCTCGCGCGCGTCTTGGATCGCGTTCGACAGGTCGCTCGGATCCAGGCTGTCGAGAGTGTAGAAGTTGCTGTTGACGATAACAGTATCCGTGTCCGCGGTGGCGTAAAACCCGAATGCGTCCAGTCCGTGTGCCAGCCCGCGCTCCTTCCAGTATTCGCGGCGAGCAATAGCGTCCTGGATGGGACGCATGCGGACGCCGCCGCCGTGGGGCAGGTGGAAGACCCCCAACTCCGACCAGTTGCGCGCGAACTCCTCGAACTCCGTGGCGAGGTCGTAGTCCTCGGCGAAGTCCTCGGGATGCTGGCGGAAGTGCTCGAAGAAGGCAGGCAGATCAACGCCCGCCATCCGAAACTCAAGACTGGCGCTCGCCGGAGGCGTTTCCCCGCAGTCCGCGCCGAGGTGCGCCGCAATCACGGCCTCGCCGGTGGCGTCCACGACAACGTCCGCCAGGGCCGCTTCCCGCCCCGCCTTGCCTTCCAGTATGACAGCGACGACGCCGTTCTCGTCGCGAGCGGCGGCGACAGTCGTGCCGAGCAGGACGTGCACGCTGGCATCGCGCAGCAGCCTGATGAGTACGACCTGAAGCAGCTCAGGGTCGAACGGGAGATGGGGCAGATCGGGACGACGCCAATCGGGACGCGCGCCGCGCAGCTCGACCAACCGGTCAACGATCTCGCCCGGGATCCCGCACACGACCTGCGTTCCATCGGCGGCGATGAAACGATTGTTGAAGGAGGCCATGAGGCCCGCCGTCGCGACGCCGCCGAGCATATGGCTGTGTTCCACCAGCAAAGTGCGCGCCCCGGCGCGAGCCGCGGCGATTGCCGCACAGACACCCGTGAGACCGCCTCCTGCGACGAGGGCCTGCGACTCGTGGCGCACGGGAGTCTCACGAGCGGACTCGAAAACGGTCTTCATAGCGGCTCCTTTCTCTGACCCGACCATATCGCCGGGCTGGACGTGCGGCTTTCGCCCATCGCGTCGCTCCGCACCGGACCGGAGAATCCGCGGCGCGCCCTGGGTCGGCGCGCCCTGGAAACAAGTAGGCCCCGGAGTACGCTTGCTCTCCGGGGCCTGGTCCCACAGCTTGCCTAGTCGAGGATTAGAGCGGACGCACTTTCAGGGCCTTGAGTCCCTTGGGGCCTTGACCGATCTCGACCTCTACCTCCTGGCCCTCCTGAAGAGAGCGGAAGCCGTCGGATTCGATCACGCTGTGGTGGACGAACACGTCGCCGTCCGCGGTCTCAATGAAGCCAAAGCCCTTGGCATCATTGAACCACTTGACCTTACCCGTGGCCATGTCTACTGGCCTCCTTTCCGAGGGCGTGAACCACAAGCCGGAGGCCAGCGGGGCTGACCAACTGCGCCTGCATTCAACTGCCTTCTGCCTGGCGGCTTGCTTGCCACCGGCGCGAACTATAGCAAATTTCCGCTCGTTTGTAAATACCCCAGGCGCTTGCTTGGGCGGCCGGCTGGGCGCGTTTCGACTATGCTGCCAGGGCTCCGCGAGCAGGCTTCGAGCGCTTCCTCCCCGAAGCCTGGCGGACGAGCGTCGAATCAAGGCGGTGAGGACATCGCTTCCCCCCGGGCCGGCTCCGCTTGCGCCCATGCCAGCGCCGTGCGCACCGCGCGCCGCCACCCGGCCACCAGCCCTCCGCGCTGCGCCGCATCCATCGCCGGCTCGAACCGGCGCGCTGGCCGCGACAGGCCGCTCAGCGCCTCAAGCGACTGCCACACACCGACGCCCAGGCCCGCCAGATAGGCTGCGCCGAGCGATGTCGCCTCAAGTGTTGCCGCACGTTGTACGGGCACATCCGTGATATCGGCTTGGAATTGCAGCAGGAAGTCGTTTGCCGCCGCCCCGCCGTCCGCGCGTAGCTCGGCGAGGCGCATCTCCGGGGCGGCAGTCATGGCTTCGACGAGGTCACGCACCTCGTAAGCTATCGCCTCCAGCGCGGCGCGGGCGATGTGCGCGCGCGAGGTACCTCGCGTGAGGCCCACTATGGTGCCGCGCGCCGCCGGCTCCCAATAGGGCGCGCCCAGGCCGACGAACGCCGGGACGATATACGTACCGGCCGTGTCGGGAACCGAACGAGCCAGCGCATCGCTCTCCGCCGCGTCGGAGATGATGCCCATCTCGTCGCGCAGCCACTGGAGCAGCGCCCCCGCGATGAACACGCTGCCTTCGTAGGCATAGGTCGGCTGGTCGCGCACGAGCCACGCAATCGTGGTCAGGATCCCGGGCACACCGGGTGGCCGCGACTGGCCGGCGTTCAAGAGCAGGAAGCAGCCCGTACCATAGGTGTTCTTGGCCAGTCCACGACTGAAGCACCCCTGGCCGAACAGCGCCGCCTGCTGGTCGCCCGCGATACCGGCGATGGGAATGCCGGCCGGCAGCACATCCGTGTCTGCCGTCTCGGCAATGACGCCGCTCGACGCGACGACCTGGGGCAATATCTCGTGCGGCACGCCGAACGTCGCGAGAAGTTGATCGTCCCACTCAGCCTTGCCGATGTCGAGGAGCATCGTGCGCGAGGCATTGCTCGCGTCGGTCACGTGTGCCGATCCGCCGGAGAGCTTCCAGATCAGCCACGAGTCAACCGTGCCCGCGCGGATCTCTCCGCGTGCAGATCGAGCCCGCAGTTCCGGGTGCGCCTCCAGCGCCCACTGGATTTTCGTGGCGCTGAAGTATGGGTCGAGAACGAGGCCGGTCTTCTCTGCGATGCGCGGCTCATGGCCTTCGGCCCGAAGACGCCGGCAGATATCCGTCGTGCGGCGGCACTGCCACACGATGGCGGGAAGGACCGGGCGACCGGTTGCGCGCTCCCAAAGGACGACTGTCTCGCGCTGGTTTGTGATTCCAACGCCGGCGAGGTCGGGGCCTTTCGCGCGGGCGCCGTCGAGCGCGCTCTGCACCGGGGCCGCGACGGAATCCCATATCGCCTCCGCGTCTTGCTCGACCCAGCCTGGGCGAGGATAGCTCAGCACCACGGGCGCGTAACCGGTGCCGCGCACCGCGCCGTCATCGCCCACGACGACGGCGGTCGTCCCTGTGGTGCCCTGGTCAATGGCGAGGATTAGGCCCATACGCAATGCCGCGTCAGGGGCGTCAAAACGTCCTCATCAGTACCCGACGGCGCAGCCGTCCTTGCGCGCCTCGGTGGCGCCGTGCAATACGCCCGTCTCGGGATCAACCAGTATCCCCTGATAGCCCCCGTAGCCGCCCGCTTTGACACTGACGTTGTGCCCCTTTTCCTTCAGCGCCTCGCACACCGCGGCCGGCACTCCGGATTCGACGGTGACCTGGCCACCCGTGGTCATGTCGCCTCCGGTGGGCTGTGCCGAACCCGAATGGCGAAAGCGCGCGGCGTCGCCCGCCTCCTGTACGTTCATGCCGTGGTCTATGAGGTTGCACAAGACCTGCATGTGCCCCTGCGGCTGCATATCGCCGCCCATGACGCCGAAGGAGAAGAACGGTTTGCCGTCCTTGGTCACGAAGGCGGGGATGATGGTGTGGAACGGCCGCTTATGCGGCTGCACGAAATTCGGGTGCTCGGGATCCATGGAGAAGGACATGCCGCGATTCTGGAGCGCGAAGCCCATGTTGTCCGGCACCTCCGCCGAGCCCCAGCCCCAGAAGATGCTCTGGATCAGGGACACGCAGTTGCGATCCTTGTCCACCACCGTCAGGTACACGGTGTCCCCCGAAGCCACGACATACGGGTCCCCCGGCGGCACGACGAGCGCGGCGCGATTCGGATCAATGCGCGCTCTTTGCCGCTCGCCATATTCCTTGCCGACGAGCTGGGCGATCGGGACCTCCGCCATCTCGGGATCGGCGTAGTATCGCGCCCGGTCCGCAAACGCCAGTTTCTTCGCCTCGATGAGCAAGTGCAGGTACTCCGCGGAGTTGTGCCCCAGAGACGCGACGTCAAAGCCCTCGAGGATATTGAGCATTTCCAGCACCGCAATCCCCTGGCCGTTTGGCGGGATCTCCCAGACGGTGTACCCGCGATACGTCGTGCTTGCCGGGTCAACCCACGTCGAGGCGTGATCCTCGAAATCGCGCATGGTGAAGAGCCCGCCCATCTTCTCGGAGTATGCGACGATGCGCCGCGCGATCTCGCCGCGATAGAACGCGTCGCGGCCGCCGTCGGCGAGCAACCGATAGGTCGCGGCAAGCGCCGGATTGCTGAACACCTCCCCCATTCGCGGCGCATGTCCGTCCACCAGATATGTCGCAGCCATGCTCGCCCGCTCGCGGATCATCGCCTCGTCCTCCACCCAGTCGCCGGAGATGATCTCGCTGACGGGGAATCCTGCCTCGGCGTAACGGATCGCCGGCGCGAGTAGCTCGCCCAGGCTCTTCGTGCCGAAGCGTCTAAGCAGTTGATCCCACCCGTCCACGCATCCGGGCACCGACCAGCCGAGCGCCCCATGCGCGGGGATGGCATCCAGGCCGCGCTCCTTGAGCACATCGGCGTTCATCGCGTAGGGCGACCGACCAGAGGCATTCAGCCCGTAGAGCTTCTGTGTCTTTGCGTCCCAAATGATTGCGAACAGATCGCCGCCGATGCCGCAGTTGGATGGCTCCACGACGCCCAGCGTCGCGTCAACGGCGACGGCGGCATCAATTGCGTTGCCACCGGCCTTCAGGATGTCCAGCCCGACCTGTGCCGCCAATGGCTGGCTTGTGGCGACAATGCCGTTGAGCGCCACCACCGGCGACCGGCTGCCGTGCACGCTGCCTGCCGGCCGGTCATAGCCGTACCCTTGCGTCGTCATCACGCTTCCTCCGATCGCGACTGCACAGATCATTGCGGCGGTTCTCATCGCTTGGAACATCGCTCCCACCTCCCCGCGCCCCCCGACAGCTATTTTCACGCCGTGGCCGGCATTCCCTTGCGCTTCCTGCGCGGAGTTGACCGGAAGCACCGGGCATTCCGAGAGGGACAGGGCGCGCGGTCGCCGAATCAAGGGCCCTTCAGTGAAAGGAGCAGCGTGAGGCTTATGATTCGATGTTGTCGCATGCCGTATGTGTTTGGGACTATGCTCTTGCTCGCGGCGGCCGCGCACCACGCCGGCTGCGCCTGGGACACGCCGTCGTGGTCGCCGGACGGCAGTCGCATCGCGTTCGCCACGAGCCGCAGCGCCGAGGTTGAGGAACTCGATGGGACGCTCGGTCAGTTGCGATACATCTACGATGATGCCGTTTACGTGGCGCGGTTGGGCGAAGAGGAAAGCGAGCCGGTGCGCGTGGCGGACGGCCGAGCGCCATTGTGGTCGCCGAACGGAGAGGTCATTGCCTTCCTCCGCAGCTCGGAGCAGGATGGACAACAGGGGAAAGAGCTGTGGCTCGCCGATGCCCGGGGGAACGGCGATGTCCGACGAGTGGAGTTTGAGTCTGACGTCGCCTGGTTGTCCAGCTGGTCGCCCGACGGCTCGCGCATCCTCGCCGCCATGTCAGGGGATGTGACCTTCCCCGGCGTGGCAGGCACGTACCAGGGCTATCGCGCGTCGGTCGTGGCTGTGGGGAATGCATCCGTGAGCCCGATTGGTCTCGGAGTGCTCTCATTCCAAGGGGGCGCATGGAGTCCGGACGGCAAGCAGCTTGCCCTCGCCGGCTGGCAGAAGGACGAGCAGTCGCGCGAAGTGCACGCTCTGGTCGTGGTTCCTGTTGCTGGCGGCGAGGCCAAGACCATAATGCGCGACGTCGAGGACGATGCCAAGTACTCATTGCTCATGGCGCCCGCCTGGGATTCCACAGGCCGCTGGATCGCGGTCCTGGAAATGCAGCGCGCTGTACGCGAAGTGCCTGGGCACTCGCGGCCCGTGGACGCGGCGGTCGGGTTGAACGTGATCCTCGTGAGCCCGGACGGTGCAGTTCGTAAGACCGTCCACCATATGCCGCTCGAATTCGCCAAGGCGTTCGAATACACTGCCCCGGCGTTCTCGCCCGACGGCAAGCGGCTCGCTTACATGATGAACGGTCATTTCTACGCCGCGGATGTCGAGGCAGCGATTGCGGAGGGGACTGCGCCTCAGGAAGTGCCGCTGTACGGCAAGCTCCCGGAGGGTCGGATTCTGGGCATGCCGGCGTGGTACCCGACCGGCAGCGCGATCGCGATCACCGTGCTCACGCCTCGGGCGTGGGAGACCTGGGCGTTCCAGCCTGACAGCGGCGATGCCCGGCGCGTCGCGCGCGTCCCGCGGCCGGAGTGACACGTCAGCCACCGAGTCATTTCGATGTCACGGTGTCGGCGCCGCGTTCCTAACAGGGCTCACGATATGAGCTCCAGCGGTTCGGAAACGGTCTCGCCGTAGACTTCGTCGAGCCGCGCCGCCAAGGGCAAGGAGAGTCCGAGCGCAACAAGGGCCGCGGGAAACGCATTCCCCGCGATCGCGGCCAAGTCACTCAGCGCCTGCCGCGGCCAAAGACGGAACTCGGCCAGGCCAGAGCCTCCGACATTGCCGCCATTCCGACACATTCATGTCAGGATGGCGGAGGGGGAGGGATTCGAACCCCCGGACCGATTGCTCGGTCAGCGGTTTTCAAGACCGCCTCCTTCAACCACTCGGACACCCCTCCGGACGGGATGGCGGATCAGAGAAGCCAATTGATAGAGGACGGAAGAGACGGAATGCGGCGCGGTCCTCCCCCATTTAGTTCGCCTCAACACAGATGTCTTCGGCGTGGGCGATCCAGAACCTGCCCCAGCATCCCGGTGCGGCGACACATCGCCAGCCTGGACCCCAGACCTGAGCGGGCTCAGAACCGGCGCAGGCCGAGGATCACCTTGCCGATGACGGCGACGCGGTCGGGTTCGACGAAAAGCGGCTCCATCGTCGAGTTGGAGGGCTGCAGGCGGATGCGTCCATTTTCCCGATAGAACCGCTTGACGGTCGCCTCGTCGTCGAGCAGAGCAACCACGACATCGCCGTTGTCCGCCGATGACTGCTTCTCCACGACCGCCAGGTCGCCGTCGAATAGCCCGTCCTCCTTCATGCTGTCGCCTTTGACGCGAAGCATGAACGTATCCTGCCCGCTGACCAGGTCAGCCGGGAAGGCATAGACCTCCTCGATATTCTCCTCCGCGAGGATGGGCCGGCCGGCTGCCACCTGGCCCACGAGCGGGACGTTGACGCTGGGTCGCCGGAGCATCGTAGGATCCGGGCTGCGGATGATCTCGGCGGATCGCGCCTTGGTGCGGTTGCGGCGGATGTAGCCTTTCCGCTCCAGGGCGTCCAGGTGCCGCTGGACGGTGCAGCTCGAGCTGAGGCCGACGCGTTGGCCCAGCTCGCGTACCGTCGGCGGGGCCCCGGTTTCCTGGTATATCTCGTGGATCGCGCGCAGTATGCCTTTCTGGCGTTCTGTCAGCTTCTCCATCGCTCCCTCCTCTGCTGTGGCCGCAAACGGCCACAGAAACCTCCAGCGAGAGGCCAGCCGCATCCGAGTCGCCGTGCATTATACCACAAACAGATGATTCCGCAAACCCCTGTTTCGCTTGGCTCGGACACGGGGCTCGTGCGGTGAGGCATGCGGGGGCGACATGCTGCGGGTGTGACTACTGCGTCGGCGCGTTGGGCCGTCCGGCATGGCGCAAGACGACCGCTGCCGGGATGGGTGCCTTGGAGACCGAAAAGAGGGCGGCGCCCGGTGCGCGGGCCGGGCGCCGCAGTGGAGGGTGCTGACACCGAGCGGTGCGTCACTCCGCTCGGCTTTGGGGAGCTAACTCAGTGCTGCGATTCGTGCGAGTGGCCTACAGTGATGTCCAGAGGAGGCCCTCCAGTATCTTGTCCACCGCCAACGTTACCGCACTGGATACGCCGAGTCAATCCAGGATGTGTGCGCTGCAGTTCACACTGTGTCGTGGATTGCACAAACTGCGGCATAAATGGGATACGTACGACCTGTCCCAGCGCGCGCGGGGCGGATCACGCATCGGAAACCACTCGCAGCGGCAGCGGCTCGGACAGATTGCTCGTGGGGGTTCAGGCGCTCGGCGACGGGCCCTGCGGCATTCGCGGATGGTCTTCCTTGGCGGAGAGGGTGGGATTCGAACCCACGATCCCGGGGTTAGCGGGATACTCGATTTCGAGTCGAGCGCCTTCGTCCACTCGGCCACCTCTCCTGTGAAGCTGTGAGGGGCACGCGAGACTCCCGTGGGATGAGGTCGTTGAGCACGATTTCCCGGTTCGGGGTATCGCTAGCACCACCAGGACCCTGTCAATCAGTATATCCGGGCACACGTGATGCTGTCAACGCGGCGACCTGCCCGCGGGGCGCTGCTCTCGGCATGTTGACGAAATCAAAGTCGGGCAGGCGGCAGGGCATCGCATGGAAACGGCGAAGCTTCACCAATCCTCGATTGGCATCGCAGGTGCGCGCCCACGAGGCGGCCGAACCGACACCCGCGACGGTGCGTGGCGTTTTCTGGGGGTTCGTGTCCCCGCGGACCGCGTTTCGTGTCCACCCCCAATCCAGGCTATCCGAATCCGACAAGGAGGCGGCGATGCTCGGCATGATAGGTGTGCTAGCGGCTCTGGCGATTCTCATCTACCTTGCTCTACGCGGCGTGAGCATTCTCATCATCTCCGTGGCGTGTGCGGCCGTGGTAGCGCTGGCCAACGGCCTGTCGCTTGACGACGCGCTCATGGGTTCGTACGCGCAGGGCCTGGCCGGCTTCGTGCAAGCGTTCTTCCTGCTGTTCCTGTTTGGAGCGATCTTCGGTAAGATCATGGGCGACAGCGGCGCGGCGACGTCAGTGGCGTACGTGCTGTCGCGCAAGCTCGGGGCAGGCAACGCGCTCCTTATCAGCGTTCTCGCGTGCGCCATCCTGAGCTACGGTGGGGTGAACGTCTTCATCCTCGTGTTCACGGTGTATCCGCTCGGGCTGGCATTGATCAAGCACGCGAACCTTCCCAAGCGTCTGCTCGCGGGGGCCTTCGCCTTGGGCGCGGGTACGTTTACCATGACGGCTCTGCCGGGAACTCCCGCGATCCAGAACATCATCCCATCGCAAGCCCTCGGAACCCCCGCTACCGCTGCTCCCGCAGTCGGCATTGTGGCGGCAATCGTCATGTTCTTTCTGGGATACTCGTACCTCAGGTGGCAAGGGCGCAAGGCCGCGCGGACGGGGGACGGCTTCGTTCCGGGACCGGCTGACGAGGTCGCCAGCCTCGACCTGGATCCGCGGGACATGCCGCATTGGCTCGTGTCACTCGTGCCGCTCGCGGTGGTTGTCGGCATTATCGTGACCGCCTCGCTGCTGCCCCTCAAGCCGCCGCTGGCATGGGTGAACGTCGGCCTTGCGGCGGGTTGCGTCGTCGGGGTAGTGGTATTCTGGCGCCGCCTCAAAGCGCCCAACGCGACGCTCGCCCAGGGGGCGGCGAATTCCGCCGTGCCGCTCATCAATACCAGCGCGGTGATCGGGTTCGGAGCGGTAGTCGCCGCAGTGCCTGCGTTCACTATGTTCGGCGATTTCGTGATGGGGGTTAAGCTTCCTCCGCTCGTTTCCGCCGCGTTCTCGGTCAACGTCATCGCAGGGCTCGTCGGCTCGGCTTCAGGGGGCCTGCGGATCTTCATGGAGACGCTCGGACCGGATTACGTACGGCTCGGAGTCGATCCGGCACTGCTCCATCGAATCTCATCCATCGCCTCGGGCGGCCTCGACTCGCTGCCACACTCCGGCGCCGTCATCACGACGCTCGCCGTCATGGGCATGACACACCGGGATGCGTACAAGGAGATCTTCGTGGTGACGGTGCTGGTGCCGCTCGCCGCGCTGGGGGTCGCGCTTCTGGTCGCCCTCGCTCTGTAGGAGGGCGAGCCGTGGAGCGTGCGGGTCAGGGCTGGACGGGTTCGCCAGCTAGACGCTCAGCCTCCGCGACGAGCGTGGCCACGGCCTGATCCGGATCAAGACGGCCGACGACTTCACCGCGGCTGAACAGCACGGCCCCGCGGGAATCCGCGGCAATCCCCACATCGGCATCGCGCGCTTCGCCGGGGCCATTGACGGCGCATCCCATGACCGCCACGCGCAGCTCTCGGGCTTCTCGGCGCAGACGGTCGTCCAGGGAGCGCAGACTCCGCTCCACTTCATGCGCGGCCGCCTGTACATCCATGCCACAGCGCGAGCATGTCGGACAGCTCACAATCGTCACGCCGCCCGGCCGCAGCGCCAGCACGCGCAGAATCTCGCGGCCGACTCGGACCTCCTCCAACGGAGGCGCCGACAGTGAAACGCGAATCGTGTCCCCGATTCCCTCAGCGAGCAGCGCGCCAATGCCCACCGCCGAGCGCACCGTGCCTGCCGGGGGCGGCCCCGCTTCGGTGACGCCGAGGTGGAGCGGGTAATCTGTTTCCCGCGCTGCCAGACGGTAGGCCCCGATGGCAGTCGGCACGTCGAACGCTTTCAGCGAGAGGACAATGTGGCCGAAGCCCAGATCCTCGAGGATGCGTACGTGCTGCATCGCGGCTTCGAACAGCGCCTGCGCAGCTCCCTGTGGTTCGTGGAGCGCGTTCCGGTGCTTGGCGCGCACGTCAGGCGGCAGCGAGCCGAGATTGGCGCCGACGCGGATCGGGACGCGCCGCTCGTGCGCGACCCGAACGACGGCGCGGACCTGCTCCGGCTTGCGGATATTGCCGGGGTTCAGCCGCAGCTTGTCCACTCCGCTTTCGAGGGCGATGAGCGCCAGGCGGTGGTCGAAGTGGATGTCGGCGATGAGCGGGACTTGCGTCCCGTGCCTGATGCGTGCGAAGGCGCGCGCGGCTTCCTCGTCCGGTATGGCTACGCGCACGAGGTCGCAGCCCGCCTGCTCCAGTTCGCGGATCTGCGCCAGCGTCGCTTCGACGTCGCGGGTGTCGGTCTTCGTCATGGACTGGAGCGACACGGGGGCGCCGCCGCCCATAGGAACGCTGCCCACCTCTACCCGGCGCGCCGAACGCATTGCCGTCACCCGAACCGCTTCTCGATGAGGACGATGACGTCTTTGAAGGTCACCAAGGCCAGAAAGAGCAGGAGCAGCGCGAAGCCGACGAAATGCACGATCGCTTCCTTGCGCTTGTCAATAGGCCGCCGCCGAACGCCACCGATGAGGATGAAGACGATCCTGGCACCGTCGAGCGCGGGTATCGGCAGCAGGTTGATGACTCCAATGTTGACGCTGATGAGCGCTGACCACAGCAGAAACGGCCCCCACCCCACCGCGAGCGCGTCCGCCATGATGTCGGCGATGCGCACGGGCCCTCCGACAGCCGCCGGGAGTTTGCCGATAATCATCCACGCGAGAGCCATGACCATCGTCTTCGTGGTGAAATACACCTCGGTGAAGCCGTCGGCGACCGATTCGATGAAGCCTTTCGGCTCCGTGATCGGCACGAAGACGACGCCAATCAGTCCGACCGTGCGGGTCACGATGCGGGTCTTGCCGTTGGGCAGCTCTTCGAGGCCCTCTTCCTCCTCGGGACGCGGTACGATGCGGTATGCGAGGTACGTGTCGCCGCGCTGCGTGACGAGCCTGATGGGCATGTCGGGGCGCTCGCTGATGACCTCGCGCAGATCATCGAGCTTCATCTTCTTCGGCGGCGTCGCAACCGGCATGACCTCCGGCATCTTCTCGACAAGGGCGACCGGCTCGGCGTGAATCAGCACGTCGCGGGGCTGAAGCCCAATGGCGGCCGCTGGGGTGCCAGGCATGACGCGGCGGATCTCGGTCGTATGCCCGACGACCGTACCGAAGACGACTCCCATGACCCAGAACAGGATAATGGCGAGGACGAAATTCATGCCCGATCCGGAGGCGATAACCGCCAGCCGCGAGAACACGGGCTTCTTGTCGAACCCGTCGGGGACATCCTCCTCGGGTTCCATGCCCGCGATGCGGACGTAGCCGCCGACGGGAATGGGCCGCAAGGAGTACTGTGTCCCGCGCCACTTGAATGAAAGCAGGACCGGCCGCCCCCAGCCGAGAGCGAACTCGTACACCGGGATGCGGGCGAGCTTCGCCGCGACGAAGTGCCCGAACTCGTGAAACACGATGATAAGGGCAAAGAGAGCGACGGTGAGTACGATCGACATAGGACCGGAAAACATCATGTGTTCGTCTCGCCCCCAGGGGTCACATGGAGGCACGCAAAATCAGTGCGCCCCTGGCCTGGATGACTCATCACACGCTGCCGGGCGACGCAGTCCGGCGCCGCGCACAGCGCACCCCACCCCGGGGGGTCACACATATGACTATACCATTAACCGGCGCCTTTGTGTGCCCGAGCACGTCATTTGGGCGCACGCGCCACTCGCATGGTCAGCGGCTCGCCAACTCGTCGCGAATGGCCTGGGCCAGCTTCCGCGCCTCACTGTCGGCTGCGACGACCTGTTGCAGGACATCAGCCGGCCCGGGCGCATGGCGATCAAGGACCCGTTCGATCAACCGTGCGATGTCGAGGTAGCCGATCCTCCCCGCGAGGAACGCTTCGACCGCTACCTCGTCGGCGGCGTTCATGGCAGCAGGGGCCGTGCCGCCGCGTCGCGCGGCCTCATAGGCGAGCCGCAGGCACGGATAGCGTTCCATGTCCACTCGGCCGAAAGTCAGGCCGTCGAGTTCGGCGATCTCCAACGCGCCCCACCGTGCGGGAACGCGCTCCGGGTAGCCGAGCGCGTACTGAATCGGCAGGCGCATATCGGGCCGGCTGAGTTGGGCGAGAGTGTCGCCGTCCGCGAACTCGACGAGCGAGTGGATGATGCTCTGGTGATGCAGCACGACCTCGATGCGCTCCACCGCGACCTCGAACAGCCAATGGGCCTCAATGACCTCAAGCCCCTTGTTCATCAGGGTCGCGGAATCCACCGTCACTTTAGGACCCATCTGCCACGTCGGGTGGGCCAGGGCTTGCCCGGGCGTCACGGCCTCGAGTTCCTGCAGCGACAGGTCGCGGAGCGCGCCGCCGGAGGCAGTGAGAAAGAGCCGCCTGATGTCTTCGCGACGGTGGCCCAGCAGGCACTGAAAGAGCGCGCTGTGCTCGCTGTCAACCGGGATGATCTCGGCGCCGGAGCGCCGCACCTGTGACATGACGATGCTGCCGGCGGCGACGAGGGGTTCCTTATTGGCGAGGGCGAGACGTTTCCCCGCGTCAATCGCCGCCAGCACCGGGCCGAGGCCGGCGATGCCCGAAACGGCGCCGACGACCACAGCGGCATCAGGGAGCGTCGCTACCTCACGCAGGCCCTCTTCGCCTGCCGCAACGCGGACGCCGGTGCCGTGCAGCCGGTCAGCCAGTTCCTCGGCGCGCGACTCGTCAAGCACCGCCGCGAGAGCGGGTTTGAACCGGCGCGCTTGTTCCGCCAGTGCCTCCACATTACGCGCGGCTGCCAGTGCGACGACGCGGAAGCGGTCGGAAGACGCCGCGACGACCTCCAGTGTCTGCCGCCCGATCGAGCCGGTCGAACCAAGAATCGAGATTGCGGTGGCGGTCATTGCCTGGCTTGCATCATCCATATGCGCAACCGGTCCGCTCCTCTGGCTTCTCGTGGCGCGGGGCCGACTGCGCACGGCTGTTCATGAGAGCGGCCGCGCAGCATGCGGCGACTTCGACCTCATCTTGGATAATCGCGGCTACAGTGCTCCACGAAGCGCTGCGAGGACGTAGAAGAACACGGGTGCGGCCCACAGCAGGCTGTCGAACCGGTCGAGGACTCCGCCGTGGCCGGGCACGATGGTGCCGGAATCCTTGACCCCAGCCCACCGCTTGATGGCGGACTCGGCGAGGTCGCCGCCCAGGCCGGCGGCGCCTATCAGCCCGCCCAGGCACACAGCCCGGCCGAGACCGATCGAGAACTGACCGCCGAAAACGCCGGCAGCGGCGGCACCAAGGAAAACGACGGCGCACGCGGCGATGCCGCCGATCGTGCCCGCGATGGTCTTGCCAGGGCTGACCCGCGGCCACAGCTTCGGGCCGTCGAGAAGCTTGCCGGCGGCGAACGCTGCGGTATCGGCGAGCCACACGGCGGCAATGAGCAGGGCGACCGGCCAGACTGCCCACGGCGGCGCGATGGCGTCATCCACGCGACGGAGGAACAACAGATATGACATCAGGCCGCCGACGTACAGCGACCCGAGCGCGATAGCGCAGAAGTCACGCAAGGCTCCGAGGGTCCCGCCTGGCGGTGGTGGTCCTTGTTCCTTTGGGCCCCTGCGATCTTGCTGCGCGGGTTGCTGCCGGGCTGTTTGCTTGGAGCGCGCGGACATGCGGCGGCTGATATCGCTGATGAGGGCGAGGGCGAGCATGAGCACATCGACTACGATGATCAACGTGAGGATGAGCAGCACCGTGTCATTGTAGTCGTAGTGATAGAAGTACAGGAAGAGAGGCGGCAGCGCGCCCATCATCTTGCCCATGTCGTCGGGCGGATGCAGACCGCGATTGCGCAGCATGCGCCGGAACTCATCCGCGCCGAACACAGACACCGCTACGGCGACCGCGAGTAGTGGCAGGCCGAAGGCCCACTCGAAGCCGTCGAGCAACAGAAGGCCATAAAGCAGAGGCAGCCCTATGGCTGCGGTAAGGGCGCGTTGACGGAACATGGATGATTCGATCCAGGCGCACGGACGAGGCGTTGCCTCGCCGCCAGCGGGTGAGATCTGCCCGATATTATACCAGCGCTCGCGGCGGCAGGCAAGAATCGCCGCGTGTCCGAAGCGTTCCGGGCCTGTGAGTTGGGCGGGGTCAGTAGCCAGCACCGCGCGGTCGTTCATCGCGCCGAAAGCGCGTCCCGGTCTGAACGGCTACCTCTCGCCGCTGGCCCTGAGGTACACGTCGAGCGTCTGTGCTGCCGCGTCGCGCCACGAGAACTGGCGAGCGCGCTCGCGCGATTTCGCCGCCAGCTCCTGTCGCTTGCTCTCATCGGTCAGCAATTCGACCAGCGCGCGCGCTTGCGCCTGAACGTCGCGCGGCTCGACGAGCACGCCGGCATCGCCGACTATTTCCGGGAAGCATGATGAAGCCGAGGCAATCACCGGAGTACCGCACGCCATCGCTTCGAGAATCGGCAGCCCGAAGCCCTCGTCCAGCGAGAGGTAAACGAAAGCGCGCGCGTTCGCGTACGCAGCGGGAAGAAGATCGTCCGCAAGGTAGCCGGAGAAGATCACATCCTCGATAATGCCCAACGCCACAGCCTCGCTGCGCAGCGCAGCCACGTAGTCGGGCGCCCCGGCGCCGGCCAGCACGAGCGGCTCCTGGACGCCCTGTGCCCGCGCCCCCGCGTAAGCCTCGAGCAACGAGGCGAGGTTCTTGCGGGGAGCGAGGCTGCCGACGTAGAGCACATAGCTGTCTGGCCAGCCCGGCGGCGGGTCGGTGGGGCCCGGGGCAAGAAAACGTTCGTCCACGCCCTCGCGCGTGACCGTGATGTTCTCCCGGTCG
>CP070648.1:3179871-3186763 GCA_020354555.1 Armatimonadota bacterium | reverse complement strand
GCGGCGCTCGTCGCCGGCGGCGTCGGCGTGCTGGCCGCGAGGGGCGCTCCGGCGACGACGGCGGGCGGTAATGCGGAGGGCGCGGCGCGCGCATACATTCAGGCGCTCGTGGATGGGGATGAGACGACAATACGGCGCCTGACGCCGAGCAAGCTCGCCAAC
The DNA here is from genome assembly GCA_020354555.1 of Armatimonadota bacterium. Lineage (NCBI taxonomy): Bacteria > Bacillati > Armatimonadota > Armatimonadota bacterium. Next base: position 3,186,601 of record CP070648.1, on the reverse strand, counting down.
CGGTTTGGCCCGTGTCCGTTCGTCGGGATGCCGAAGCTGCACAGCCCGCGCGTGGATGCCCACCGGGCAGGCGTCCTCTTCACGGGCAAGACAAGAGACGATGAAGTGCCGGACGAAGGCGGGCTCAGGCTGGTTCTGCTCGACGACGTGAAAGAGCGGCCGTGGCGGGTGCGGCAGATCTTCTACTTCACGGAATTGCCGATGGGCGCGAAGATCCCCTCGCGGAGCGTGACCGAGAAGGACGAAGCGCAGGAGCCGGTTGTGCTGCAGGCGGCACGGAGCTACATCGCGGCTTGGCAGAAAGGCGACTACGAGGGGATGAACGACCTCGCGTTCGACTGGCTGGCAAGGGATTTCGATTCGTACCCCGGCATCAAGATACGCAGCGTCAGCTTCACCCAGACTCCGGCGCAATCAGGGGAAATCAAGCTCAAGTTCACCGCGAAGCTGCGCGTCATGTGGGTACTCCCGAAGACCGTGGAGGGAACGGTCTTCGCCATGCGCGAGGACGGGCAGTGGAGAATCCGCGGCAATGAACTGACGCTATAAGGTGAAGCCGTGCCGCCCTCCGCATTTCCCCTGAGACTCCGCGCGCCCGCCAAGGTCAACCTGCTGCTGGCCGTGCTGGGCGAACTTCCCGACGGCTACCACAAGGTCGAGAACGTGCTCCAGGCGGTGTCGCTGTGGGACGAGTTGGTCCTACAGCCGGCGCAGGGGATCAGCATTGCGTGTAACGACGCGAGCGTCCCCGTCGGCGAAGACAACCTGTGCCACCGCGCCGCCCGCCTGCTCGGCGCGCGCGTGCCGCGCGCCGCACGCGCAGGGGGTGTCGCCATAACGCTGCGCAAGCAGGTCCCCTCGCAGGCGGGACTGGGGGGAGGCAGCAGCGACGCCGCCGCGACCCTGGTCGGCCTCAATCGCCTGTGGGATTTGCGGCTGCGGCGCGATGACCTGTGTGAGCTGGCTGTGGAGCTGGGCGCCGATGTTCCGTTCTTCATCCGCGGCGGCACGGCGCTCGGCACCGGACGGGGGGACAAGCTAACACGGCTGCCGCCCGGCCCGCGTCTGCACATCGTGTTGGCGCGCTCGGGCGAAGGCGTGTCCACCGCCTGGGCGTACTCGCACTGTCAAGTGAGCGGAGAGGACGGCGCGTCCCGGCAGATGCTCCGCGCGCTGAGCGCAGGCGACGGTGGCGGTATCGCCGCCGCGCTGCGCAATGACCTCGAGGATGCGGTGCTGCCGCATCGCCGCGACATCGCCCGCCTCAAGCAGCACTTGCTGGAGCGAGGAGCTTTAGGTGCCAGGATGTCAGGCAGTGGCTCCGCCGTGTTCGGCATCTTCGACAGTCGCAAAGCCGCGCAGGACACAGCCGCGGCGATGTCCAATCCTAAGGTGTGGGCGCGAGCGGTGTCGAGCATCCGCGGCGGCGTGGCGTTCAGCCGCGACGCGCTGCCGCGTGCGAGCCGGTAGCGGGCAGGCTTCCGCCCGCAGGTGCACCGACGGAGTGACTGGACATCCCGATGGCGGACGCGTTGGTTCTGGCGGCAGGTGAGACCCACGGGCGGTTGGCGCAGGCGACCGGCACGCGGTTCCGCGCGCTGATCAAGGTCGGCGGGGTGTCCATTGTCGAGCGCGTGGTTGGCGCTCTACGCGAGGCGCGCATGACGCAGCGAATCGTCGTCATCGCGCCGCCAGAGGTACGGGAACGCGTGCCCGCGGGCGTGGCGGAACTCACGGTGCCGTCGGGCGACGATCTCCTGGGCAACGTCCTGCGCGGCCTCGACGCTCTCGACGGCGTCGGGACAGTCCTGTTTGCCCATGCGGATGCGCCGCTCATCACCGCCGATTCAATTGACGATTTCCTTCAGCGCGCGGAGCCGTTACGTCCCGATCTTGCCTATGCGATCGTTCCCCGGGAGGACGTCGAGAGACGATTCCCTCGCGGTCATCGCACCTACGCGCGCCTCCGCGACGGAACCTTCACCGGCACCAACATCGTCCTGGTGGACGGCGGATTCATACGGCGCCACGAAAAGCTCATCCGCGAGTTCTACGAGCATCGCAAGAACCCACTGCGCTTGGCCGGCATGTTGGGCGCGGGCTTCGTGCTGCGGCTGCTCGCCGGCAGGTTGACCATCGCGGACCTCGAGCGCCGCGTCGGGCAGGTCATCGGCGGCGAGGCGCGCGGGATTATCTCGCATTACCCGGAGTTGGCCTTTGACGTAGATAAAGTCGGCGATCTGGAAAGCATACGCGAGCTTCTCGGCGACTGACCGCGTGGAGTACCGCCTCCGGGCGGAGGCGGCGACGCGGGGGCTGCGATGCTGGTCCTCAAATGCCCGAAATGTGGCAGGTTGTGCCGCGAGGGGGTGGTGCCATTCCCGCGCTGCGCGCGCTGTCACGAGCAACTTCTGACGTGTCGCCATTGCGCGGACTACGACGCGCGAATGCTCGACTGCGCGTCACCCTATCGCGCTGAGGACTTCCGCGTCCGCGACCCCGATCTCTACCTCGCGTGCCCGCATCACAGGACGACTCTCGCCGTCGTCGAGCAGCGGCCGGTGCGGCGGCGCGTGTGGATACCGGGCGTCGCGCTCGTGATCCTCGCTGTCCTCACGGCATTCTTCTTCGCGAGATGGCGGCCCGCAGCGCCGGGCGGCCCCGTGCTGCACGCGCGGATCGTTCCGCTGGACGAGGTCTGCATGCACGAACCGGCGATGATACAACTCCAGATCTGGAACCCCGGCGGTGGCCGATGCGAACAGGTCATCCTGGCGCTGGATCGTTCCTATGAGAAACACGTCACCCTGACGTACATCGAACCCGAACCTGTGGATCAACGACGCACCGCAAAATGGGATCGCTTCTGGTTCCCCGGGTTGGAGGAAGGGGATGTGCTCGACGTGCACCTGCACATCTCGCCGGTGAAACATGGGACATGGCAATTCGCAGCCGAGCTCATGTCACCGGACGCCGCCGGCCGCGAGCGCATCGAGGCTACTTTGGAGATCATGCCGTGACCCCGCACGGCACGGGTCGCGCCGCGAATGAGGCCACCGAGGCGCTGTCGGGGATCGCCCACGCGGCGGATCAACTCGCCGCAGACGCGTATGCGGTCGGCGGCTATGTGCGTGACAGACTCGTCGGCGTCGAAACCCGTGACATTGATATCCTGCTCACCGGCGCCGTGCGCGAGATCGCGGAGCGGATAGCCGCACAGTTCGATGCCTCGCTGGTCGCCCTGCGAGAGGCAGAGCCGACGATCCGGCTCGTCTTCTCCGACCGTTCGCACATTGACCTGTGCCTGCCCCGTCGCCGGACGACTGCCGTTGACTCGCCGTCCGCCGATTTCCTGGCTGAAGACCTCCAGAGCCGCGACTTTACGGTCAACGCGATGGCGCTTCCGTTGGAGGCGGTTGACCGTGACGATTGGCGGGAGCATGTTGCCGACCCGACCGGGGGAAGCGAGGACATCCGCCGGCGCGTGATTCGAGCGACGAACCCCGGGGTGTGGCAGGACGACCCGGCACGTCTCGTGCGCGCCCTGCGGCTGGCGGCGCAGCTCGGCTTCGAGCTTGACGCACAGGCTGAATCTGAGATCCGGGAGCACGCCGGACTGGTGACCAACGTAGCCCCCGAGCGCATCCGCGACGAGCTGATTGCCATTCTGCGCCGCAGGGATGCTCATAAATGGCTGGCACGCGCCGCCAAACTCGGCCTGCTCTTCGCGATACTGCCGGAACTCGCCGCGCTGCAATCCGTGCCCGCGATGGGCTATCATCACCTCGACGGCTGGCGGCATGCGCTCGCCGTGGCGCAGCGCATAGACGTGCTGGCGCGGTGCGCTCCGGGCATGAGCGCCGAGCACCAGGCGAAGTTAGCGGACGTGTTTGCGGCGCCGCTGGCCGGCGATCGCCCGCGGCTTGCCCTGCTCAAGTTGGCAGGCCTCCTGCACGACGTGGCAAAGCCTTCCACGCGCGGCGCCGATGAGGAGGGCGACCTTCACTTCTACGGACACGACAAGGACGGCGCTGGGATGGCACGCGAAGCCGGTCGGAAGCTGCGCCTCGGACGGCGCGAATTGAGCTACCTGGAACTCGCGGTGGGCGCGCATATGCATCCGGCCTTCCTCGCGCAGGAGCAGGAGGTTTCGCGGCGCGCGGCGCATCGGTTCTTTCGCAGGACGGGAAGCTGCGCGCCCGACGTGCTGGTACTGGCATGGGCCGACCGCCTGTGCGCGCGCGGCCTGGCGGCCGGGCGAGAGGGCATCGAGCGCGTCGAGTCGCTCGTCCGGTGGCTGCTCGCTGAATGGCTCGACCACAGCCCGTTGTCGCATCCCGAGGCGCCGGTCGGCGCGCGCGCGATCATGAGCCGCTACAGTCTGGAGGCAGGCCCGGCGGTGGGCAGACTAGTCGAAGCCCTGCAGCGCAGGCACGCGGAGCAGCCGTTTGCCGACGCGCAGGAGGCGTGGGCTTTCCTTGATCCCCTCGCGCGGGGGGTCGCCGCGAATGGCGTCGAGCTACAGGATGACGACGAATCGGAATGAGCCGGGCGCGGTTAGCCCGGATCATTCATAGCGAGTTCGGATGTCGCGCATAGCGACTGCCTCGGCTGCGTCAGCGGTTCACCCACCTGCGACGGGCGCACAGGCGTCATGGATTATCCGCGAGCGGTGAGTGCTGCGCACGCGAAGAGCATAGCGCCGACCTATGACAGGTATGAATAATGCAGGTTAGCCCTATAGACCTCCACGTCCACACGACTGCATCCGATGGCACGTCTACGCCGGATGATGCGGTCGCCGCGTGCGCGGAGTCAGGCGTCGAAGTCCTTGGAATCACGGATCATGACTCGCTTGACGGGATAGCCGAGGCGTTGGCCGCCGGCAACCGCCGCGGCGTCACGGTGGTACCGGGGTTGGAGATCAACACCGACTACGGCGAGACCGAGGCCCACGTCTTGGGCTACTTCGTGGATCATCGGTCGCCCGCGCTCAACGGCTTGCTCGAGGACATCAGGCACCGGCGCGTGGAGCGCGCGCGGGAGATACTCGCGCGGCTCGACGGTCTGGGCATGCACGTCGAGGAAAGCCGGGTCGTCGAGCTGGCCGCCGATGGGTCGGTCGGCAGACCGCACGTCGCGCGGGCGATGGTCGAGGCCGGCTACGTCCGGAATGGCGGCGAGGCATTCGCCCGCTTCATCGCCCGCGGCAAGCCCGCCTACGTGCCGCGCTATCGGCTCAGCCCCGAAGCGGCCGCCGAGGCGATACGCGCCGCGGCAGGCATCGCCGTGCTCGCGCATCCCGCGAAAGTCGGCGACGATGCACTGGTCACCGCGCTCATCGAACAGGGCCTGGAGGGGTTGGAGTGTTTCCACTGCGACCAGAGCGCGGCACATTCCAGGCACTATGTCGCTCTAGCACGGCAGCTCGATCTCGTCGTCACCGGCGGGACTGACTCGCACGGCCCCAGATCGGACCGCCCGGTGCCCATCGGCGCGGTCGCCGTCCCGCGGTGGGTGTGGGACGAGTTGCGGCAGTATCAGTCTTCCCGCGAGGGAGCGGCGCGCGCGCAACGAAATCCCCCTTCCTCTCAGAGCCTGCCCTGAGCCTGTCGAAGGGGAGAGGGTAGGTGACGGTCATTCGTTCCCGCTGCTACCTTCTCGGCGCGTTCCCCTTATGGAGTGCGGCGATTCATCGCCGCTTTCGCCCCGGCTTCGCGCCGCCTCTGCCGTTGACATCCTCCCGCCGGAGTGGTACAAATTCGGCGGCTTAGCCGTGATCGTACGCTGACCGCGGGGGAATACCAGACGTGGTGCCCTGCCGCCGAGAAGCTGCTCTCATATCGCCGCAGGTCCATCCTGCGAGCGAGTATATCCCCGCCCGCCCACCGGCCCGCGCGCTCCTCGCGCCAGCGGGCCGTTTTGACTTCTCCACCCTCCGCGCCCACCGACATTCGCAGTTGCGTGACACACATCACACAGCTCAAAACAGGTGGCTGTGCCTGACTGCTCCGTCCGGGGCCCGAGAAAAGCCGCGGAGGACGAAAACAGGTGACTGTCCCTATCTTCCCAAGCGCCGGGCAGGATTGTCGGCGAAAGGGTGCGATACGTGACTCGTCCAAGCTCGGGTATGCTACGGAACTGGATAGTGTGGTGCGGCGTAGCGCTGTGCGGAGCGTTCGTGGCCAATGCCGCGGACTTTGCAACCTGGGTGTTGGTGCCCAAATCCGGCGTCATGTCACCGGGGTATTTCAGCTTCATATTCTGGGCTCCGATGCTCGTCATCGGATGCGCCCTAGGTTTCTGGGCGGGGGGCGCTGCGCCTCGTGGCGCCCTCGAGCGCGGGGCTATGCTGGGAGCCCTCTTCATCATATTTGAGATTGCAGACGTCGTATGGCTGGGGATGAATGAGGGATACTTGTCTTTGGGTCAGGGGTACTGCCCGTTCGTCGCCGGTGGGTTAGCTGCGGTCGGGGGTGGTGCTCTGGCGAAGCGGTTCACGCGTACCGGGTGGCTGCATCGTGGCACGACCATCGGCCTGATCGGCCTAGTTACGCCTGCTACGCTCGTGGCGATAGGTTACTACGTCTATTGGGCGTTTCTTTGAAGACTTGGCAGTTCCGGGGACATGTGTGAGAAATCTGGCCGTGCTAAGTGGTCATTGTGATAGTCTTCCATTTGTCGGCTCGGCGTGGCGGCACTATTTGGCGCGGCACGCCGCGCTCCGGAG
>CP070648.1:3152886-3179771 GCA_020354555.1 Armatimonadota bacterium | reverse complement strand
TGCGCGCAGCGCTTGCATACCAGCAAGTCCTTCACCAGCTCCTTCCGGTACAGCATCGCGCCGCACTTCGAGCACTTGACCCACAGCCCGTCGGGCACCTCTTCGAGCTTCGCCCGCGAGTTCGGCGTACGACCTCCGGCTTTTCTACTGTGCGATTGCTCCGCACACATCGCCGTCCACCTTGACACTACCCGCCGGCGTGCGATAGCCTAGGCATATCAACGCATCGGCTTGGGAGCACGTCATGACAATCGAGCGCGACCGCGCCGCCATAGACAAGATTGACGACCAGATCCTCGCGCTGCTCAACCAGCGCGCCAAGCTTGCCGCCAAGATCGGCGCGAAGAAACGCCGCAGCGCCAAGGCGAGGTTCTCCCCCGCCCGCGAGCGGCAGATCTTTGATCGCCTGGTCGCGGCGAACGCCGGCCCGTTGCCCGACGATGCGCTGGTAGGCATATATCGCGAGATCATTGCCGCCAACCGCCAACTCGAGATGCCGGCGACCGTCGCCTACTTGGGACCGGCCGGCACCTTCACCCACATGGCCGTGCTGCGCAAGTTCGGCGCGCGCGCGCAGGCCCGGCCCGCCGATTCCATCCCCGACGTGTTCCGCGAGGTCGAGAAAGGCGTCGCCACCTTCGGCGTCGTGCCCATGGAGAACTCGACCGAGGGCGTTATCAATGACACCCTCGACATGTTCGCCGAGTCCTCGCTCGACATCTGCGCCGAGACCTACCTCGATGTCGACCATTACCTGCTAGCACGCTCCAGCATCGAGGAGATTACGCGAATCTACTCAATGCGTCAACCCTTGGCGCAGTGCCGCGTGTGGATCAAGACGAATCTGCCCCGCGCCGAACTCCAGGAAGTCGCAAGCACCGCACGCGCCGCCGAGTTCGCAGCGAAGGAGCCGAGCTCCGCCGCCATCGGCACGCGGCTCGCCGCAGGGCTCTACGACCTCACCATCATCGGCGAGAGAATCCAGGACTCCCCTCACAATCGCACGCGCTTCCTCGTCGTCGGGCAGGCAGCCGCGGCCGAGCCCAGCGGCCGCGACAAGACATCCATCATGTTCTCGGTGCGCCACCAGGCGGGCTCTCTCTATCGCGCCCTCGCGGTGCTCGACAAGTACGACATCAACATGACCATGATCGAGTCGCGCCCGACGAAGCAGACGCCCTGGGAATACGTTTTCTTCGTTGATGTTCAGGGCCACATCAGCGAGCCGGCCGTCGCACGCGCCCTCGACATGCTCGGCGAGCAAACGCTCTTCGTGCGCGTCCTCGGCAGCTATCCCGAGGCGGAGTAGACGCCGTTCGCGCACCGTCTGGCGGAACTAGGGCGACCTGCCGGCACGCTCAGTGCGCGCTAGATCGGCGCGCCGGGCGCATCTTTGTCGCTCGCCTTCGATCCGCCGGCCGGCGCCTCCGAGTCCTTGCGTTGGCCCGCGTCGAGCTTGTCGCACGCCTGCTTGTATTCCTCGGATTCGGCGTACTGGCCGATGGCGCGCAGGCGGTACATGAGGTCCTCTCGCGCACGCAGGACTTCGCCGAGTCTGAAGTGGGTGGTCACTTCGGCGCTCTGCGCGGCGAGGCTGCCCTGGCGCTTGAGGTACTCGTCTATGTCCGCGGTGGTGATCCCTTCCGCCCCGACGATCGCTTCCTTGAGCAGCGCGGCGGCGAGGACTTTACGGTCGCGCGTGAGCACCAACGCCAACCGATCGGCCGTCATCTCGGCGTACCACCGCCAATTCGCTAACCCTCGCGCCAGCGCGCGTAGCGGCAGCGCGAGCACGCGGGCGAGGACGCGCTCCTCCTGGTTCACGCGGCGGCACAGATTCCGCAGCCTGACGTGCCCCGCCTTGAGATGCCCCACGTGGCGGGCAATGACAGCCCACACCTCGCCAGGGCTCAAACGCTCCCGCAGCCCCTCCGGCACGACGAGCGTGTCTCCGACCGCGGTCAGCTCCGTTTCCGCTCCCGCTGCAACGACGTGCGCCGCGACGCCCACCAGCCGCGTCTGTTTGCGAGCCATGTCCACAATCTCATCCGGCGGCGTTCGCTTGCTTCGCCGAGCGTCATTTACCAACTCGCGCTGCTCCCGCCGTTCGCCGGCCACCGCGTAATAGACCGCGGCGAGCACCGCCCACGCCGCCCATGCTGCGGTGAGTTGCACGCGGTACGGCATCAAGGCAGCCAGTCCGAGAATCACGATGATTGCCCCCACGCCGATGCCCAGACCGGTCAGTCGCGCGCGACGTTCATCCGGATGGGCGAAATCCGTGACCGCGAACTTCACCGGCGCGGGCTTCTTCTTCTGCAGCTTGACCTTGACCGCCACGGGCGTTCAGTCCTTTCCTAGGCCGCGAAGGGCGTCCGGGCCGAAAGGCTCCGGGTACAAATCTGCCAGCGCCACCTCGCGCCAGTCACCGCGCGCCCCCGCGAGGTATATCCGCAGATCGCGGGCGAACTCCCGCAGTACCTGACGGCACGCGCCGCACGGCGGCGCCGGCTCCTGGGCCTCGCAATAGATCGCGAGGGCCTGGAACCGCCGCTCGCCCGCGGCGACCGCACAGACCACCGCACTCTGCTCCGCGCAGATCGTCATCCCGAGCGAGGCGTTCTCCACATTGCATCCCGTGAACACGCCCCCCGCTTCGCCGAGCAAGGCAGCCCCCACGCGGAAGCCGGAGTACGGCGCATAGCCGCGCTCGCTCGCGGCGCGGGCGGCCTCGACCAGATCTTCCGCGTGTACCGGCTTCACTTCAGTATCATCCCTTCAATCCCTCACCGCACCCGGAGCACTGCCGCATATTAGACGAATTGCGCGGCCGACACGGATGATGCCGGGCTGCGCAGATCAAGTCGGGCGCGTGGATTGATGTCACGGGAAATCCGCGCGGAACGATATCAAGCAGTAACAGCGCGCCGCGTCAGAGCCCGGGTCCAGAGCCGTACCGCATTGGCGAACATGGCGTAGGAGCGCCCGCGCACGGAGGACGGACTGCAGATAGACACTCAACCTCTTGCTCTGAATCTGCGCGATGCGACAGCTCCGCGGATCGCCTGTCGCTCCTTGTTCCCCCGCCCCTACTGCGGCTCCGACTCGTCCGCATCCACGTCGAAGTCCGGCACGCGCGTGATGCGAATCTTCTGTATGCGGTGGGCGTTCACCTCCTCGACGGCGACGCGCAGCCCGCACGCCTCGATCTCTTCGCCGGCCACGGGTAGACGCCCGATGCGATCGAGGACGAAACCGCCGATGGAATCGAACTCCCCCTGCGGCAGCTCGACGCCGAAGGCCTCCTCCACGTCGTCCACGCTCGCCCGCGCGTCCACCACCCCCTCGCCGTCCGCGATCATCTGGATCTGCTCTTCCTCGCGGTCGTACTCGTCCACGATCTCGCCCACGATTTCCTCCAGTAGATCCTCGATCGTGAGCAGACCCGCGGTGCCGCCGTACTCGTCAATGACGATCGCGATATGTACCCGCCGCTGCCGCATCTCGCGCAGCAACTCGTCCACCTTCTTGCTCTCCGGCACGAAGTGCGCCGGACGCGCTACCCGTGCGAGCGCTGCCGCCGGGCGCCCCTGCTCGAAATGGGCGAGCAAGTCCTTCGCATAGACGATGCCGGTGATGTGATCCAGGTCGCCGGCGTAGATCGGCACCCGCGAGTGGCCGTGCTGTTCGATGATCGCCACCGCCTCCCCGAGCGACGCCTCCTGGGGCAGGCATACCATGTCCGTACGCGGCACCATCACTTCCCGCGCCACCGTGTCCGCGAACTCGATCACCCCATGGATCAGTTCCGCCTCTTCCTCCTGCACCTCCCCGCCTCGCTCGCCGGCGGTCACGAGTTGCTTGATCTCATCGTCCGAGAAGGCCTGCCCCTGCACCCACCGGGCGCCGCCGAACACCCGGATCAGAACCTGAGCGATGAGGAACTGGCCGACGGTGTTGAGCAGTGATGCGATCGGCCGCAGCACTCTGTGCAGCAGCGCCACCGCCCCTGCGACCCGCAGCGCCACGCGGTCGGGCTGATTCGCACTGTACGACTTGGGCGCGATCTCGCACAGAGTCAGCATCACGACCAGCGTCACCACTGTGACCAACGGCACCCACTCCACGCCCCACAAGTGGATCGTCAGCGCCGTGACCAGCGACGAGACGGCGAGGATGGCGAAGTTGATGCCGATGACCAGGCTGCTCAGGATTTCCTGGCGGCGTTCGACGAGTTCGCTCAGCAGCACGGCATGGGCGTCACCCTCCGCCGCCAGCTGCCGCACGCGCACTCGGTCGACCGAAACCAGCGCCGCCTCCGCCAGCGACACGAACGCGAGCAGGAGTAAAGCGAGCCCGATGAACACGACCTGCACCACTCCGGCGACGCCGAGAGGCGCCGCGGCCGCGACCATCAATGGTAATGAGCTTGATCCGTCATCCATGACCGATGCCCGCGCGAGCTACTCCTCCCCCGGCACCGCCTGCCCCTCGTCTTCGACAGGCGGTTTGCGCGTCATGCGTATCTTGGTCACGCGGCGCCCGTCCAGTTGCTCGACGACGAGGATCATATCCTCCGTCTCCACCCGCGCGCCCTGCTCGGGTATCGCGCCCACCCGATCGTAAATCAGTCCGCCCACCGTGTCGTACGCCCCCGCCGGCAGCTGCGCGCCGTCCAACTGGTTAGCGTCATCTATCGTCAGCGTGCCGTCCACGATGTACGTCGCGTCGTCTATCCGCTGCACCGGCGGATGCTCCACGTCATACTCGTCGTATATCTCTCCGACGATCTCCTCGAGCAAGTCTTCGATGGTGATCAGACCCGCCGTGCCGCCGTACTCGTCCACCACGATGGCCAGCGTCTCCTGCTGTTGGCGCAGGTCGCCCAGCAACTCGCTCACGCGCTTCGTCTCGGGAATGAAAGCAGGCGAGCGCATGACCCGCTCCACCGGGACGTCCACCTGGCGGTCGTGTAGATACGGGAGCAGCGACTTAGCGTGCACCACCCCGACGATGTGATCCGGGTCGCCGTCATACACGGGCAGGCGAGAGAGCCGGCGCTCGATCGCCAGCTGCACCGCCTCCCGCACCGTCGCGGTGCGCTCCACCACCGCCATATCCGGCCGCGGCACCATCACCTCCCGCGCCACCTTGTCGCCGAACTCGAAGATGGAATGGATCATCTCCCTCTCTTCGGGTTCGATACCCCCGCGCTCCGCCTCCATCTCGACGATGGTGCGCAGCTCTTGTTCCGTTACCACCGACTCGGGACGCTGGGTCACCCCGCCCGCCAGACGCACCAGCCCGCTCGCCAACGCTGTGATCACCTTGACCGGCAGCCAGAGCGCCCACGTCAGCAGCCATACCGGCCCGGCTGCGACGCGCGCGACCCGCCCCGGATTGGCTGCCGCGTACGTGATCGGTGTCACCTCCGCGAAGATGAGAACGATGATGGTCAGGCCGAGAATGGCTGCGGGCGGCCCCCACTGCGGCCCGAGGCGATCCGGCTGCATCGCCCAGCTTGTGGCCACAGCTTCGGCAGTGTAGTTGAGGCCGGTGATGGTGATGAGCACCGCCGTCAGCATCACCGTTGGGCGCTCGAGCAGCGCGACCACGATGCGCCCCGACCACGAGCCCTCCTGCGCTAACTGCCGGAGCCGATACTTGCCCGCCGACAGAAGTCCGATCTCGGATGCCGAGAAGAAGCCCGACAACGCGAGCAGTATTGCGAGCGTTGCCAGCACCTGCCAGTCATATGAAGTCATTCGCGCAGCGTCCTCACCGGCCTCCGTTGCCTCCCGATAGCACCTCGAACATGAGCACCGCCACCGCGACCGCCGCCACCGCCCCCAGGATCACCTCGCGCACGGTATGAATGCCCGCCTCGACGCGGCTCTGGCACACCAGCAGGGCCAGCAGCGCCGCTGCGCCGACAGCCAGCGCCCCCCCGCCGGCATAGTACACGGTCGTCGCCAGAAACGCCCCGATCGCGGCGTGCGCGCTCATCACCCCGCCCCGCATCAGCGTCCCCTTGCCGCCGCGCACCTTGGTCACGGCCACCAGGATCGCGATCAGCACGGCGGCCGCGAGCAGCACGTGGAGGATGTTGGCCGGGGTGTGCAGGCTCCCTCCCGCGATCAGCGCACGCAGCCGCGGCCGGTCGAGGAATATCATCGCGCCCACCGCCAGCGAGGCCAAGGTCGCCACCAGCATCGCCGCCCCCGCTACGTCCTTCACCACCTTCGCCAGCGGGTGGTAGTGTTCCGTGACCAGATCCACCGCAAGCTCGATGGCCGTGTTGAACAGCTCCGCCAGGAGCACCATCGCGATGACGAGCACGAGCAGAATCAGCTCGACCTTCGTCACCCGCAGCAGCACGCTCAGCCCGATCACAGCCATCGTCAGCACCAGATGATAGCGCATGTGACGCTGCGTGCGGATCACGTGCACCATGCCGTCGAGCGCGAACCGGAAGCTGTCGAGCAGAGATCTTGATTTCATCCGTTGCTTCGAGCGTTCGCGTTCTTTGCCCGGCGCCATATCTCCTGCCCGCGCCGTACCATGCGCTCCCGCTCTTCGTTCCTGTCATCCCGCCATCCCACGAGATGAAGCGTCCCGTGGATCGCCAGCAGCGCCAGCTCCTCGTCAAACGATGCATGACGTTCCCGGGCTTGCAGCCGCGCCCTTTCGGCCGAGATCACGACGTCGCCGAGCAGCTGCGGCTCCTCAGCCCAACGCGACGATGCCCGGGGCTCGTCGCACGGCGGTCGCGGGTCCTCCGGCGCGTCTGCTTGAGGAAAGGCGAGCACGTCGGTGGCGGCGTCCACCCCGCGGTACTCGCGGTTCAACCGCCGCACCTCCTCGTCGTCCGTAATCAGAATGCTCAACTCTGCGGAGCGCGGGATACCCTCGTCCCGCAGCGCCGCACGAGCCGCCAGCCGCAGGACGTCTCTATTCGCGCTTTGAGCGCGGCGAATGGTTATGACTATGGCCACTGGATCGGCGCGCCGCCAGCTCCGCCAGCTGGGGGTATTCCACGCGCGTATGGAAGATCATGGTCTTCAGCAAGCGCAAGAACGCATCGGTTATCGCCGACAGGTCGCGCAGCGTCAGCGGACACTCGTCGAGCTGTCCGTCCTCCAGCCGCTCGCGGACGATCTGCTGTACCACCGCCTCCACCCGCGCCGGGCTCTTGTCGGGCAGGCTCCACACCGCAGCGAAAGCCGCGTCCGCAAGCATGATGATCGCCGCCTCCTTGGTCTGCGGCTTGGGGGCCGCGTAGCGGAAACTCTCCTCCTGCAGCGCGTCGCCTCCGGGTCCGGAGCGCGCCTGATGGTAAAAGAAGCTGACCAGGGAGGTACCGTGGTGCTGCGCGATGAGGTCGCGCACCACCTTCGGCAGCCGATGTCGTTGGGCGAGTTCGACGCCGTCCTTGACGTGCGACGTAATCACCAGGCTCGACAGCGACGGCGTGAGCTGCTCGTGGACGTTGCCGATGCCGAGCACCGACTGGTTCTCCGTGAACAGGTACGGGCGGCGCAGCTTCCCGATGTCGTGGTAGAGCGACCCGACGCGCGCGAGCAGGCGGTCGGCGCCCACGGTTTCCGCCGCGGCGTCGGCGAGGTTGGCGACGAAGATGCTGTCAATGTAGCTGCCCGGCGCCTCCTCCAGCATGCGCCGCAGCAGCGGCTCATTCGGGTTGTCCAGCTCCAGCAGCCGCATGTACGTGGCGATGTCGAACGGACGCTGGAGCAGGTAAATGCCGCCCACGGCGAGCGCGGGCGCGCCAATTCCGTAGAGCAGCGCATGCCACGCCTCGGTGAAGACGTGGGCACCGCCCGTGATCTGGTTGACGGCCAGGACGAGCGCGACGTTCACCGCCCCCAGTGTGGCGCTGGCCCCGACCAGCCGCGACGGCGGCCAGATATGCCCGGCGAGCAGCAGGCCCGTCAGGCTGCTGCCGAGGGTGAGCACGACGAGCGCGAACTGCCCCTGCGCCATGAGCCCCACCAGCAGGCTTTCGACCACGGCGACCATGAGAGCGGCGCGGTTGCCCACAAGCACCGCGATGATCATGATGCCGGCGGTCACGGACAGCATGCTCATAAGCTCCGCGCGCGGCCCGCGCAGGTTCACCAGGTTCACCGCGAACAGCGCGAGCGCCGCGACCAGGGCAGTCAGCAGTAGCAGCCGGGTGTCCCGATAGACGTCCGGTTGGTGGCGGCGCAGGTATGTGGCGATGGCAACCAGCGCGAGCGCGCACAGCACCACCACCGACACCATCTGCCACAGGTTGGGCACGGGACTGAGCAGACCCAATGCGCGCAGGGCGGCGATGTCCCCCGAGGTCGCGACCTCACCTTCGTGCAGGACGACTTCGCCCGCGACAACGGTCTGCTGCACCGGGCGCACCGCTCGGCGTGCGGCCCGCCGGGCCGCCTCGGTCGCCTCAGCGTCGTATCCCAGGTTGGGCCGCAGTGCGCGCTCGCCGACGCCCGCGACGAGTTGCCGTGCGGGCTCCGCGAGGGCAAGCTTGCCCGCCGCCTCCCTCACCGCCTGCCGCGCCGCCGCAACGCCTTCGGCATCCTCGGGTACGGATTGGGACATGACGTCCCGCACGATGCCCCGCGCGGGCTCGGCGAGCCGCGTCAGCTTGTCGGCGGGCTGCGCCATCGCCCACGCCAGCGCGTCGCGCGACACGGTGGGGAATAAGCCTTGCAGGTCATCCAATCGCGCTCCGCGCGCCGCCAGCGACGCGAACAGCCGCTCGACTTCGTTCTCGGCGTGTGCGACGGCCTGCGGCTGCACCGCGTACACCGGCGCCACCCATTCCTCCGCCCGCTGACGCAGTTGCTCCGTCGCCTGCTCGTCTACGTAAGTGGTCGTGTGCGGCGCGTAGATGGTCTCCGGGCTCGCCTCGCCGGCGCTGAGGGACACGCGCGTGGCTTGCAGCGAGTAACCGATGACGATGCCGGCGATCGCCAGCACCGTGACGACGGCGAGCATCGCCCGCAGCCACGTGCCCCGCCGCTCGGCGGCGGCCCGCAGGCGCCGTTTTAGGCCCTTCCCCAGCTCGCCGATCACGGACATTTGAGATCGTATCAGTGGGTGCCCGCCCGCAGTTCACCGGGCGCGCGTTCGTTCCGCGTCGCGGCACACGCCTTCGTGCCGCGGACCGCGCAGGGACGAGACGTCACTCGCCGATGTCCGGCTCCGGTGCTGCGCCCCGATCCTTGTCGCCGTCCTCTCCGTCGTAAGCCTCGATGATCTTCTGCACCAGTTCGTGGCGCACCACGTCGGCGCCGCTGAAGTAGATGAACTCGATGCCTTCAATGCCCTTAAGCAGCACCCGAACGTGGTTGAGCCCGGACTGCTGCCCGCGCGGCAGGTCCGTCTGCGTCACGTCGCCGGTTACCACCGCGCGCGAGCCGAACCCGAGACGGGTCAGGAACATCTTCATCTGCTCCCGGGTCGTGTTCTGCGCTTCGTCGAGGATAACGAAGCTGTCGTTTAGGGTGCGGCCGCGCATGAAGGCGAGGGGCGCCACCTCGATCGCATTACGCTCCATCAGCCGCTGCACCTTGTCGTGATCCATCATGTCGTACAGCGCGTCGAACAGCGGCCGCAGGTACGGGTCAATCTTGGCCTGCATGTCCCCGGGCAGAAAGCCGAGTCGCTCCCCAGCCTCGATGGCCGGGCGCGTGAGAATGAGGCGATTGACCTGCTTGTGCTGCAGCGCGGCAACCGCGCTCGCCATCGCCAGGTATGTCTTGCCGGTCCCCGCAGGACCGATCGCGAAGACGAGATCCTGGCTGCGCAGCGCGTCCACGTAGCGGTGCTGATTGTGGCTGCGGGGTTTAATCTGCTTGCCGCGGTCGCTGACAAGCACGACGTCGGTGAAAACTGCTGGCGTACGCTCGTCGCTGCGGATGGTTCGCGCGGCGTACTTCACTTCCTCCGGCGACAGTGGGTGCCCGCGTCGCACCAGCCGCGTCAGCTGACCCACCAGCCCGCTCAACTGGCGCACTTCGTCCGGGCGCCCACGAATCAATAACTCGTTGCCGCGCGCCACGATGCGCGCGCCAAACTCATTCTCTATCGCTTTCAGATTCCGATCGTGGCTGCCAAGCAGATTCGCCACTTCGTCGTTATCCGCCAGCACCACGGTGACTTCTGTTTGTTCGTCGTCCAATCTAGCCTCGGGCGAAGCCACAGCGCCCCCCGTCGCCGCCGCCACAGACGCTAACCCCGCGCCCGGTCCAAGCCGTGCGCGGGGCGCTCTCCCGGTCCGTTCTACCGGGCGTTACTGCGCGCGTTTGCCTTGCGCCGACGCCTCTCCGACGCCGCCGCCAAACGCCGCCGCCTGTCGCTGGGCTTCTCGTATCGCTCGTGCCGCCGCGCCTCGTCCAACACCCCGTGCTGCTGGAGCGCGCGCTTGAATCTCTTCAGAGCGTTCTCCAAAGACTCATTATCGCGAACCTGAACCTGCGGCAAACATATCCCTCCCTTCCTCTTCCCGACACAATGGGGACTCTCGGACCCGCTCGACCCTCGCGCGACCCGCCGCCCGGTCGTTGAACCAGCCCCGGCGTTCAACCGACCGCCCCGCCTGCTCGAAGGCCGTGTTGTTGCCGGCATTATACAGGCCGCCAGCGCCATTTGTCAACGTCGCCGGCCCGAAGCGGCCGTTTTTCAAGCAAATGTTTGCTATAGCGCGCTCCGTGGGTCATTCGGCCCCACAGGCCTCGGCGCCGCGCCGATCACTAGCCTGGCGGCCAGCCCATCGCACGTCCGCCCAGAAGGTGCAAGTGGAGATGCGGCACCGACTGCCCCGCGTCACGGTTGGTGTTGACGACGACCCTGAACCCCGCTTCGGCCACCCCCAATTCCCGCGCCAGACGCGCCGCGATGGCGTGGAGATGCCCCAGCAATTCGAGGTCTTCCTCCCCCATATCGAGCAGGCTCTCGATATGTCTCGTGGGGATGATCAGCACGTGCACTGGCGCCTGGGGGTTGATGTCGTGAAAGGCGACGGCGCGGTCGTCGCTATACGCCTTGTTTGCTTTCAACTCGCCTTGGGCAATCTTGCAGAAGAGGCAGTCTGTCATCCTCTCACCTCCCGGAGCGGGACACCCCGCGTGCCGGGCATGCCGCGGTCGCGTGATGTCTCATGCGCGCAACACGACATTTCGCGCCCGGCCTTGCCGGCTCCTGTCGCTTGGTTGCGGGGCGGTGCAGGTTGGGGAAGGGCGGCGTCGAATTACTCGCATAACTGGTTGTTTGGGCATGATTCCGGGGCGCATGTGGACGACGATCCATGGGGCCTCGGCTGCCTCGAGGAGCACCGTGCTGGCACGTCATCGGCTGGCGGGGATTCGTGTCGAGATCGTGCGGCGCGACGCCGGCCCCTTTCGACTGCCAATGGCGGTGTAGACTGGTACGAGTCGAGACTCCGATGTCTGCAACAGACGTTCAGACCTCGCCACAGGATGCGATTCGGAAGCTCCGCCGGCTGGAGGCGCAAAACCGTCGGCTCCGCCGGGCGCGCAAGGCGCTGCTCGGGGCACAGGAGGCCAGCGCGGCAGTCGCCTCCTGTCTCGACCCGCGTCAGGCGCTCCAGGTGATCGTTGACGAGGCGGTCAAGGTCGTCGGGGGTGATACCGCCGCGATCTTCCTGCTCGACACCGACCAAGATCGGCTTGAGCCGCAGGCCGTCGCGGGCGATGTGACGCCCGACATCTTGGCAGCGGTGCCAAGCCTCCCCGTACGCAGCCGCGGCTGGAAGACCCTGTGCGAGAACGGTGGGCTTGTGGTCGGCGACGCGGTGAGGTCCCCTCATCTCGTCCTCGCGCGGCCCTATATGCGTGAACGCGGCATCAAGAGTCTGATAGTGGTTCCCCTGATGGCGCGGGGCAAAGCCATCGGGATGATCGGCGTTTCGCACAGACGACGCAAGCGCGCCTTCGGCAGAGATGACCTCCGCATCATCCGCCTCTTCGCCGACCAAGCCGCGGTGGCGCTCGACAACAGCAACCTCTACGCTCAAGCTACGGACCTATCCGCCCGCATCAAGACCCGGCTCGAACTGGAAAAGGCAATCTTCGACGGGATGAACGATCCGATGGCGATCCTCGATAGAGAAGACCGCATCGCCTTCGGCAATCGCGCCCTGTTCCGCGCTCTCGGCCGCCGGCCGAGCCGGGTAATCGGGCGGCCGTGGGACCAGTTCGTTGAGCCCGAAGACGCGGAAGCGCTGCGCGCACAGGTGCAAGCCGCCAGCGGGGGAGTCGTCAGCGGCCAGATTCGCATCAGGCGGCCGGACGGCTCGCGCATTCCGTTCGCCGTGAGCGCGGGCGAAAGCCACGATTCATCGGGCGCCCATCTCGGCGCCGTCGCCGTCATCACGAACTTGGAGCGAGGCGGCGTCGGCGAGCGTCTCCAAGACAGCCAGCGAATGGTTGCTTCCATGGGGCGCCTCACGCGTGCCGGGAGCCGGCTCTTTGACATCAACCGGCTCGCCGACCACGCCGTGCGCAGCGCCACTGGCCTGCTCGGCCTCGATCACGGTGTCCTCTACCTTACCGAGGGTGACGAACTCATCCTCACCGCGGCTCAGGGAGTGAGCGCCGAATTCATGGCCGAGGGGGCCCGCATAAAGGTCAAAGGGAGCGCCAGCTCCCGCGCCATGGCTACCCGCAGGCCGCTCGTGTTCGCAGACATTCGGCGCGTTCGCCGGATTAACCGCAAGCTGCGCGACTGTCTGCCGCCGGCCATGCGCGGTGGAGCCGTCATCCCCATCCCGGGGCGCGAATCGCCCCTCGGCGTCCTCGCGGTGGGCGGTTCGGATCCGGCTGCCTTGACGCATGAGGCGGTCAGCATGTTGACTGTCATCACCGGCCAGTTTGGGGCTGCCGTGGAGAACGCGCGCCTATACCAGGCGGCGCACCGGCGGGCAGAGCGGCTTGCCGCGCTGAATCACGCCGCGGAGCGGCTCATCTCGTGCTCCGATCCTGCGGAAGTCGTGACCATCATTTGCGAGGGGTTGGCCAGCGTGCTCGATGCCAAGCGCGCGCTGTGCCTCGACCACGACGCCAAGAAAGGCCTCTTGATCCCCATCGGCGGGCACAACATACCAGCGAGTCGGCTGCGCCGACTCCCCTCGATGCGCTTGCAGGACGCACCGGTCCTCGCGCTTTCCGTGAGCGAGCGTCAACCCGTCCTGTGCCCGGATGTCGGGGAGCACAAGGCTATGCCCGAACGCTACTGCGCCGTCCTCGGCACGCACGCTGCGGTCGCCGTTCCGGTCATCAGCCGCACGGAGTTGTGCGGCATTCTCGTCGCCGACAACGACGGTGCGCCAATGGCCATGAGCCAAGACGAGAAGGATATGGCGATGGCCCTGGCAAATCAGTCCGCGGTCACGCTGGACAATATCTTCCTGCTGCAGGAAGAACGGGCGCGCTCGCAGCAATTGAGCCTCGCGGTGCAGGAGGCGCACCACCGCATTAAGAATAACCTTCAGGCGGTCTGCGACCTGCTGGAGCTGGAGCTGATCCAGTCGGGCGGGGCGGACCCCGCCGATGGCATCGAGCATAGCGTCCAGCGCGTTCGTGCGATATCATTAGTTCACGAGTTCCTCACCCGTAACCACGACGTGGCGACGGTCAACGTGAGTCAGGTCCTGGAACGCCTGGTTCCGCTCGTCGTGGTCAGCAATCAAGGTCGAGACCAGGAAGTGGGACTCGCGGTTGAGGCGTCGCCGTTGACGCTCAACTCGAAGCAGACGACGGCGCTCGCGCTCATCGTCCACGAACTGGTGAGCAACGCCGTGCGACATGGATTGGACGACGGCAGGGCCGGTGCCGTGCGCGTCAGCTTGAGCGACCGTAACGGCACGATAGAACTCCGGGTGACCGATGACGGCACGGGTCTGCCCGCGAACTTCGACATGAGGACCCACGGACATGTGGGCCTGGAAATAGCGCGCGTGCTGGCGGAGCGCGACCTCGGAGGGACGATTGTCCTCCGCCGCCGGGGAGGCCGCGCGGGGGGCACGGTCGCGCGCGTTCGCTTCCCGAGATAGGGATAGGGGGTAACAAACAAGTGGTTGGTAAGATGGACACGGCAAACGAAAGAGCAAGAGTCACCGGACTGCGGAGTATGCGCGTCCTCATCTGTGAGGACGAAGGGCTGACCGTGCTTAAGCTGCGTCGGCTGCTCACCGCAGCGGGTCATACCGTCATCGGGGAGGCGAAGTGCGGCGAGGAGTGCCTCACTGTGTCCGAGGAGTCCGAACCGGACCTCGTGCTCATGGATATCAAGATGCCTGGGGTGGACGGCATCGAAGCGACTCGGCGCCTGATGGAGGCCCGCCCGCTGCCCGTCGTCATGCTTACCGCTTACAGCGACGACGACACGGTGCGAGCCGCCACGGAGGCGGGAGCCTGCGCTTACCTCGTCAAGCCCGTCAGCCGCAGTCAGTTGCTGTCCGCGCTGCACATCGCGGCGGCGCGCTTCGCCGAACTCGAGCAGGTCAAGCGCGAGGTCGAGGATCTCAACGAAGCTCTCGAGGTGCGTAAGCTGATCGAGCGCGCGAAAGGTCTCCTCATGGACCGCGCCGGCCTCAACGAGGGCGAGGCCTTCAGGCGCTTGCAGAAGGCAAGCCGCGACCAACGCCGTCCCATGAAGCAGATCGCTATCGAGGTCGTCGAGGCCGGCAAGCTCATGGCGCCGCAGATCGGGCCGCCCCGCCGGCCGAGACCTGAGATGCCCTCGGACTAATGGGGTCCTTGCGTCCGCGGACAGCTCGCGGACTGTGGCATCGTGCTCAAGGCCTCCCCATTCCGGAAGAGTCTCGATGACGCGGCTCCGCCTCGCTCCGCAGCGGCCCTGCGGCTTCGCTCGGGGCCGCCCTGAGTTCGTCGAAGGGCGGCGCGCGGCGCCGCCTGGGCACTGCCCGAAGCTTTCGAGCAATATCCGTCCAACGCATTCGCGTTTGCTCTTGACATGCGCTGGCGGGTCTGCTACTATACACAGCACAGAAACATATATCGGCTGAATACCGTTTGTGAATTCCGATCTCGAATTCACAAGGGGCCCGGGCAGCCCATCCTCGCGTAGGCGAGAGATGGGCTTGTTGTTTCTGGATTGTGTTCGCTTTGGCACCTGGGTGGTGAGCCGGCCGTTCAACAGACGCCAGCATGGCCCCCCTCACAAGCCCGGGAGGGCTTGTGCACCATGCCCATCAGGCAGTTGCAGCGCTCACGCGAGCCGCCCAGGTGCTTTTCTCTCCACTCGCAGCTTCTCGGCCGGCATCGGCTTGTCGCGCCGCGCCCGGCCCGCGTCAACGGCACGCACGCATCACGGTGAAGCACCTCGCCATCCGCCTGCTTGCCTCATTTGCCCCCCTTTCGCGCATGACGTGCCGAAAGGAGAACGTGGCAGGGTTCGTGTATTAGCGTAGTGTCCGCCGAGCGCGGTGTCGCGCTCACGAACCCCATTCCGGAGAAGTCTCGGCGGCTTCTCGAATAGCCGAGGCCCGATAGGATGAACGATATGATTGACATTGCAGTCATCGGTCTGGGCCACAACGGCCGAGCCTTCTGTCGCGCCTACGCTGACCATCCCGTGGCGCGTCTCGTGGCGGTATGCGACCGCGACGACGAACGCCTGCGCGCCGCCGCCTACGAGTACGACGTCAAGGGCTATCGCGATTACTCCGTGCTCGACAATCCCGATGTCCACGCCGTCTCCATCCACACCGGGGATCATCAGCACGCCGAGCCTTTCCTCCGCGCTCTCGAGGCTGGAAAGCACGTCTTCGTCGAGAAGCCGCTCGCTAACTCCCTCGACGATGTGCGCCGCATGCTGGCCGCGGCGCAGGCGTCCGACCGGGTCATCATGGTCGGCCACGTGCTCAGGTTCAACCCGGTCTTTCGCGCGGTGAAGCAGTGGGTGGACTCGGGGGCGCTGGGGGAGCTGTGCTACCTCGAGGCCGACTACATCCACGACCTGCGCTGCCAGCGCGACATGGAGCAATGGAAGCTCGCCGAGGAGATACCCATCGTCGGCGGCGGTTGCCATCCCCTTGACCTCCTGCGCTGGTATGCGGGCGACGTCACGGAAGTCTTCGCCTATTCGAATCGCATCGCATACCCTGAGATGACCCATCCCGCGACGTGCGCATCCGTCTACCGCTTCGCCTCCGGGGCCGTCGGCAGAGTCACCGCGCTGTACGGCTGCGTCAATCCGATGCCGGAGCTGTATAACCTCGGCGTCTTCGGCACCAAGGGCACCGTTACCCGCAATCGCCTCAGCCTCGACGGGCTCCACGAGTGGATGGAGATACCCCTGCCTCCGCCCGGCCACCCCTTTGAGCCGGAAGTCGCCCATTTTCTGGACTGCATCAGCTCCGGGAAGCGCCCCCTGACTGACGCCCTTGAAGGAGCGAAGACCGCTGCGGCGGTCCTGTGCGCGGCCGAATCCGCCCGCACCGGCAAGCCGGTCCAAGTGCCGCCGCTGGGCACCTGATGCGGCGCGTACTTCCTTCCGCTCGCGGCGCTCGGGCCGCTTGTCCCCTGGGGTCTTATGCGACCGTTCGCCGTTGAAACCGCCGGTCGGCTGTGATATACTCACACGGGTCGCCCCGCTTCGTGACGCGGCGCCGGGCCGCGAGCTTCCGGCGTGAGTCCGCGAACGAGCGGTATCCGAGTGCTGGCACGCGCCGTCGCGGGGCGAATCGTGCCCGCGGCGCAGAGCAATGTACGTCTTAGGGAGTCCCAACGTGCGTTACAGATCACTGCGGTTTCTGCTCGTGGTTTGCTGCATCGTGGTCGGGCCGTTATTCGCGACTGCGGACGACCTGGAGGACGGTGTGGCGGCGTTCCGCGCGGGTGACTACGCAGCGGCAACCTCCGCCTTCCAGAAGGTCGTCGAGAAGAGCCCGGCATCTGCAGGCGCCTGGTCGTGGCTCGGGTGCTCGCAGCTCCGCGCCGGCCTCGTTGACGACGCCACGGCCTCTCTCAGCCACGCGCTCGAACTGGAGCCCGATTCGGCCGAGACCCACAACAACCTGGGCAATGTGCTTCTGGCACGAGGGGATCACGCCGGGGCCATAGCCCACTACCAGAAGGCGCTCTCTCTCGCCCCCGACATGCTCGACGCCCGGTATAACCTGGGCAACGCGCGCCTGGCGGCCGACGACACAGATGGGGCGGTGCGGGAGTACCGCGCGGTCATCGCCGCCGACCCCAAGCACGCCCCCGCGCGCGACAACCTCGGCGTCGCCTTGCAGCGCAAGGGGGAACTGGAAGCTGCGCTCGAGCAGTATCGCGCAGCCGTGAGCTTGCAGCCGGACAACGCCCAGTTCCAGCTCAACCTGGGCACGGCGGCGCGCTCCGCACGTCGCCTGGAAGAGGCGGCGGCGGCGCTCGAAGCAGCAGCGCAAGTCGATCCGTCGTCATTCCTCGCCCATCTCAACCTGGGCCTCGTGCGCCTCGAGCGCGGCGAATTGGCGACGGCGGCGGCCTCATTCCGGCGCGCCGCGGAGATCCAACCCGACGATTTCGCCGCCCGCTACAACCTCGGCCTCGCCCTCGCCCGCCAGGAGCAATACGAGGAGGCCGTTGCCGCCTACAAGCAGGCGCTCAAGATCAAGTCCGTCGATCCCCGCGCCTTGTCCAATCTCGGCGCCGCGTACCTCGCCTTGGACAAGGTCGAGGATGCGGTGGCCGTGTTGGAGAAGGCGGTGCGAGCCGCGCCGACCTTCGCCCTCGCGCACCAGAATCTCGCCGTTGCCTATCTGCGCAAGGGCGAAACCGTGAAGGCCGTCGAGCAGTGGGAGCGCATGGCGCGCGTGGCGCCCAATGACCCCACGCCCCGCGAAGCGCTTGCCGATTACTACTTCCGCCGCGGCGACTACGACGTCGCGCTGACGCATTACGTGGGCCTGCTTAAGCTGCGACCAGAGCACCTGGGCGCGCTCAACAACGTCGGCCTCATCCATTACCGCCGCGGCGAACTCGATCTGGCCACGGAGGTGTTCGCGCGCGCGCTTGCCATAGACCGTGGGTACGCGCTGGCGCACAACAATCTGGGCATCGTCCTCGAGGCGCAAGGCAAACGGCAGGAGGCGATGGGGCATTACCGCAAGGCGCTCGAGACCAGCCCGGGCTACGAGGACGCGCGCTACAACCTCGAACGCCTCGCGCCCACCGATTCCGGCTCGCCGCCCGGATAGGCCGCGCCTGCGCCCGCGCGCCGCATCGGCTCAGGCCGGCTCAATTCCTGACCGGCTCGCTCGCGGCGCATACCGCTGGCAATGCGTGCCCACGAACGATGCACACAAGCGAGATGAGCGTGAGGAAAATCGCCATTATCGCCTCGCTGCACAAGCGCCGTGCAGCAGGGCTGGTCCGCGGTCTCGTCGAGTGGCTGGAAAGCCACGACGTGGAGCCGCGTCTGCGCCAGGAACTCGCGGCGCGCTTGCGCCGCACCGACCTCGGCTGGCCCGACGACCGCCTGATGGAGGGCGTGTCCCTCGCCCTCGCCATGGGCGGCGATGGCACCATGCTGTCCACCGCGCGCCTCGCCGCCCCGCACGGTATCCCCATTCTGGGGTGCAACGTCGGCGGTTTCGGATTCCTCACCGAGGTACCGCAGGCGGAACTGATGGCGGCGCTGCCGGACGTGCTGGCGGAGAAATACGAGGTGCGTGACCGCATGATGCTCCGGGGAGAGTTGGTGCGCGACGGGGCGGTGCGTCGCAGCGTTCTCGGCCTCAACGACGTCGTGATCGCGAGGGGCGCTTCCTCTCGCGTGCTGCGCCTGGAAATCCGGGTCGGCGCTGAGGAAGTCGGTGTCTTCTCCGCGGACGGCGTCATCGTGGCCACCCCCACTGGCTCCACCGCGTACTCCCTGTCCGCCGGCGGGCCGGTGGTCAGCCCGCACCTCGAGGCGCTCATCGTGACTCCGATCTGCGCCCACACCCTGTCGGCGCGCCCGATGGTGGTACCGTCCGGCGAGGAGATATCGGTGCTTACGACGGGCACCGTGAAGTCGGGCCAGGACGTGCTGGCCGCGGTTGACGGGCAGGAGGCGTTCGCCGTTGCACCCGGGGATGTCGTGCGCATCCGCAAGGCGCCGACGGCGGCGCACATCGTGCAATTGGCAGGCCCGAGCTTCTTCGCCAAGGTTCGCACCAAGTTGGGCTGGGCCGGCCGGAGCTGAGGTATCGAGTGCAGCGAGTATCCGGCAAAGCGCGGGTGGACGCCCGCACCAAACGCCTCGCCCTGCGCCTGCAACCGGGCGACATCGCCGTCATCTCGCATCGCGATCTCGACGGCTCGTGCGCCAGCGACCTCATCGCGCGCGGCGTCGGCGCGGTCGTTAACGCGCAAAGCAGTATCACCGGCAAGTACCCCAACCTCGGCCCCCAGGCGCTCCTCAACGCCGGCATATCGGTCATTGATCAAGCCGGCGATGATATCATGGAACTCGTCCGCGAGGGCGACGTCATCGAACTCCGCGGGGCAGATGTGCTGCGCAACGGCGCCGTCATCTGCTCGGGACAGCTCCTCACCCAGGCGAGTGTCGCCGAGCGCATGCACGACGCCAGAGCCAACGTGGACCACGAGCTGCGCAGCTTCGTCGAAAACACGCTCAGCTACATCGGGGCCGAGCAGGGCCTATTGGCGGAGCCGGGGCACATCCCGGACCTCAACACCTCTATCTCCGGGCGCCACGTCCTCGTCGTCGTTCGCGGCCAGGGCGCCCGCGAGGATTTGCGCATCATCCGCTCCTTTATTCGCGACATGAAGCCGGTCCTCATCGGCGTTGACGGCGGCGCGGACGTCCTGCTCGAGGCGGGCTACCGCCCGCACCTCATCGTCGGCGACATGGACAGCATATCCGACCGTGGGCTGCGATGCGGCGCCGAACTCGTCCTCCACGCCTACCCCGACGGCAGGGCCCCCGGCCTGGAGCGACTGCGCGCCCAGGGCCTATCGCCGAGGGTCTTTCCCTCCATCGGCACCAGCGAAGATGTCGCCTTGCTGCTTGCCTACGAGAAGGGGGCCGAGCTGATCATCGCGGTCGGCACTCACTTCAGCCTCGTCGATTTCCTGGATAAAGCCCGCGGCGGCATGGCAAGCACCTTCCTGACTCGCCTCAAGGTCGGCTCCATCCTGGTTGACGCAAAGGGCGTAAGCCGCCTCTATCGCGGCGCACCATCGCCCGCTTACCTCGTCGCGATGGTCACCGTGGCGGCCATCACCATCGCCATGATCCTGTTTTTCGCGCCCGAGGTGCGGGCATATCTCGAAGCCTTGTGGGCCAAGATCGGACTACTGCTGACGCGCTAGCGATCTGCTCAAGACCCTGATCCAGCGCGCGCAAAGGGCATAATGGAAACCAGCAAGCAGCAAATCCTGGACGAGGTGCGGCAAGCCCTGGCGGGGATTGACGAGCGGCAGCAGCAGGCGTTCGTCGAGGCGCTCGCGACGGCTCCCCGGGTGTTCGTCACCGGCCGGGGACGTTCCGGCCTCGTCGCGGCCGCGTTTGCTGCGCGACTGGCGCAACTCGGCACGCAGGTCTACTTCGTCGGGGAGCCGACAACGCCCGCCATCACCCCAGGCGCGTTGCTCGTCGCGTGTTCCGGCTCCGGGCGCACCCGGGGCACGCTGCTCCACGCGGAGCAAGCACGGGCCGCTGGCGCTGAAGTCTGGACCGTAACCCAGGCCTCGTCGTCGCCTCTTGCGACCGCCGGGAGTCACACCGTAGTCATCCCCGTCGCCTCGTCGGATCAGCCGGGCGCCTCGGCCTTCGAGCAAGCGCTACTCCTATTCCTCGATTCCGTTGTCCTCGGCCTCATGGCCGCGCTTGGCGAGACGCCCGAGAGCATGCTCGCCCGCCACGCAAATCTGGAATAGCCCCGCCCGCCCCCGCTCTCCGGCACGGTCCGCGCCCCGGCGCATTCGCCCATTCCCGCATTGCGCTCCATCAGGGGGGTCGGTCGCGAACGCATCGCCGCCGCTTGCGCGGCTCCCACGTCAGTTCCCGCGGTACCCGATCCGGTCTGCGAGCCGCCGCAGTAGCGCGACGGGCCTTGGGTGGGGCTGTCCGGCGTGTGAAATGTGTGCCGGAATATGGAACATTAGAGATGCGTGAGTGCATCAAGCAAGCACTCCGAAGACGTACCTTGCCAACGCCATCAATCCGATAAAGGCAAACCTGAGGAAACTCAGGGACGCAAAGCCATGGGCCTACCGCGATGGTCGTCGCCACGGCTGCCAGGCTGCCGAAGACATGTCAGCTAACACCGGGCGGACAGCATGCCTGACGTGTGCCAGTGTCACGGTAGCCGGCTCATCTTAGGCTCGGGAATGACCCGCTGTCTGGAACGGACTAGACTGACAGCGGGTTTTTTGTTGCTCGAGTCTCCGCTGCTCCGAGAGCGCGCACGCGGCGCGAACGCAGGGCCTGCGGAAGCTCGTTCGACAGGAGTCTGGGGCGCTGTGCACCCATCGCGAGCGTCCCGCCGGAACAGCGAGGGCTTCGTCAGGGGGGGCCATGGTGCACGACGGCCGAGTCGGATTGGCAGGACGGGCCGAGCGCACAGCGCGAGGCCTGCCGGGGCGGAACCGCGCGGTCTGGCCGCGGAGGCGCCCGGGGAGAGGATGATGTCGAAAACACACCACATAGCAGCCTGCATCTGTCGCACCCCGGTGCGGCGCGCTTTGCCCCGGGGTACGGCGGGCTTCACCCTCATCGAGGTACTCGTGGCGGCGATGATTCTCGCCATCGGCCTCGTCGGTGTTTCTTCGATGGTGTATTACGGCGTGCTGTCGCATGAGAAGTCCGCCAATTACACCATCGCCGCGCAGAAAGCCAGCCAGGAGATGGAGCGCATTCGCGACGCAGGATACCTCGGGGCGGTGGTGGACTCGCTCCACTTCCCCGACCCCAAGTATCAGATCGTGGATTCGAGCACCGTCAACTTCAGCCTGCCCGAACTCTCCGGCGGGCAGGGCACGCTCAGCATCACCGAGGACACCGAAGCGCAGGTCACCAACCCCGACACCGGCCAGCCGTACCTCAACATGAAACAAGTCGTCGTCACCGTCAGCTGGGGCGGGTCACATCGCTCGAGCGGCTCGTACAGCCTGGCGACGCTGATCACCAACCGGCCGTGAGGAGCAGACAATGATGGTAGCGAGCAAGAACCTCAAGCGCGGATTCACCTTGCCGGAGTTGCTGGTCGCCATGTCGGTCATGGGTGCCTTGGCGTGGACGATCTCGCTCATCTATTTCTCGGTGTTGGGCGTCTACAACAAGAACATGTGGCGCTTGCGGCCCTACGACGAGGCCACCAAAGCTGTCGAGCGCATTTCGTCCGAGGTGCGCGAGGCGATGGTGCTCGACACCGCTCTCGCGGACGCGATGATCTTCATCGTCCCCGAGAAGGATGCCAACAACGACAATGTGCTGGTGGACACCGGCGACGGCTTGTCCCTGTCACAGGGCGACTGGGTGGCGTTCTATCTCTCGGACGAGACGGGCGCCATATACGGCACCGGCCACTGCCTGTGGAAGGCGGTCAAACCCAAGGACTCGTACACCTGGGTGCCGCGCATCAAGATCGCCGAGGACATCCATCCCGAACTCAACCCGATTGATCCTGACACGGGACAGCCGCGCCCAATGTTCAAGTACTGGCCGGACGCAACCCGGCTCTGGGGCGTGGAGATGTGGATCACCTCCACCTCCGTCGTGCGCGGCCAGCTTCAGCCGCAGACCGCGCACACCGAGTCCTATCTGAGAAATCTGTGAGCGGACGAACGACTAGGCGCGCATGGCTCATGCGCGCGCGATCCGCAGGATGCGCGTTCGTCCAGCGTAGTGTGAATAGACCAGACGTAAGGGAGTAGGGGAGATGACAATAGCAGGATTGGCGCGGAAAGGTCGGTGCGGCGAAGCGGGATTCGCCCTGGTGTCGGCGATGATCTTCCTTGTCGTGCTGCTGATCGTGGGCGCGAGCCTGGTGCAGACCAGCATGCAGGAGCTGCAAGTCGCCAGCCGCGTGCGCAAGGAAACCCGGGCGCTTAATCTGGCCGAGGCAGGCGTAGACTACGCCGCCTGGCAGCTCTATAACGGCGCGGGCACTTCGCTGCCGGTGACATGGGACCGCAGCGACCTTGCGGGCGGCACATTCGCCGTCACCGCGTCCCAGTACGTGGACGCCGGCGGCTTCGCGGTGCCCAACACCGTTATTCTCGAATCCACCGGCACCTCGCAGGGATGGCCGGCCCAGGTGAAGGTCGTCGGGCGCTTCCTCCTTAATCCCGGCACGCTCAATCCGGTGTTCGACCACGCCCTGTTCTCCGATGCAGAGCTGCGCGTCGGTGGCACCGCGGACGTCACCGGCGCCGTCCACGCCAACGCGAACATTAAGGTGGACGGCACGGCAACCGTGGACGGTGACGCGTCTTCGAGCGGCAGCATCAAGGTCACGGGCTCGGCGACCATTACCGGCAGTGCGGAGGAGTTCGCGCCGAGTATCCCCATGCCCGCAATTGACCTCGCGTATTACCGCAGCATCGCCACCACTGTGATCGACGGAGACTACCACTTCAACGGTGACGAGACGCTCGACGGCGTCACCTTCGTAGACGGCGACTGCACGATTAACGCGACGTTCAGCGGACAAGGCATAATTGTCTGCACCGGCGACGTGGCTATCAATGGGTCCGCCCTTCTGAACAGCGTCGACGACGACGAATTGGCCATCGTCTCGGCCGGCGACGTGCGCATCAACGGCACCTGTCGCATCGAGGGCTACGTCTACTGCCACAACATGGACTTCACCTCCAGCTTCCTCGGCAACGGTACCGCCGACATCCTCGGCGGTGTGGCGGCCGACGTCATCGACGTCAAGGGTACCTTGCTCGTGGAATACAGGGAACCGACGCTCCCCCTGCCTGGCGATTCTTCCGCGCCCGCCCAGTTTGCCGCCATTTCCTGGCGTCGCGTGCGGTGAGACATATTGCGGCCCCCGCGGCGCCGCGCCGCGGACGGCCGCGCGAGAGTGCGGCGGCGCCGCACCACAGATGATCCCAGCAGGAGGTGGGACGCGACAAGCTGCGGGAGGGCCAACGCCCTCCCGCAGGCATTTCCTCACCGACGCATCAGGCGCGCCCGGACATCAGCCGGAGTCTCGCGGCGAAAGCCGCATCGTCCACACCTGGCACGCCGCGTTCTTCAGCACGTATTCCGCAGTCTCCTCGAACAGGCGCTCGCCGGTCACGTAGCCGCGAGCCGTCGCCATGAGAATGACGTCGGCGTCCACATCCCGGGCCAGCTCGACGATCGCCACGCCCGCGGCGCGCGCTTGCAGCAGATGCGTGCGCACCGTCATGTCGAACTTCTCTTCCGCGATGTTCTCCGCCGTCGACAAGATCCTCTCGCCCTCCTCCAACTGCTCTTCGAGCGGCGCATCGAGCGGCAGACTGCGCGGTACCACGACGACGTGCAGCACTTGGACATCCGCCTGGTGGGCTCGGGCCAGCCGGCAGGCGAACGGCAGGCTCGCCTCGGCATCCTCGGCATCTTGCACCGGCACCAGGATCGTCTCGATCAGCCGCGCCGTCGCCTCCGGCGGTATCCGCATCCGCCGTTGCTTCGGCTCCGGCATCGTCCGCGTCGGGGCGACGCGAATCACATCGAGCCCCGTTCGGCGCCGGTAGAAGTAGTACATGATGACGCCGAGCACGATCCAGCCCAGCCCCACCCACCGCGCGAAGTCTCGCGTCCATAGGATAACCAGCCACACCGTGAGAGTGCTGACGAGGCCGATGATCGCCGTGATGGAGATGCGGTGCCCGCGGATGCTCACGTTGAGCCCCGCGCGCCACGGACGCTCAGCCTCCGGCTCTTTGACCCGCAGCGCAATGATCGAGGCATGCGCCAGAGTGAACGCCAGCATCGCGCCGAACGTGTACAATTCCCCGAGCTTGAGCAGAACGTAGCGCGTGAAGAACCCCGGAACC
Organism: Armatimonadota bacterium; assembly: GCA_020354555.1. Lineage (NCBI taxonomy): Bacteria > Bacillati > Armatimonadota > Armatimonadota bacterium. The sequence continues at coordinate 3,154,728 of CP070648.1, read as the reverse complement.
AGTAGCGCACCCGCGATCGCCGCGAAGACCATGATGGCGATGTACGGTGTGCGGAATATGCGGTGGACGCGCCCGAACGCGGCCGGTATCTGCCGGTGCTGCGCCATCGAGAACGACAGCCGCGATACCGCCAGCAGGCCGGCGTTCGACGCGATGAGCAGGATCGTCGCCGCCAGCACCGCCACCCACGGCTGCATCAGCTTCGCGATCGCGATATGCAGCCCGACGGTCGGCCTGCTGATCTCAATCGGCGGCAGGAAATAGGCGATCCCGGCGATCGGGTCCTCGTGCCATTCCGTGTTCAGCGTCTCCGGCGTCATGGCGCTCAACGCCACCAGCGGGATGAACGCGTACATCACTAGCACCGTCACGACCGACAGCAGCAGCGCGCGCGGCATCGTCTTGCCCGGCTCTTTGGTCTCCTCCGCCATCTGGCACACGCTCTCCAGGCCGAAGTACGCGACCATGGCAATGCTCACCGAGTAGATCAGCCCGGAAGTCGTCGGCCACGTCTCCGACCCGCCCCAGTGCACGTAGCTCAGCAGCCGCGGTAGGTTGAACAGCGTAAACATCCCGACGATGATCAGCAATCCCTGGGTCAGCAAGTCGATGATGCAGAAGAAGACGTTGACCCGCGACGTCTCGCGCACCCCGATGACGTTGAGCACCATGAGCGCGAAGACCACGGCCATGCCGCCGAGCGTGGATACGACGTTCGAGTCCTTGAACGGCGCCCAGAAGTAACCGAGGTAGAACACGACCGTGATCGCCGAGATGGACGTCGTCACCATGTAGTTGAGGATCAGCGCCCAGCCCGCGATAAAGCTCACCAGGTCGTTGAATGCGCGCCGCGCGAAGGCCGACGAGCCCCCTGCCTCCGGTATCATCGCGGCGCCCTCCGCGTAAGTGGCAGCGGTGAAGATGAACAGGCCGCCCGCTATCGCGAGGGCGATCGGGGTTGCGCCGAGAGCGTAAAAGGCGGTGATGCCGAGCGCGTAGTAAATGGAGGAGCCGACGTTGCCATAGCCGATGGCATACAGCCCGGCCGTGCCCAAGGCGCGCCGCAGGCCACGCAGAATCTGCGGACGAGGCGGTTGCACCACCCGGTGAGGCCGCATCACTGCGGCTTTGCCGGAATCCGGCGGCTGGGAACTGTGTTCCTGCATCACAAACCGGTCTTGCAGCGGCATGCGCTGCGACCGACGCGGGCACTTCGGCGCCAACTGCGCCCGTTCCTGCACATCGGAACCATGAGCGAACGCGATGCCCTATCTCGTAGGTCAAGCGGTAAATGATGCGACCGTCGCCTTGGGGCGCGCCGGCGTCGAGGCGCCGCAGCGCGAAGCGCTCGCGCTCGTCGCCTGGGCGCTCGACACGTCAACTGCGGCGGTGCTGGCACACCCCGAGCGCGCACTCCGTGCCGAGCAGGAGCAACTCCTGCGCCACGCCGTTCGCCGCCGGGGTGCCCACGAGCCGCTTGCGTATGTCACCGGCCGCGCGGAGTTCTATGGCCTGGAGTTCGCTGTGGATCCGCGGGTCATGGTGCCCCGGCCGGAGACCGAGCACGTCGTCGAGCACGCCTTGGCCGCCGCGCGCGGATTCGACGAGCCGCTCATCGCCGATGTCGGTACCGGCAGCGGCTGCATTGCGGTCGCGCTCGCCTGCAGCCTCGAACGCGCCATCGTCTACGCCACAGATTCGTCTCGCGACGCGCTCGAAGTCGCCGAGACCAACGCCCGCCGACATAACGTGCAGGATCGCGTCCGCCTCCTCCACGGCGACCTGCTCGACCCGTTATCCGACCCGGTCCACGTCATCGCTGCCAACCCGCCGTATGTCGCC
>CP070648.1:3149194-3152786 GCA_020354555.1 Armatimonadota bacterium | reverse complement strand
CTTGAGCGACTTGAGCAGGTCGGCCTCCAGCGTGCAGTTCGCAAAGTTCCCCCCGACCGCGACCGAGCCGGCCGCGCCCGTGATATCCCACAGCCCCCTGACGGCCGAGCCTCCGATCTTCGCCTTCTTGAGCGTCGTCACGCCCAGCGATCCCCAGAGAGTGAGGTCCGCCCCGCAGTTACCCGGTACGCCGGTCGCGCCCTTGAGAGAAAGTGAGCCGAGCCAGAGAGCGTTGAGGGCGCCGTTCGCCCAAGCGGCCGCGCTGATGCCCCCCACGCCGCCCACGGCACTCAGAATCATGTCGCCTACGCGCCCCGCGGTCAGCTTCCCGAGCGACACCCCTTTCTTGGGGTCCGCGCCGGTGAGCGTCACGGTGCCCGAGAACAGGCCCCCGATCTTGGCCGATTTCACCCAGGCGGCTGACAGGGCGCCGTTGTAGGCCCCGGTGACGGCGAGCTTCGGCATGCCCCCGCCGGCGCGGACATCTCCCGCCACTGCGCCACGCACCGACAAGGAAGCAAAGCCTTCATCCGAAAGGGCGTCGGAGCCGAGGTTGCCCGTGATCGCCGTCTTGCCGACCGCACCTTGTGCCAGTAAGCCGGTTACGTCATCAGTGTCCCCGTCGTCGTCAAGATCGTCGGGCAGGGCCCAGCCGCCAGGCGCCGTGAAGCCGTTCAGGTCTGCGCCCGCCAGGTCGGACCGCAGGCCCAGCGAGCCCATCGCTCCTTGGCAGATGAAGAAGGCCAGCGGAGCCGGCGTGCGCCGCTTGTCCTTCACCGAGCCAAGGGACACGCCCGTCCCCTCGATGACGATCCCGATGTCTTCGAGGCTGCCCGCGCCGTCGAGCAGCGTAATGGAAGCAACGTTGCCCCCGACGCCGGGCTCAATCACCAGGTCGGTTACGCCCTTCTGGTAGGCAGGGTCGCCGCGGCCCCAGGCGATGTTCGGCAGCGGGGCGCCATCCGCAGGGTCCGCATCGTAGACCGACACTCTGGCCAACCCATTGAGCAACCTGGAATCAACCAGGGTCATCGGCGGCGGAGGGTCAGCCGTCTCGCCGACCTTCAAGGCATAGGGCACGAATGCCCCCGGTGCGCCGGTGACCCGCACGTAGTACTGGGAGGCAGCGCCTGTCGTATCGCGAACGGTGAGCCTGCCCGAGGATCCTGTGGCGGACGCCAGCAGGCTGCCCTGAGCGTCGTAGAGCTGGAGTTCCAGGGCACTTGCCCGGGGGAACTTCACCGTCGCCGACACGGGGCTGCCCGGCAGCCTGGAGATTGCAAACGAGAACCAGTCCTCGTCACCCGGCATGAGGTTGAGGCCCGCCGTCGTGGCGTTGAGGGAGAGGGCACTCGCCTTCGACATCTCGTTGTTGTCCTCCAGCCAGTCGGGCAGCGCTCCCGGCGCATCCACGATGAGCGAGTAGCTCCTGTTCGTCGCACCCGACGCGCCAGCGATCCGCACGAAGTAGGCGCCCGCCGGCCTCCCTTCCAGGCTGATCGTTTCGACATTCAGAGTTGTCGTGGAGGAGGCGAGGAGGGCGCCCTGCGCGTCGTAAAGGGCGAGGTCAAGGTTGCCCTCCGCATTCGTGAAGGCGATCTGCACCTGGTCGCCGGCCTGCCCGGCCACGAGGGTGACGAAGCGGAACCAGTCCCTGTCCGAGGCGTTGTGGATCGAGAGGTTCTCGTACCGATTCCCGTGTCCGGCGAGCGCGCGCAGGTTGTAGGACGTAGCTCGGTAGTCGTTCGCCTCTGCCCAGTCGCGTCCTGGCAGCGTCCCGGCGGTACGCCCGGTCAGCGCAGCCAGGAAATCGTCCCAGCCCGTAGCTGTTGCGAAGCTCAGGCCCGAGTACCAGCCAGGGACCTGATCACCGACGTCCGGAAGGTACACGCTCAGGCCGGTTCCGCCCGCCGAAGGGCGGCTGTAGTTGGCCACGACCTGGTCCGCGAGCGCGCTGAGAACGGCCTCTGCCGCGTCCGCGATCCCCGTCGTCTGCACCCGCGCCGCGACCTCGGACATGAAGGAGCCCAGGTCCCTGAATTCGGGGTAGTGGAACCCCGCCGAGGCATCGCGTGCGGCCTCCATAGCCGACCAGTCCGCTGTTGTGGCGCCCGGCAGAACCGTGGTCACGAACTGTGTCACGGCTGTCGGCAAGCCGGCGCCGGACGCGTCCGCTGCGGAAAGGGTGACTATGGCCTCGTCATCACTGGAACTGGTGACGATCACATTCGCGAACTGCTCGGGGCTGAGGCTGGGCGCTGCCGCCAGGTCAGCGAAGAGGCCCGTGTAGTCCCAGCCATCCCAGCCTTCGATCTCCTCGGACGCAACGAAGTAGGAAATCTCGTTGCGCACCTGGTACATGATCTCCAGATTGCCCATCAGGCACGCATCGAAACCGAGCACATCAATGTGCGTCGGCACCGCCTCCAGCGCCGCACGCAGCTCGTCCGTCGTCAGCTCGTCGGCCCCATCCACCATCGAGCCGTAGAGCGACCCGCCGTGGTCCCACAGGATCACGGCGTAGTGCTGAGCCGGCAGGGCCGCAACGCCCCAGTTGATGAAGTCCGCCAGGGTCTGCGGGTCCCCCAGGTTCCGCTCGCCCCAGGACTGGAGCGGCGTGGAGATCACGTTCGGGTTCGAGTCGCTCTGCACAACCCCCACGCGGGTATCGGTCCAGTCCGGCGTCGTCACGAACCCCCCGATCGCGCGGTCCAACATGATGGCGGCGCAGATGCCCGCAGGCAGAGGCACGGCCTCCATCTCATTCAGGTCCTCGAGGGCCGCGCCTTCGAGGTCGTTTTCCCCCGCGATGTAGACCAGCACAGTCCACTCGGCCAGACCCCCGGTCTGGAAGGGAGCGACGATAGCGAGTCCATACGAGCAGGTGTCGGCATTGACAGTATCGACGACAAGCGTATAGGTGCCCGCTGGCAGACCGTTCAGCGAAATCCACTCATTGTCCGTTGTCGTTGTCGACCCGGCCACGAAGTTCCCGTCGCCATCGTACAGCCACATGTCGACGTTACCATCCTCGTGCGCAAACCGGGTCCGCACATAGTCCGACAACGCGCCGGGCTCGGCCATCGTGAACGAGAAGCTGTCGGCTTTGCTGCCTTGACCATTCCATTGCGCGGGGTCGTGAATGGTCAGACGCAGGGTCTGGTTCTGGGCAAGGCGGGTCGGCTCCGCGCCCTCATAGTCATCGGGCGGAATGTGCCCATCAAGCGGTGCCACGATCACCAGGTCGTAGGGAGCCGTGGCACTCCCGAACCCGTACACCTTCAGGTAGTAGGTCCCCGCCGGACGGCCATCCAGCGAGACCCGCTCGTTGTCCGTCACGCTCGCCGAGCCCGTGAGGTAGCTCTGGCTCCCGTCGTAGAGCGCCATGTCCAGGTCGCCGTCCGCCTGCGCGAACTGGATCTCCGCGTAGTGCGCCGACGTCCCCGTCGCCACGGTGTCGAACCGGTAGTAGTCCACGTTGTCACTGCCGTCCGCGTTCTCGTGCACCGTCAGGCCCGGCACGCTCTCCGTGCCCCTCACCACGCGCAGGTCGGTCGCCGCCCCGTAGCTGTCGTTCGGCTCCAGGTAGTCG
>CP070648.1:3126236-3149094 GCA_020354555.1 Armatimonadota bacterium | reverse complement strand
TGCGTCGCGGCGCACCGCCGCCGCGCATATCATACCCCACCGCGTTGGGCCTTTGCAAGGATGCGCGCGTCCCGCCTGCGGCGGGCGGCACGGAGAACGACCTGCCGCCACAGGCGGACCCCGTTAATCAGGGCCGCCGCAGGTGCGCGTCGCCCGCCCGACGAAGAGGGAGCGGCTGGAGGTGGAGCATGTCACGGGAAGGTCTCGATTCGCTGGAGTTCTCGCTGCGGCGGTACGACGAGGCGGAACAGCGCCTGCGGTTCGATGCGCGCACGGCGTCCGGTGCGCGGACGTGGCAAGCACGGCTGCGCCGTAGGCTGGTCGCGCTCCTCGGCGGATTCCCCAAGAAGAAGTGCGACCTCGCGCCGGAAACGCTCGACCTGCGGCAGATGAACGGCTACTCGCGCGAGAAGATCGCGTTCTGGAGCCGGCCGGGGCTGCGGGTGGTCGGGTATTTCCTGCTGCCCAACGGTTTCCGCGCTCCCGGGCCGGCGATGCTGTGCCTGCCCGGTCACGGGCGCGGCGTGGACGATATCGTCGGGATCAACGAGGACGGAACGCAGCGCACCGAGTGGGGAGAGTATCAGAACGATTTCGCGCTCCAGGCGGTCGCGAACGGGTTCGCGGCACTCGCCATCGAGCAGTTCGGATTCGGCGATCGGCGCGACGAGCGCGCTCGTGCGGTCGGCCCGGGCAACGCGTCCTGCCAGCCCGCCGCCGGCGCGGCGCTGTTGCTCGGCGAGACGATGATCGGGTGGCGGGTGTACGACGCGATGCGGGCGGTGGACTATCTGCTGACGCGGGCCGAAGTGGACGGGTCGCGCATCGGCTGCGTCGGCATCTCCGGGGGCGGGACGACGACGCTGCACGCCGCCGCCGTTGACCCGCGCATCGCGCTCGCCTTCGTCAGCGGGTACTTCAACACCTACCGCGACAGCATATTCTCCATCTCTCACTGTATGGACAACTACATCCCCGGGATCCTGCACTACGCCGAGATGCCCGACGTCGCGGGGCTCATCGCGCCGCGCCCGTTCTTCGCCGAATCGGGGACGAAGGACGGCATCTTCCCGGTGGCCGCGACGCGCCGCGCGTTCGAGCGGCTCAAGGAGATCTACGGCGTGTTCGGGGCCGAGGATCGCGTCGGCCTGCACATATTCCAGGGCGAGCATCAGTTCAACGGCAAGCGCGGCTGGCCGTTCGCGAGGAAGCACTTGGGGGCGGGGCGAGGATGAAGCAGATGAGGCAAGGAGGAGGCTTCCACTATGTTCGACATTGACCTGAAGAAGTACCGCGTCATTGACCTGTCCTACGAGGTGCGGCCGGAGGCGCCGGAGCCCGACCGCCCCTTCGACGTCGAGCGCGGGTATCTGGCCGATCGCGCCTTCAAGTATGACGTGCTGCGCACGCATACCCACGTCGGGACGCACGTCGAGGCGCCGGCGCATTTCTTCGAGGGCGGCAAAGCCGTCACCGAGTTGCCGCTCGAGACCTACATGGGCCCGGCGGTGCTGGCGGCGTATAACCTGCCGCGCGGCACCGAGATCACGTGCCAGGAACTCGAACGGCTCATCGGCGACATTATGGCGCCGGGGCGCATTGTCGTGGTGCGCGACGAGCTCGCCGGCGGCGCCGACGGCCGGCAGCCCCACCTCAGCGTGGATTCGGCGTCGTGGCTCGTCGAGCGAGGCATGAAGATGCTCGTCCTCGACTCCGAGATGGGGACGAACGTCGAGGAAGGCCGTGCCATCCACGACGTCATCATGAGCCGCGACATCCCGATCGTGGAGCGCCTCGCCGACCTCAAGGAGATTCGGCAGCGCGAGTTCTACTTCATGGCGCTGCCGTTCAAGGTGCGGGGCCTGGACAGCGGGTGGACGCGGGCGATCGCGATCGAAGAGCGCTGAGGCCCGCCTGGCACCGGCCTGCAATGCACTGATCTGCGCCGCGCGGCAGGATTCCGGCGCGTGTCGCTGGAACCAAGATACAAGTGGTTGCTCGCAGCTCCGCGAGGCGAATGGGGCTGGCGGCCTGCCGAAGAACGCCCAAGCCGGGGATTCGGCTCACCGACCGCATTCCGCACGGATCTCGCGGGCGCGGCTCGGCCGCGTTCCGAAGCGGCCCGTAGGGTTCCCTGAGGTCGAGCGATCGAGGTCGTCGTGAGCCGGTTGAAGGGCGGTGCGCGGCGCCGCTCGGGTCCCACCCGAGGCTGTGCGGCGGAGGCGGGCGACGCGTTGGCGGAAGCAAGTTACCCGTGACTGAATCCCCGAGAAAATGCGTGCCTCATGGCGAGGGGGGCGCCGGCTGCGCGGTGCTGGTGGTGGGCAGCATCGCCCTCGACAGCGTGCAAACACCGTTCGGATCGGCGCAAGAAGTGCTCGGCGGCGCGGCGGTGTTCTCGGCCGCCGCGGCCAGCTTCTTCGCGCCGGTGCGCATGGTGGGCGTGGTCGGCAGCGATTTCCCCCGGGAGCACCTCGAGCGCCTGCAGCAGTGGGACATAGATATCAGCGGCGTCGAGGCGCGCGAAGGGGATACCTTCCGCTGGAGCGGCTACTACGAATATGACATGAACCAGGCGCACACGGTCAGCACCCGCCTCAACGTGTTCGAGGACTTCCGGCCCGAGCTGTCGGACGCGCATCGGCGCACGCCCTACGTCTTCCTCGCCAACATTGACCCCGAGCTGCAATTGACCGTGCTCGAGCAGATGGAGCGCCCGCAGCTGGCGGTGTGCGATACCATGAACTTCTGGATCTCGGGCAAGCGCGACGAGCTGGAGCAGGTGCTGGGGCGGGTGGACCTCGCGTTGATGAACGACGCGGAGGCGCGCCAGTTCTGCGATACGCCCAACCTGGTGCAGGCGGCGCGCGGCATCCTCGACCTCGGCCCGCGCGCGGTGGTGCTCAAGAAAGGGGAGCACGGCGCCGCGATGTTCACGCGCGAGGACCATTTCGCCGCCCCCGGCTATCCGCTCGAGGCGATCAAGGATCCCACCGGCGCGGGGGATTCCTTCGCCGGCGGAATGATAGGCTACCTCGCGTACACCAACGATTTCAGCGACGAGAACTTACGCAAGGCCATCGTGTGCGGCAGCGTTCTCGCGTCGTTCGACGTCGAGGATTTTAGCCTGGAGAGGCTGGCGCGCCTGACGCCGGACGAGATCGTCGCGCGCTACCGGGAGTTCCGGGCGATTACGGATTTCGGAGAGATATGAGGGGCGGGCTCTTGACGGCGCGCCGGGGCGCCGTGACGCCGACCGCGAAAGATGCACGCGCGCTTATCCGCACCTCACAATCAACGGAGGCACGGCTGACGTGAAGGTTCTGGTCATCGGTTCGGGCGGCAGGGAACATGCCTTGGTGTGGAAGATCGCGCGGAGCCCGCGCGTGAGCAAGGTGTTCTGCGCCCCGGGCAACGCGGGCATCGCGCGTCAGGCCGAGTGCGCGGCGATTGACGTCATGGACATCGAGGCGCTCGCCGATTTCGCGCGCCGGGAATCCGTGGACCTCACCGTGGTCGGCCCGGAGGCGCCCTTGGTCGCTGGCATTGCCGACGAGTTCCGCCGCCGCGGCCTGCGCGTCTTCGGCCCGAGCAAGGCCGCCGCCGCCATCGAGGGCAGCAAGGTCTTCGCGAAGGAAATCATGGCGCGCCACGGGATTCCCACCGCCGAGTTCGCCGTGTTCGATGACTACCAGCGCGCCCGCGAGCACCTGCGCGCTCAGCAGCCGCCGATCGTCGTCAAGGCTGACGGCCTCGCCGCGGGCAAGGGCGTCACCGTCGCGCGATCGCTCGATGAAGCGGAATCCGCCCTGCACGCCATGATGGTCGAGCGGGCATTCGGCGACGCGGGCAACCGGGTCATCATCGAGGAATGCCTCACCGGGCAGGAAGTCTCGGTGATGGTGTTCGCCGACGGCGAGACTCTGGCGCCGATGGCGCCGTCGCAGGACCACAAGCCCGCGTTCGACGGCGACCAAGGGCCGAATACCGGCGGGATGGGCTGCTACTCTCCGGTGCCGGCGATGGACGCGGCGTTGTTCGAGGAAGCGCTGGCGCGCATCATGCGCCCGACCTTGCGCGCCATGGCCGCCGAGGGCTGCCCGTACTCCGGAGTGCTCTACGGCGGGCTCATCATGACCGAGCGCGGGCTGCAGGTCCTCGAGTTCAACGGCCGCTTCGGCGACCCGGAGAGCCAGCCCGTGCTGCCGCTCATGAACGCCGACCTGGTGGAGATTCTCGACGCGGCGACTGATGGCCGACTCGACCGGGTCTCGTCGGAGTTCTCCGATCGCGCGGCGGTGTGCGTCGTCATGGCCTCGGGCGGCTACCCGGGGAGCTACGAGAAGGGCAAGGAGATTACCGGCCTCGACAACGCGGAGGCGATGGACGAGGTGATCGTTTTCCACGCGGCGACGAAGCGCGATGACTCGCGATGGCTGACCAACGGCGGGCGGGTGCTCGGCGTGACCGGCCTCGGCGATTCGCTGCCGCGGGCGATCGAGCGCGCGTACCAGGGCGTGGAGGCGATCCATTTCGACGGCGCGCACTATCGGGGCGACATCGCGCAGAAGGCGCTGCGCAAGTAACGTCATGTCGGAGGCGGCGCTCGCCCCGCGCCTGCCTCACTGGGGTAGACGCTGTCACGCACGACCGAAAGAACTCTTCACAGCGGAGGCAACATGAACGAGCCCCTCAAGATATTCTCGGGGACCGCGAACCCGCAACTCGCGGAGGAGATCTGCGCGCACATCGGCGGGGGGCTGGGCGAGGTCGAGATATCCACCTTCACCAATGAGGATATCTTCGTCCAGGTGCGGGAGAACGTGCGCGAGCGCGATGTATTCGTCGTCCAGCCGATCCAGACGCCGACGAGCATCGTCGAGCTGCTCCTGCTGCTCGACAGCCTGCGCTCGGCGTCCGCCTCGCGCATCACCGCCGTCATCCCCTACTACTCCTACGCGCGATCGGACAAGAAGGACATGCCGCGCATCTCCATCGCGGCGCGCCTGCTCGCCGACGTCATCGTCACCGCCGGCGCCAACCGCATCCTGACCATGACGCTCCACTCGCCCCAGGTGCACGGGTTCTTCAGCGTTCCGTGCGACCACTTGGCGGCGACGCCGACCCTGTGCGATTACTTCGCGTCCAGCCTCGACCTGTCGAACTTCGTCGCGCTCGCCGCGGACGCCGGCAGCGCCAAGCGCGCGGGCGCCTACGCGCAGCGCCTCGACATACCCCTGGCGTTCGTGGACAAGCGTCGGGTCAGCGACCTGACGGTCGAGGTGCGCAATGTGGTCGGCGAGGTGAAGGGCAAGAATGTCATCATCTTCGACGACGAAATCGCGGCCGCGGGATCGCTCGCCGAGACGGTGAAGGCGATCCGGCGCTTCGATGTTGGGGAGATCTACGCGGCGGCGACGCACGGCGTGTTCTCCGGCCCGGCGCCGGAGCGCATCCGCGAGATGGACGTCAAAGAGGTCGTCGTCACCAACACCGTCCACGTGCCGCCGGACAAGCGCGACGACAAGATCACCGTCCTCTCCGTCGCCCCGCTGTTCGCGGAGGCGATCAAGCGCATTCACACCGGGGAATCGGTGAGCGCGCTGTTCTCGTGACGCGCCTGGCGCGGCGTCAGGCACAGGGCAGGAGCCTTGGTCGCCTTGGGAGGCGTGCCTCCTGGCCCGGAACCTCGGTCGCAGCGAAAGGAAACTGGCATGGCCGCAACCGTCGCCGTCATCATGGGCAGCGAATCCGACCTGCAAGTCATGCAGGACGCCCTGCGCGCGCTGGATGAACTGGGCATCGAGCGGGAGGCACACGTCATGTCGGCGCACCGGACGCCGCAGTCGGTGGCGCGCTTTGCCGCCGGGGCGCGCGAGCGCGGGCTCAAGGTTATCATCGCCGGCGCGGGAAGGGCGGCGCATCTCGCGGGCGCCGTGGCCGCACACACGACGCTGCCGGTGATCGGCGTGCCCGTCGCCGGGGGGACTCTCGGCGGCATGGACGCGCTGCTGGGCATGGCGCAGATGCCGCGCGGCGTGCCGGTGGCGACCGTGGCCATCAATGGCGCGCGCAACGCGGCGCTCCTGGCGGCGGAGATCCTCGCGCTCGAGGATGCCCGACTGCGCGCGGCGCTCGATGAGCTGAGAGCCCAGATGGCCGAGGACGTCGCCGATCAATCACAGCGGCTGGCGGAGAAGCCCTGAGGCGAGTCACCGCGGCGGGCGGAGGCTATCTGCGTCAAGCGGCGGCGTTAGGAATGCAATCCGTGAGATCAATCATCGCGGCGCTCTGCGTCACTCTCCTCGCGACGACCGCGGGTACGGCCTTCGCGCCGCCCTGGGACCGGATCGCCCAGGACAAAGTGCGCGGGGCATATTTCGGCCAGGGCCTGGGGCGCGAGCATTATCAGAAGCTCGGCGACGCCGGGTTCAACGCCGTGTTCGTTAAATACGGCGGCCTCGGTGTACTCAACCCGGCGGGTGATACGGCTGATGCCGAGCACATGAAGAACGCCGCCGCCTGGGCGCGGGAATGCGGCCTGCGCTTCTTCCCCGTTATCAACTTCGGCGGCGACAACGAGCGCCGGCCGTTGATCGGCGAGTTCCGCCCCGTCGTCACCTCCGGCGGACGGACGGTCGAGGACACCGCCTGTCCGCGGGATCCGCGATACTGGGAGGGCGTCGTCGGCGACCGCGGTGTCTTCATTGCGCAACTCAGCGGCGAAGCGCCCATCGCCGGCCTCATCATAGACCCCGAGATGTACGGCGCGGGGATCTCCACCTACGGCTCGGGGGTGTGCTTCTGCGAGGAGTGTTTTCAGACATTCCTCCGCGCGCGCGAACGTCGCGAAGCGCCGCCGCCCGCTGGCGCACGGTTGGACTATCTGAAAAGCCGCGGGCTGCTTGATGCCTACTACGGGTACCTCGAGGACGAAGTGGCGGCCCTCGCTGCGACGCAGCGCGAGCGAATCCACGCGGTGAAGCCCGACCTGCTGCTCGGCGGCTTCCTGCTCGAGCGCGATGACTTCTACCACCGCGGGCTGGTGCGCGGGCTGGGCGCGCCGGAGATGCCGGTGCTCGTGATGCCGGAGACGACGTACGGCTCGGGCTACACGGAGTACGTGCCGGCGGCCATCGCGCGCCTCAAGGCACTCGACACGCCGTTCCTGTTCATCGGCGGACTGTGGATCTCGAAGTTCCTGCCGGACTACATCGGCGCTCACGCATATCACATGGCGGTGAACGCTGAGGGCTACTGGTTGTTCACGACTTACAGCCTGGCGGTTCCGAGGAGCGAACTGCGCGGCGACTACGCGGTGCCGGGCGAGGCGGACGAGTACTGGCGCGCGCTCGCGGAGGCGAACGCCGAGATCGCCCGCAAGGCGCGCGACCCCGCGCACGAATCCGCCCTCGTCATTCGGCCGCAGCCGCCGATCATGCCGGCGGCGGTGGTGTCCGATATGCAGCGGCTGAAAGGCCTCGCGCCGTTGTCGGCGCGCGATCAGGACTTCAGGGCGCGTCCGGTCGAGCAGCTCCCGCGCTTGCGCGGCCTGCATCTCTTCGGCCTGCTGCTGCGCGAGGGCGAAGCGTGCACGCTGACGCTCGCGTGCCATCAGCTAGGCAGTTACGCCGAGGGCGCCGCGCTGACCGTCACGTCACCGTCCGGAACGGAGGTCGCTGCGGCGCAGATCGGCTACAACGAAACGGCGTCCATTGACTTCACCGCGCCGGAGGCCGGCGTGTACGGCGTCGCGGCCACGGCCGGCGCCAATATGTTCTCGCTCCAGGCGTCCGCGCAGTACTTCTGTCTCGTCGGAGAGCAGATTGCCTTCTGCACGCGCGGTGGACGGATGCACTTCTACGTTCCGTTCGGAGCGAGCGAGTTCACGGTGCGCCTCAACGCCGGCGGCGGGCAGGAGACCGCGCGCATCGTCATCCACGATCCCGCCGGCGTGACGGCCGCCGAGGCCGAAGACGTGTCCCCGGGCGAGGCGCAGGCCACGGTGCGCGTGCCGCAGGAAACCTCGGGCCGGGCGTGGTCCCTGGAGGTCGGGCAGGCCGGAGAAGGCGTGTTCGAGGATGCCTCGATCACCCTTCAGCCGCCCTTGCCTGCGTCTCTGGCGTACAGCGCGGAGCGACTGCTCGTGCCGCGGGATTCCGGGCCTTCAGGTTCGTGAGCGAGGCCCCGGCCCGACCGGCGGCCTGCCTTTCGCTGTTTCGGGGTGATCGGTCTCCGGGCCCGCCGCATCGCCGCGAGGAACATCACCACCCGCGCCTAAGAATAGCGCTGACGGCGATGTCGCCCCCGACGGAAAGGTGGATGCCATGAACGAGCACGCACTGGACTTCGCGCGCAGAATCGAGCGCCTCGAACGGCAGAACCGGCGCCTCAAGCTGGGCATGCTCGGCCTGGCGGCCGTCTTCGGCGCCGTGCTGTTCGTCGGCGCCGTCACGCCGCAGGAGATCGTCGAGGCCGAGAAGTTCGTTCTGCGGGACGCCGAGGGGAGACAGCGGGCTGTGCTGCAGGTGCCGGAGTGGGGGCCGTGCCTGAGCCTCTACGACGCCGCGGGCACGACGCAGGTAGCCCTGTACATCAACGGGAGCCGCCCCGGCGTCAGGCTGAGTGACACGAACGGGAAGGAGCGCGCGATCCTCGAAGTTGATGAAGGGCCGCTGTTCGCTCTGTTCGACGAGCGCGGGCAGCAGCGGGCGGGCATCGGCGTGCAGGAGACGGGGGATAAGACATGGCCGGAGGGCGCCGCGTTCTTCCTGTTCGACGCCGACGGCCGGCCGCGCGTGACCCTCGACGCGTTCCCGAGAGGGCCGGAGCTGGTCCTCCATGACGCGACCGGGAAACCGATTTACCGGGCGCCGAAGGCCACCGAAGGAGCACGACAGTGATCGAACGATACTCGTACCCCGAGATGAGCGCAATCTGGGAGCCGGCGAACAAGTTCGCGGCGTGGCTCGAGGTCGAGCTGCTGGTCGCGGAGGCGCTCGCGGAACTGGGCGAGATTCCCGCCGAGGCCGCGCCCAACATGCGCCGCAACGCGCACTTCGACGTCGACCGCATCATCGAGCTCGAGGGCTTGACCCCCGGCCGCGAGCCGCCACCCGGGGTGAAACCCCTGCGCCACGACCTGCTCGCCTTCCTCCATGTGGTCCGCGAGAGCCTGGGCGACGAGGGCAAGTACCTGCACATGGGCGTGACGTCGTACGATATCGAGGACACCGCCCTGGGGATGCTGCTCGCGCAGTCGGCGGACCTGCTGCTCCAGGACCTCGACCGCGTCCGCGAGGCGGTGCTCGCGCGCGCGCAGGAGCACAAGTGGACGCTCATGATGGGGCGCACGCACGCGGTGCACGCCGAGCCGATCACCTTCGGCTTCAAGCTCGCGATCTGGCTCGGCGCGATTGACCGCGCGCGGCGCCGCCTGGAGCAGGCGCGGGAGGAGGTTGCGGTCGGCAAGATCTCAGGCGCCGTCGGCACCTACGCGAATATTGACCCGCAGGTCGAGCAGTACGTCTGCCGCAAGCTCAAGCTGACGCCGTCGCCCGCCTCGACGCAGATCGTGCAGCGCGACCGCCACGCAAGCTATCTCTGCGCGCTCGCGGTGATCGCGGGCTCGATCGAGCAATTCGTGACCGAGATCCGGCATCTCACGCGCACCGAGGTGCTCGAGGTCGAGGAGGCGTTCGGCGCCGGGCAGCGCGGGTCGTCGGCGATGCCGCACAAGCGCAACCCGATCACGTCGGAGCGCCTGACGGGGATGGCGCGCCTGATGCGGTCGTACTGTATCCCCGGGCTGGAGAATATCGCGACGTGGCACGAGCGCGACCTGTCGAACAGCTCGGTCGAGCGCATCATCCTGGCCGACGCCAACATCCTGTTGGATTACATGCTGCGCAAGTTCGCCGACCTCGCCGCGGAGATGCGCGTCAACGCCGAGCGCATGGAGCGCAACCTCGACCTGCTCGGCGGCATGGTCTGCTCGCAGCAGGTGATGCTGGAGTTGACACGGAAGGGTTTCGACCGGGACCAGGCGTATCAATTGGTGCAGGATCACGCTCGACGCGCTTGGGAAGAAGGGGCGAACTTCAGGGACGCGGTCTCCGCCGATCCCAGGATAACCGCCGCACTGTCGCAGGAGGAGCTGACCGCCTGCTTCGACTACCGCCGGCACCTCAAGCATCTGGACGAGGTCTTCGAGCGCTTCGGGATATAGGGCATCGTTTGAACCGCAGAGCCTGCACGCCTTCGGCGCGCAAGCTTCGCTGGGGCTGCGTCGCCCAAGGGACGCGGAGAACGCAGAGGAGACTCGGGTTTGAACCCTGTGAGATCTCCGCGACTTCTGCGCTCTGTGCGGTGAATCGGGGACATCATGTATCGCGCGCAAGTAACCATCACGCTGAAGCCGACCGTGCTCGACGCTCAGGGCGCGACGGTCGAACGGGCATTGCACAATCTGGGCTTCGAGGCCGTTGACGGGGTGCGGATGGGTAAGTATATAGAGGTGGGGGTCGACGCCCCCGACGCCGACACCGCCCGCCGGCAGGTGGACGAGATGTGCCAGAAACTGCTGGCGAACCCCGTCATCGAAGAGTACCGTATCGAGGTCGTTTCCGCCGGAGGCTGACACGCCGAGGCGACCGGACGGGCAACCGCGGCGACGCGCGGCGCACCGCCGCTCCTTGCAGGGCGCGCGTCCACGTGCCTCTGCCGCGCTGCGCGCCATCATGGAGTGAGGCCGTGTCGATGAAAACCTTCGGAGTCGTGATATTCCCCGGCTCCAACTGCGACCAGGACTGCTATCATGCCGCCGCTCACGCCATGGGCGCCCGCGCCCGCTACGTCTGGCATCGCGACACCGACCTGTCGGGGATTGACTGCATCATCCTGCCCGGCGGGTTCACCTACGGCGACTACCTGCGCACCGGAGCGGTCGCGCGCTTCTCGCCGGTGATGCAGGCGGTTGCCGAGTTCGCGCGCGGCGGCGGCCTCGTCATCGGCATTTGCAACGGCTTCCAGATCCTGCTCGAAGCGCAGCTCCTCCCGGGCGCGATGCGCCGCAACCAGAACCAGAAGTTCATCTGCAAGTACGTCAACCTGCGCCTGGAGCAGCCGCAGACGCCGTTCACCCGGGCCGGCGAGAGCGGACAGGTGCTGCGCATCCCCATCGCCCACGGCGAGGGCAACTACTACGCCGACCAAGTGACGCTGCGCCGCCTGCGCGACAACGATCAGATCGTGTTCCGCTACTGCCGCCCGGACGGCGACGTGACCCCCGCCGCCAACCCCAACGGCTCGGTGGACAACATCGCCGGCATCTGCAACGAGCGGCGCAACGTGCTCGGCATGATGCCCCACCCCGAGCGCTGCTCGGAAGGCGTGCTCGGCTCCGCCGACGGGCGGGTCATATTCGAAAGCATCCTGCGAGCATAACGGATTACCGGGAAGACCACGGAGACACCAAGGCACGAGGAGATCGGAAGAGATGCCAGCCGACGGCAAAGGGTTGCGTACGCGAGTGGCACGTGAATGATGCGGATTGGTGTCTTTGTGGTGTGGGCACGCACGCAATCTGCGAGACCCGTGGATAGTCAATCACTATGATCGAACCGGCGGTTTATCGTGAATTAGGCCTCAAGGACGAGGAGTACCAGACAATCGAACGGCTCCTCGGCCGCGAGCCGACGGCGACCGAACTCGCCATGTTCTCCGTGGAATGGTCGGAGCACTGCGGTTACCCGCGGTCGCGGCCGCTGCTGCGCCTGCTGCCGCGCGAAGGCAAATACGCGCCCCGGGTCGCCGGCGACGCGGGAGGCATCGAGGCCGCCCCGGGCCTGACCGTCCTGTTCAAGCTCGAAAGCCACAACCACCCGTCCCAGGTCGAACCGAAGCAGGGCGCGGCAACCGGCATCGGCGGCATCATCCGCGACATCTTCACCATGGGCGCGCGCCCCATCGCCTGCCTCAACTCGCTCCATTTCGGCGAACTGGACACGAGCCTCGCCCGGTTCCTGTTCGCCGGCGTCGTGGACGGCATCCAGTTCTACGGCAACTGCGTCGGCGTGCCGACGGTCGCCGGCGAGGTGTACTTCAACCGCTGCTTCCGCGGCAATTGCCTGGTCAACGTGATGTGCGTCGGCGTGGTGCCGACCGATCGCATCGCCCTCGGCCGCGCTGACGGCCCCGGCAACGCGGTCATGTACGTCGGCTCCTCCACCGGCCGCGACGGCATCGGCGGGTGCAGCGTCCTCGCGAGCCACGAGTTCGGGGAAGACGAGGAGAAGCGCCCGACGGTGCAGATCGGCGACCCGTTCACGGAGAAATGCCTGATCGAGGCGTGCCTCGAAGCGCTCGATACCGGCGCGATCATCGGCATGAAGGACATGGGCGCCGCCGGGCTCACCTGCACCACCTCCGAGATGGCCGCCGCCGCAGGCACCGGCATGGATGTTGACCTCGCGCTCGTCCCGCGGCGCGAGGAGGGCATGGAGCCGTACGAGCTGATGATGTCGGAGTCGCAGGAGCGCATGCTGCTCTGCGTCAAGGCGGGCGAGGAGGAGCGCGTCGCCGGCATCTTCCATAAGTGGGATCTCAACGCCGTCGTCATCGGCCGCGTCACCGATGACGGCATCCTGCGCGTGCGCGACAACGGCAAGGTGGTGGCGGCGATGGGAGCGCAGGACCTCGCCACCCCGCCGGCCTACGACATGCCCGTCGAGGAACCGGAGTACTACCGGCAGGCGCAGGCCGCGGACCTCGCCGGCTTGCCGCTGCCGAAGGACTACGACCGCACGCTGCTCGACCTGCTGGCCGCGCCCAACATCGCGAGCAAGCGGTGGGTGTGGGAGCAGTTCGATCACATGGTGCAGATCAACACGACGGTGTTGCCCGGCGACGGCGACGCGGCGGTGCTCCGGCTCAAGGACGCCCCGGGCGGCTTCGTCGTCGCAGGCGCCCCGGCCGTCGCGGTGACCACGGACTGCAACAGCCGCTACTGCTACCTCGATCCCTTCGTCGGCGCGCAGATCGCGGTCGCCGAGGCCGCTCGCAATGTCGTGTGCACCGGCGCCGAGCCGGCGGGCATCACCGACGGCCTCAACTTCGGCAACCCCGAGAAGCCGGACCGCTTCTGGCAGTTCCGCCGCGCCGTCGAGGGGCTCGTTCGCGCGTGCGGCGAGTTCGGCATCCCGGTGGTGAGCGGCAACGTGAGCTTCTACAACGAGACGCCGACCGACGTCGTCCACCCCACCCCGGTGATCGGCATGGTCGGCGTGATCGAGGACCTCGAGCGGCGCTGCACGATGGATTTCAAGGAACAAGGCGACGAGGTCGTCCTGCTCGGCGAGACGTTGGAGGAACTGGGCGGCACCGAGTACCTCGCCGTCGTGCACGGCATGGAAACCGGCCGCCCGCCGGCGCTCGACCTCGAGCGCGAGAAGGCGGTGCAGCGCGCGTGCCTGGCCGCCATCCGAACCGGGCTGGTGCAGTCGGCCCACGACTGCTCGGACGGCGGGCTCGCGGTGGCGCTGGCGGAGAGCTGTATTCGCGGCAACGTCGGTGCGGAGATTCGCTTGCCCGAGGAGCAAGCGGACATGAGGCTCGACGCGGCGCTGTTCGGCGAAAGCCAGTCGCGCATCGTGCTGTCGGTGCGCGCGGAGGACGTGGCAGCCGTGGGTCGTATCGCGGATGCGCACGGCGCACCGTGGTCGCGCATCGGCCGCGTTGCTGGCAGTGCCCTGCGCATCGAAACGCCCGGCGGCGCGCCGATCGTTGACCTCCCGGTCGCCGAGATGGAGGAGCGCTACGAGGGCGCGATCCCGGGGTATATGGGGTAGCGCGCCTGTCTGGTTGAGCCTACACGGGCATCAGATCGGGCTGGTCCGCTGTGTCATCCTGAGAGCAGCGAAGGATCTCAGCCGGGCGGTGCGCCTGCAATCGGATCGCGTTGCGGGCCCCTGGGTGAGGATGTCGAGTGAGCGGTTGGCCTTGGGCGACCGGTTGCCATAATGACCAAAGAATGCTACGACAACATGCGCCAGCAATACCAGCCGAAGCGCATTCGGGTGCTATTCGTCGGCGAATCACGACCGGCCGGAGGCACGTTCTTCTACAGAGGGGACTCCAACCTATGCCGTTACACGCAGCAGGCATTCGAGAAGGCTTGCGGTCGCAATTCGGACACACCGAGTGAGTTCCTGGCTTCTTTCATGTCCAAGGGCTGCTATTTGGACGATCTCTGCCTTGAGCCAGTGAACAGAAATGACGCGCGGCGTCGTCGGAAGCAGCGGAATGCCGGCGTCTGCAGCCTGGCGACACGCATGCGGGCGTATCCGTATCGGCCCGACGCCGTGATATGCGTCATGCGGGCAATTGAAGGCCACGTGCGTCGTGCGATGGAGGGCCTGAATCCCAGGGACGTGCTATTCTACTGCGCCCCTTTTCCGGCACAGGGGCACCAGCGGGAATACGTCGAGCAGCTTACTGCGGCGTTGATAGACCTTAGCAACAAGGGGATTCTCGATCTCGATTGCTGATGTGACTTCCAGTCAGTCGTCGGGCGCAGGCACGATGCCGAGATTCTTCGCGTCGCGCCTCGGTTTCGTTCGGCGCGCCGCTCTGAATGACATACTCCGAGCCACTGGCGTCTTGTCTGGCCAATCGCGCAGCGGCATCGGGACTTCGGCCTCTAGGAACGATGCATATGACCGGACACATAGCCGCTGAGGTCGCCCGCGAGGCGTGCGGCGTGTTTGGCGTTTTCTCGCCGGGCGAGGACGTCGCGCGCATGATGTACTTCGGGCTGGTGCAGCTCCAGCACCGCGGCGAGGAGAGCGCGGGCATCGCCGTCTCGACCTGCCCGCAGCAGCACCAGCGCAACGGCGGTAAGATCAGGCTCCACCGCGACATGGGCCTGGTGATGCAGGTCTTCGACGAGAACATCCTCGCCCTGCTCGGCGGCGACGTCGCCATCGGCCACAACCGTTACTCGACGATGGGCGGCAGCCATATCAGCAACGCCCAGCCGATCACCGTTGCCGTCCCCGGGTTCGGCGCGAATCTGGCCCTCGGCCACAACGGCAGCCTGGTCAACGCGCCGGAACTGCGCGAGCGGCTCCTGGCCGCGGGCATGCATTTCGAATCCACCACCGACAGCGAAATCATCGCCAAGCTCATCGCGCTCGAGGCCAACTCCGCGCCCGCGTTGGAGGATGCGATCCGCGCGGCCGCCTCGGCCTGCCGCGGTTCGTATTCGCTGACGATGCTCACCGATCAGGGGCACCTGATGGCGCTGCGCGATCCCCACGGCGTTCGCCCGTTGTGCATCGGCGAGATCGAGCCCGGCCGCTACGCCGTCGCCTCGGAATCATGCGCACTGCCGGTCATCGGCGCGCGCTTCGTGCGCGAGATCGAGCGCGGGGAACTGATCGTCGTGGACCGCGGCGGCCTGCGCGCGATTCAGCTCCTGGAGCAGCAGCGCATGGCGCTGTGCGTGTTCGAGTTCATCTACTTCGCGCGGCCCGACAGCGTCATCGCCGGCGTCCTGCTCCACCAGGCGCGCCGGCGCATGGGGCACGAGTTGGCCGCCGAGCATCCGGCCGACGCCGACCTCGTCATCCCCGTGCCCGAGACCGGCTGGCCCGCCGCCATCGGCTACGCCGAGGCGTCCGGCATTCCGCTGGGACAGGGGCTCATCCGCAACCGCTACATCGGCCGCACCTTCATCCAGCCCGACCAGCGCATGCGCGACCTCGGCGCGCAGATGAAGTACACCGCCCTGACCCAGGAGGTCGCGGGCAAGCGCCTCGTCGTGATTGACGACACCATCATCCGCGGCACGACGAAGGCGAAGACGGTCGGCCTGCTGCGCGAGGCGGGCGCCACCGAAGTCCACGTCCGCATCACCGCGCCGCCGTACCGCTACCCGTGCTTCTACGGCGTGGACACCAGCCGCCAGGGCGAGTTGATCGCCGCGCGCGCCTCGTGCATTGACGATATTCGCAAGAGCATCGGCGCCGACAGCCTCGGCTACCTCGGCGCGGATGGCCTGGTGCGCGCCGTCGGCCTGCCGCGCGAAGCGCTGTGCATGGCCTGCCTCGACGGCGAGTATCCCATCGCCGTCGCCGACGAGCTGACGGCGCAGAAGACGGCACTGGAACAATGACTGACCGCTCAATAGCAGCCCGGAGTGAGTAAATTGACCGATTCCGAGCAGCCCCGCCGCCCACTGACCTACCGCGATGCCGGCGTGGACATTGACGCCGCCGACCGCGCGCTCGACCGCGCCAAGCCGCTCATCCGCCAGACGTTCTCGCCCGGCGTGGTGAGCGACATCGGCGCCTTCGGCTCGCTGTTCGCCATCGCGCCCGGCGACTACGAGCAGCCCGTGCTCGTGTCGAGCTGCGACAGCGTGGGCACCAAGCTCAAGATCGCCTTCATGACCGGGCGTCACGACACCATCGGCGAGGACATCGTCAACCACTGCGTCAACGACATCCTGGTGCAGGGCGCGCGGCCGCTGTTCTTCATGGACTACCTCGGCGTCGGCAAGCTGGAGGGGGAGGTCTTTCACCAGGTCATCGAGGGCCTGGTGCGCGGCTGCAAGCGCGCGCGCTGCGCGCTCATCGGCGGGGAGACGGCGGAGCTGCCCGGGTTCTACGCGCCGGGAGAGTATGACCTCGTCGGCTTCGTGGTCGGTGTGGTGGAGCGCGCGCGCGTCATCACCGGGGAGCAGGTCGCGGAGGGCGACGTGCTGCTCGGCCTCGGATCGAGCGGCCTGCATACCAACGGCTATTCCCTCGCGCGCAAGGCGCTGTTCGAGGTCGCAGGCCGCGGCCCGGATGACCGCGTCGAGCAATTGGGAACGACGATTGGCGACGAACTGCTGCGCGTCCATCGCTGCTACGCGCCGTCGGTGCTGCCGGTGCTCGACGGCACCGGCGTCCACGGCATCGCGCACATCACCGGCGGGGGGATCCCCGACAACCTGCGGCGCATTCTGCCCGAGGCGTGCCGCGCGGTGGTGCGCCGTTCGGCGTGGCCGGTGCCGCCGATCTTCGAGCTGATTCGCGGCATCGCCAACACGCCGGATGAGGACATGTTCCGGACCTTCAACATGGGCATCGGGATGATCCTCGTCGTTGCCGCAGCCCAGGCAGGGTATATCGCGGATCACCTCGCGCGCGCGGGCGAGGCGTGCTACCACATCGGGGAGATCGTCCGCGGCCAGCGCGCGGTGGAGATACGATAGCACTTGCCGCGCGCGAAACCTCTCCCTTTCAGGGAGGGGACTAAGGAGAGGGCGACCCGGGCGGGGGCATGCGGGCGGCGAGCGGTCTCACCCTCACCCAGCCTCTCCCTGAGAGGGAGAGGAGCAACGAGAGGGTGACCCGTCCGGGCGGTCCGTAAGGCGAGCAACGTAGGGGCACAGCATGCTGTGCCCCGCCATTTGTCCGCGTGAAGCGGCGGTTTAATGCAAGAAGGAAAGCCGACAGTGGCCGGCCTCGACCTCGGCTCGCGCACGACGAAGCTGGTCGTGCTGGAGCAGGGCCGGGTCGCCGCGTTTAAGATTATAGACACCGGGCCGGACATGGCGGCGCGCGCGCGCGGCCTGCTCGAAGGCTGCGAACCCGCCCGCATCGTCGCCACCGGCTACGGCCGCCACCTCGCCGCCGCCAGCTTCGCCGACGATGTCATCACCGAGATCACGGCCTACGCGCGCGGCGCGGCGCACCTCTTCGCGGATTGCCGTACCGTCATTGACGTCGGCGGGCAGGACAGCAAGGTTATCGCCCTCGACGACCGCGGCGGCTTCCGGAGCTTCTAGATGATCGACCGCTGCGCCGCCTTCACCGGGCGCTTCCTGGAGGTGATGGCGCGCGCGCTCGGCTTCTCCGTCGAATCCTTCGGCGCGGCGGCGTGCGAGGCGGCGGACGCGGTTGAGATCACCAGCACCTGCACCGTGTTCGCCGAGACCGAGGCCATTTCTCTGCTCGCCCAGGGGAAGGACGCCCGCAGCATTGCGCTCGGCGTTCACCGCGCCATTGCCGAGCGCCTCGCCGGCATGGCGCGCCGGGTCGGCGTGCGGCCGGAGGTCGTGTTCGCCGGCGGGGTCGCCCTCAACCCGTGCATCGGGCGCCTGCTCGGCGAGCGGTTGGACGCGGACCTCCGCATCCCCGACAACCCGCAGATCGTCGGCGCCCTTGGCGCCGCGCTCCATGCGATGGATACGGCCTGAACCATGCAGGACCTGGAGACCGTCGAGCGGAAACAAGGATCGGATCGAGCCACCGAGACACGAAGGACGGCGTCCTGCTTACTGCCGCGGCGTGTTTGTGAGCGGACTGGACGCTGCTCCGAATTCCCCTGCGCGCGTATGCGGGCGACCGGCCGGGATTCGACGGGAATCCGCAGTTGGCGTGCAGCGAAACGTGTCCGTTGTGGGTAATAGCGGAGTATCGCGATATGAAAGGAGAGTTGAGGTAATGCGTATCGCGTTTGGTGTGTTGCTGGTACTTGTGTTGGCGGCTGCGGCTCCCGCAGTCGCGCAGGATGTCCACGACGTCGCCGTGAGCATCTCCGTGAGTCCTCCAGCGGTTCCGTCCGGCAGTTCGTTCACTGCGACGGCGGGTGTCGCCAACCAGGGCACGCAGGGGGAATGGGTCAAGCTCGTGATCGCCTTCGAAGGGCCGTGTGTGAGATGCGTGCGCAGCCGGCTGGCGTGGGTACCGGAGGGTGCCTCGATCAGCATCAGCACCGCGTTCAAGACCGGCCGCAGAATGCCGGGGGGCGACTACACGGTGACGGCTGATGCGTACATCATCCACAGCGAGCTCGACCAGACCGTGATCCCCGATGACGACCCTGCCGACAACCACGCAGAAACCGTTGTCACGGTCGACGGGCGGTAACAGGAACAAGCCCGGGGCCGCGTGATCGGCGTGTGCATTGACTTCTTTGTCGGGCGCCGTGACGCAAACGACCGCCCACGGCTGCCCGTCCGACGGTGTAACTGACGAACCAGGTCCGGAAAAGGTGGGGCAGGCGGACGCCTGCCCCACCTGAGTTCTCTCGGCGGCTGGTGTATCCGCCTCGGCTCGCCGCGGCGGGAGAGGAGGTTATCTGGCTCGCGCGGTATGTTAGCTCTCTGGCCTTGTATCCTTGTTGTGTTACTGGCTGAAATCGTCTGCAGCTAAGGAGTTTGCTTTGTTCGAGAATCCGTTTCAGTCCCCCGGCAACTGGTATCGCGCCAACCTGCACGCGCACACCACCGACTCCGACGGCGACCTATCGCCCGCCGACTGCGCCGAGTTTTACCGCCGCGCAGGGTATCACATCCTCGCCATCACCGATCACTGGCACGTCACCGAACTCGTCAGCAGCCGCAAGGATTTCCTCATCATCCCCGGCGCCGAACTTGACGGCGGCTGGCCCGCGCAGAAGACGAGCTACCACATCGTCGGCCTAAACATGCGCATGCGCGGCCGCGTCGAGCGCCACGGCGGCACCGCGCAGGAAGTCGTGGATTTCATCCGCGAGGACGGCGGCGAGGTCGTCATCGCGCACCCCTATTGGTCGGGGCTGATGGCGCCGGAGATGGCCGAGGTCAAGGGCTACTTCGCGATCGAGGTGTACAACACGGGCTGCGACCTGGAGATCCTGCGCGGCTTCAGCATGGTGCACTGGGACGACCTGCTGACTCTGGGCCACGACTTCGGCGCGGTGGCGGTGGATGACGGGCATCATCACAAGGCCGACCACGGGCTGGGCTGGACGATGATCCGCGCGGAGAAGTTGAGCGTCGAGGCGGTGATGGACGCTCTGCTGCGCGGCCGGTACTACGCCTCGACCGGGCCGGAGATCAAGGATCTGCGCATGGCCGGCGGCCGCATTCGCGTGACGACGTCGCCGGTGAAATCCATCGCGCTCGTCTCGACGCCGGGCCGCGGCGGGCGCGCTTTCGCCCGCGATGATCGCAACATCACGACCGCGGAGTTCTCGCTGCCGAACGCCCGCTACTGCCGCATCGAGGCGATTGACCGCAAGGGCAAGATCGCGTGGTCGAACCCGATCCTGCTCGACGGACAGCAGTAAGCCGCGGGTCCGCCGTCGCCGGCCCCGGGATGTCGGGGCTCCGGAGCGCCGCACAGCGCCGCCGGGCTGCGGCCGACAAGTTCGCACGGATCGGCACCGATTCGCGACCGCAGGCGTGACCTGGGGTCGTCATTCAGAGACGGCGTAGACACAATCGCGTACAATCAACAAGTTGGTTTTGTCGCGCGGCTAGTATTCCTCTAGCGGGCCTCGCCCCTTCCGTGTGCGAGGCTCGCCCGCTTCGGGGATAAAGCGCCCACGCCGGAGACGCTGTGGGCCGCCGCCTTGCACTAGGGCTGACGATTGATTCAATTCCCAGACGTGGACTATAATCACCTGTGCCGCACAGGGAGACGTCGGATGGCCAGAAAGACCCGTATGGAGCGGCGAATAGCCCAGCTATCCGCAGCGCTTTCTACCGAGGACCCGCACGGACGCTGGCGCGCAGCGCACTGCCTACATGCCATCGCGTTCAGCCCTCTTGCCCCGAGGGTGCCGGAGGCTGCTTGGCCGCTGGTTCAACTTCTAGACGACCCTGACAAGGATGTGCGCTACGTAGCTTCCATGAGTGTCGCGCGGATCGGCACGCCCGAAGCTCTCGCGGCTTTGGAGGAAGCAAGTGGGCGCGACAATGGAGAATGGGCAGCCTACTTCCTGAAACTGGCAAGGGATGGCCATATGAACTACTGAGCGAGCGTAGCGAGCGAAGAATCCCGGCGGCGGATGTGCGGCAGCGCCTGCGGCCCGGAATGACGAGATGAAAGGACTGCCGCCCGTCGAACCGGCGACAACCCGCATCCCGAAAGGAGACGCACATGAAGTTCGTCGACATCGGATTGGCCGCGGCGGTCTTGCTTGTCCTCGCTGCGCCGCTCGGGGCGGCAGAGCTGCCCGCCAACCTCCGCTCGATGCTCGAGAAGAGCGCCTCTCTCGGCCTCGACCGCTTCCCCATCGGCTTCTGGAACTACACCAACCTCACCGCCCACGGGCAGTACATGGACGAGGCCGAGGTCGAGGAGTGGGCCGACGCCGGCTTTACCGTCACCATGACGCCGTCGTTCGACCCCGGCAAGCCGGAGCAGGTCGAGCACATGCGCAGGATGCTCGAATGGGCGGACGCGCGCGGCATGAAGCTGATTATCTGCGACCCGCGCACGTACGGGCCGCACCACGGCGAGGCGACGGATCCGGTTCCCGTGCCCGCCGATCACGCGCAGAAGATCGCCGCCGCGCTCGCCGACTTCCGCGGCAGCCCGGCGGTGTTCGGCTTCCACATCGGCGACGAGCCGAATCGCTTTAACAACGACGCCTACTTCGAGTCCTATCGCATGCTCGGGGAGGCCGCGCCCGACCTCCACCCCTTTATGAACCTGCTGCCGTACTGGCACGGGGCGGAGGGCTACGTCGGGTACGAGACCTGGGGCGATTACCTCGACGCGGCGGTGCGCAAGTCCAATCTCGATTTCCTGTGCTACGACTGCTACGCGCAGATGAACCCCGGCACCAGCGGCTGGGACATGTACTACGAGAACCTGCGCGAGTACCGCGAGGCCGCGCAGCGCGGCGGCGTGCCGTTCTGGACGACGATTCTCTCCGTCGGGCATTTTCGCTATCGCTGCCCGAACTACAACGAGCTGCGCTGGCAGTTCAATACGGCGATCGCGTCCGGCGCCAACGGCATCCTGTGGTTCTTCTACTACATGCGCCAGCCGCACGACAACTACCGGCTGTCACCGGTGGATGAGAACTGGGATCGCACGCAGACCTACTACGACATCCGCAGATTCCAGAAGGCGTTTCACCGGCATTACGGCGACCTGTTCCTGCGCCTCGCGCCGACGCGGGTGACGTTCACGCCCGAGGCGTACGGCGGCGGGGAGGTGTTCACGCCGAACGAGTTGGTCGCCGAGGTAACGCCGGACAAAGAGGGGCACCCGCTGCTGCTCGGCCAGTTCGTGGATATCGAGGGGCGGCGCTACGTGATGCTGGTCAACAACAGCACCGACGAGAGCGTCAACGCGGCGCTGACCTTCCCCGGCGCGGATGTGAAGATTCACTCCTGGAACTGGAGCGGGCAGGAGCACGAAGGCGGGGCGTACTGCGCGGGCAGGACGTCGCGCAGCGACGCCGGCCTGCGCGTCAGCCACTGGCTCGCCCCGGGGCAGGAGGCGGTGTATCGCGTGGACTCCGAAGCGATCCGCGCGGCGGCTGTTGCTGTGAAATGACGTCGGGGTTATCTTGCCGCGGAGGGGCCTTCGCCATGGCCATGGCCGATCCGCGGCTACCTCGCCCCCGTAACTCGGGGAGTCTGTATAGTGCGCCATAGGCGCACGAGTCTGCGGATTTCGTTTGCGTGACTCCGCGCCGATCCGCGGCTAGTTGATCTGCCTCTATCCCTCTCTGCGGTCTCCACGGTTCACACCGTTCTCCCCGCGTCTTAGGGGCGTTTCGCCGCGCACTCGGGTGCGCGAGATTGCGGTCTCGGTGGGTGGGTCGCGCCGGCGGTGCGGCTGTACGATGAGATCAGATCCAGGAGCGAGTCACGCGCGGCGAGGATGCCGCAACGTGGCAGGCGCTCCGGGGTACCGCCCGCGCCCTCGGCGCGGAAAGCGAGACGCAACGATGAGAGTGAAGCTGATCTGCCCCGCGCCGCCGGCGGCGCGGAATCCCCTGACGCGGCCGATCAAGTACTCGCTGTTCCCGCCGCTCGGGCTCGCCGTGCTCGCGGGCTACCTCGATGACGGCGACCACGTGA
>CP070648.1:3099002-3126136 GCA_020354555.1 Armatimonadota bacterium | reverse complement strand
GTGCGTGCCGTCCTTGGCCACGATGACCGGATCGAGAACGTAGTTCGCCGCCTCATGGGCCGCGAGGCGCTCCGCCACAACCTCCACGACCGCGGTCGAGGACAGCATGCCCGTCTTCACCGCGTCCGCGCCGACGTCATCGAGCACTGCATCCATCTGCTGCGCCACCAGGGCAACCGGCAGCTCGAACGCGCTTGCCACACCCCGGCTGTTCTGGGCGGTCACCGCCGTTACCGCGCACGAACCGTACACCCCCAGCGCCGCGAACGTCTTGAGGTCGGCCTCCAGGCCCGCCCCCCCGCACGAATCCGAGCCTGCTATCGTCAGCGCGCGCGGTATCATGCAATGCGCTCCGCGAGAATCGGCAGCAGCTGTGCCAGGGTCGAGATCACCCACTCCGGCCGCCTGTCTTCCGGCGCGTCGCGCGCATCGTCGGCGCTGCTGATGCCCGTCAGCACCAGGGCCGTGTGCGCTCCGGCGGCGCGCCCGATCTTGATGTCGGTGTCAAGGCGATCGCCGACGATGATGGCCTCATCCGGCTCGCACCCGATGTCAACGAGAAGCAGTTCGAGCATCCGCGGCGTCGGCTTGCCGACCAGTATCGGCGGCGACCCTACGGCGGTTTCAATCGCTGAGACGATGGTCCCCCCGCCCGGCAGCAGCCCGTTCTCGACCGGGAACGTCGCGTCGCGATTGGACGCCACGAATTCCGCTCCGGCGAGGATCGCGGCCATGGCGCTGCGCAGCAAATCGTAGTTGAACGCGCGATCCATGCCGACCGCGACGTATCGGGCGCCGTCCGTGCGCAGCGGCGGCAGGACCTCGAAGCCGAGGGCCGCGATCTCCTCGCGCAGCCCGCCTTCGCCGACGACGTACACCTTCGCGCCGTCGTCCCCGCGCGACTTCAGGTACAGCGCGGTGGCGTAGGCCGAGGTCATCACGTGCTCCGCGGGCGTTGGAATGCCGAACGCCTCCAGCCGCCGCGAGTACTCCTGCCGCGTCACCGTCGAGTTGTTGGTCAGGAAGCGCACCGCGAGCCCGCGCTCGCGTGACCAGGCAACGGCCTCCGCCGCATGCGGAAGCGCCGTCTTCCCGCGGTAGATCACCCCGTCGAGGTCGAATATGACAGCCCGCAGCGGGCGCTCGCAATGATCGGTGCCGGTGGACATCGGACAGCCTCAAAACGCGCGCGGCCCCGACAAGTCGGGGCGCGCTGCCAATGGCATTTTAACATGCGCCGGACGGATGGTCAACGAGAACAGGTCAGGCGCGCCTGCCATTCGCCATCGCACGGACAGGTTGCGGCATCCATTGTGAAGCTGTGCCGGTGATCAGTGCCGGGCCGGCAGACCATCCGACTCGGGTCAGCGCAGGCATGCTCCTGCCCGATGCGTTGTCCGCCGATCGGCGGACCTTTACAACTCGCATGAGCCGGGCTATAATCAACATCGTAACGGGGGCGGTTAGTTCAGTAGGAGAACATCTGCTTGACACGCAGAAGGTCGTAGGTGCGATTCCTACACCGCCCACCATCGTCATTATGGCATCTCTCATCACGACTACTACGACGGGCGCGTAGCGCGCAGCAATCCTGCGGGTGCCGCGCGCTGCGTGAAGACAGCCTCCCGGGGACCGGGGGGCGTTTTCATTTCCGCGGCGGCGCCGACGGCGTCGACCGCACCGGCGGCAGGAGACTACCATGAGCCTCATCATCGAACTCGACCGAGCCCGGGCGGGCAAGCAGACCATCGCCGAATGCCTTGCCGCGCGCGACGACGACCTCGCCGGCCGCGCGCTCGCGGCCAAACTCGGCGACCGCGCGCTCGACCTCACCGCGCCACTCCCCGACGCCGACCGCATTGAAATCCTCACCTTCGAGGACGAGCAGGGCCGCGAGGTCCACCGCCACAGCGCCAGCCACGTCATGGCCGACGCGGTCAAGCGCCTTTTCCCCGACGCCAAGCTCGCCATCGGCCCCGCCATCGAGGAAGGCTTCTACTACGACTTCGATCTCGAGCACAACTTCGTCCCCGAGGACCTCGAGCGCATCGAGGAAGAGATGCGCCGCGTCTTTGCCGAGGATCGCGCCTTCGAGCGCCAGGAAATGCCCCGCGCAGAGGCCATCGAGTTCTTCAAACAGCGCGGCGAGGGCTACAAGGTCGAGCTGCTCAACGGCCTCGCCGACGATACCGTCTCGATTTACCGCGACGGCGATTTCGTTGACCTCTGCCGCGGCCCGCATCTGCCGAGCACCGGCTGCGTCGGCGCCTTCAAGCTGCTCAACGTCGCGGGCGCGTACTGGCGCGGCGACGAGCGCCGCCCCATGCTCCAGCGCATCTACGGCACCAGCTTCCCCACTCAGGAGCAGCTCGACGAGTTCGTGCGCCTGCGCGAGCAAGCCGCCCAGCGCGACCACCGCCGCCTCGGCCGCGAACTCGACCTCTTCTCTATCCCCGAGGAACTCGGCGGCGGCCTGCCGCTGTGGCACCCCAAGGGCGCCCTCGTGCGCTATCTCATCGAGGAGTTCTGGCGGCAGGAGCACCTCAAGCGCGGCTACCAGTTCGTCTTCAGCCCGCACATCGCGCGCGCCCACCTCTGGGAAACCAGCGGGCACCTCAGCTTCTATAGAGAAGGTATGTACGGGCCGCTCATGATCGAGGACGAGGAGTACCGCCTCAAGCCCATGAACTGCCCGTTCCATGTGCTGATATACAAGAGCCAGCTTCGCAGCTACCGCGACCTGCCGATCCGCTACTGCGAGTTGGGCACGGTGTATCGCTACGAGCGGTCAGGCGTGCTGCACGGCCTGCTGCGCGTGCGCGGCTTCACCCAGGACGACGCCCACATTATCTGCACCCCCGAGCAGATCGGCGACGAGGTCAAGGACTGCCTCGACTTCGCGCTGTTCATCATGAATTCGTTCGGCTACCGCGATTTCGAGACCGACCTCAGCGTCCGCGGAGAGGCCGATCACGACAAGTACATGGGCTCGGATGAGGACTGGGAGATTGCCGAGCGCTCGCTCACCGAAGCGCTCGACTTGCGCGGCGTTGCCTACAAGCGCGCACCCGGCGAGGCGGTGTTCTACGGGCCGAAGATTGACATCAAGCTCAAGGATTCCATGGGCCGCCTGTGGCAGGGGCCGACGGTCCAGTTCGATTTCAACCTGACCTCGCGGTTCAATATGGAGTACATCGGCGCGGATGGCCAGGCGCACACGCCGCTGATGGTGCATCGCGCGCTGCTGGGTTCCATTGATCGCTTCTTTGGCGGGTACGTCGAGCACACCGGCGGCGCGTTCCCGGCATGGCTCGCGCCGGTGCAGGTAGTGGTGCTGCCGATTGCGGAGCGGCATCACGAGTACGGGCGCGAGGTGCATGACGCGCTAGCGGCCGCGGGCTTCCGTTCACACCTCGACGATCGCAACGAGAGCATGCGCTACAAGATCCGCGAGGCGCAGATGCAGAAGGTGCCGTACATGCTCGTCGTCGGCGACCGCGAGCAGGAGTCGAAGGAGGTCTCAGTCCGCAGCCGCAGTGCGGGCGACCTCGGCCCGCAGTCGCTCGATGACTTCACCATCCGCCTGCGCGACGAGGTCGAGACGAAGGCGGCCGGGTGACCCACAACGTAGGGGCCGGGCTCCGCCCCGGCCCGTTTCGCCTCATGACAGGCCGCGTTGCGCCATCCCACTCATCCCCAAGACGAAGGCTAGTGCACCACAACGCGTTCTCCAGGGAATGTCAAGACTCGGTCCTGGGATCTATGACCCTGTCGGGGGCGCGTGGAAGGCAGCCTGTGGGTCCAGTCGTACGAGGCCATCCAGGATGAGCTCGCCTAGGGCTTCGGCCGCGTCGCGGTCAGGGGCATAGGTGCTGACACACACGTGAGGTTCGTTGAACTCGAACGCAATCCTTGGGTTGAGCGCACCGGCTTCGCACACCGCGTCGGCTATCTCCGAATAGAGGGCGGGCGGAGGTGTCTTCCCGGCCCAGCTTTGTACCAGCTCGTAACGCTGGACGCGTAGCAGGGGAACCACGTAGGTGAAGCTTACCCGCTTCACGGCCGGCGGGGAAGCCCGATACGGCGGCGGTCTGCGAGCGCAGGCGACCGCGAGAACAGCCGCTATGATGACCGCCGCAAGTAGGACTCGCTTGAGCATCGCACTGTCGCCTTTGTGCGCCGAGCGTGACGGGGACCACATCACCCGCCGCCTCCGCTGGCGAGCCGCCGGTCACCCGTGTTTAATGTCTTCGCCCCCGGACCGAGGAATCCTATGGCCAAGGGG
Organism: Armatimonadota bacterium; assembly: GCA_020354555.1. Taxonomy (NCBI): domain Bacteria; kingdom Bacillati; phylum Armatimonadota; species Armatimonadota bacterium. The sequence goes on along the minus strand of CP070648.1, from coordinate 3,121,851 downwards.
TACAAGACAGGGGCGAGCGTTGCCGGTAGATTCCCGGCTGGTCTTGTGCGAATCCCCCGGATCTGTGTAATCTGTGGATGTTCCTTCTGACTGGAGTGATGGAATCCATGCGAATCAAAGTCATCGCCTGTGAAGTAATGTTCCGCGAGATCTGCCTGTGCGCGGCGCACTCGCCGCATACGGTTGACCTCGATTTCCTCAAGCGCGGCCTGCACGATAACGCCGAAACCTTGCGCGAGACGGTGCAGCACAGCATTGACGCGGCGGAAGAAGGGCCGCCCAGCAGCGGGATGGGCAGCGCGAACCCCGGCGGATATGATGCCATCGTCCTCGGCTACGGCCTGTGCAGCAATGGCGTGCTCGGCCTGGTTGCGCGCGAAACGCCGGTGGTCATCCCGCGCGCTCACGACTGCATCACCTTCTTCCTCGGCTCGAAGGACGTGTACCAGCGCTACTTCAACGACGAGCCCGGGACATACTGGTTCACCTCCGGCTGGATCGAGCGCGCCGGCAGCCACGTGCCGCGGACGAAGGAAGCCGGCGAAGGAATGCAGTTGAGCTACGACGACCTCGTCGCCAAGTACGGCGAGGACAACGCCGCGTATCTCTGCGAGGTCCAGCAAGCGTGGATCAAGCATTACTCGCGCGCGGCGCTCATAGACCTCAAACTCGGACCGCACGACGTGCTGCGCGCGGAGGTGGAGCAGATCGCGGCGGAGCGGGATTGGGATTTCGATGACCTGCCGGGCGACCTGCGGCTGATTCGCAAGATGCTCGACGGCGAGTGGAATGCGGATGAGTTCTTGATCGTGCAGCCCGGCCAGCAGGTCATCCGCGGCAACGACGACGACATCATCGCCGCGGCGGGCCTATCCCCTGAATCATTGGCAGAGCACGCGGACAGCGCCGGAACATCGTAGGGGCCGGGTTGCAGAAGCTGTTGCATACTCCACCACTCGAAGGTTCACCGGCCCCGAAACTGTCATTCAGAGCGTAGCGCCGAGTGGCTAGGCGGCTCTGCCGCCGCCACGGCGGTCGCGTGGCGACCTAGCCGCGTGGGCGAGGCGCGAAGCGAAGAATCTCGGTCCCGTCAAAGCAATTGCGCAATGGCCTTTGCATCCCGGCCCGTCACGGGACGGTCAGGAAACCGTCCCCTACGTTCTGCCTGATCTGCGCAATCTGCGGGCGCCTCCCTACCGCAGCACGAACAGCCGCAGCACCGCCGCGAGCGCCAGCACCCCCGCCAGCAGCCCCATCTCTGTGCTCGTGCCCTTCGGCATCATGCGCACCGCCGCGATGACCATCAGCAGCGCAAACAGCGTCCGCAGCACCTCCCGCGGCAGGATCAAAGCCAGCGTCGCCCCGTAGCGCGCCGCGACAATGGCCCCCACCGCCATCACCGCCGCCACCGGCAGGTTCACCTTCTGCTCGCCCGCGTACGTGTACGCGCCCATCAGCGCCGCCGGTATCATGACGGCCAGAGCGGTGCCCTGTGCGGTCTGCTGGATGAACCCGAACAGCACCACCAGCGCGGGTACCATAATCACCCCCCCGCCAATGCCCAGCAATCCGCTCGACGCCCCCGCCACTCCCCCTAAGACGAGGAACGCCAGCATCTGCCATATCGGTATGCCCATGACCGCCATCATCACCCTCCATCAATCATGATTGCAGACTGCTGCGGCTGCGCCGCTGACATCCTCTCCCTCGCAGAGAGAGGATTAGAGATGAGGGTAAATGTGCGACGTCCACTACGCCTCGCGCACACTGCCCGACTCGCTCACATCATAGCCGCCGAGCGATGCAAGCACTTCTTTGAACGCATCCATTCGCAGGACTTCGATCAGCGTGCCGACAGGCTCCCTCTCCAGCGCATGCTTCAGCACCGCCAACTCGTACCGCTCCATCGCCAGGGGCACAAAATCGAGTCCCAGCGCCTGCGCCGCGGCCGCGATCCCCACGCCCGCGTCGGCCGCCCCGGATTGCACCGCGGCGGCGACAGCGAGGTGCGTGTACACCTCGCGCCGGTAGCCCTGAATCGCGGCCCCGTCCACGCCCGCGCGCCGCAATTCGTAATCCAGCAGCACCCGCGTACCCGCCCCGCGCTGGCGATTGATGAAACGCAAACCCGGCCGCGCGAGGTCGGCCCAACTCGTCAGCCCCAGCGGATTTCCGGGCGCAACTATCAGTCCTTGCTGGCGCAGCGCCACCGTGACCAGACTCACTTCCCCCGGCACGAAGAGCCGACCGACATACGCAGTATTATACTCGCCGGTCTCAGGGTCGAGCAGGTGCGTCCCGGCGGCGTGGCAGCATCCGTCGTGGAGCACCTTCAAGCCCGCCTGACTGCCGACGTGTGTCGAAGCCACTCTCATGCCCGGCTGCGTCCGACGCACCAGGCTGTCGAGGAGGTCGAGGCTCAGGTCGTGGCTGCCGGTGATGAGGATCGTGGAAGCGAGCCGTTGCCTGGGCACGCGAAGCTCGCATTCGATCTCTTCGCCCTCGGCGAGCCCTTCACTCAACGCCGGAACGCGCACGACGCCGTCGGCCCGCACCAGCGATGTGACGAGCCCCGCCCCACGCCCGAGGGGTACCGCGACGAGACGACCGTTGACTTCCCCCGCCCGGACGCGCACGAACTCCTCGCTGCCCGCTACCGACGGCACATCTCGCGACATCACCACCGCGCAGGTCTCCGGCGCCGGCTCGGGAACACCGAGCCACCGCGCGATGAGCGGCTCGACGAACTGCTCGAAGCAAATCACCGCCGACACGGGATACCCGGGCACCCCGATGAACGGCTTCGTGCCGACCGTCCCGAGTATGACGGGCTTGCCCGGCCGTATCGCCACGCCGTGCACCACCACCTCGCCGCGTTCCGACAAAGCTTGCGCCGTGTAATCTCGGCTGCCCGCTGATGCGCCGGCAATCATCGCCACCGCGTCGCACTCCTCCGCCGCGCGCGCGATGGCCTCGCGTAGGGCATCCAGGTCGTCGGGCACGATGCCGTAACGCACCGGTTCGCATCCGCGTTCCGCGAGCAGCCCGGCAAGCAAGTACGAGTCGAAATCCACGATCTGCCCGGGCGCGGGCGCCACGCCCGGCTCGACCACCTCACTACCGGTCGGGATCACTGCAACCCGAGGCTTGCGCCGCACCGCCACCTCACCGACCCCTCCCGCAATCAGCGCCGCGACATCAACCGGCCTGATGACGTGGCCCTCGGGTAGAACAACCTCTGTCGCCACGACATCTTCCCCGGTCGGCCGCGTGTTGTCCCATGGTGCCGCCGCCGCCGTGATCTCCACTGCATCCTCAAGCACCGCGACGTCTTCTATCCTAATCACCGTGTCGCGGCCCTCCGGCAATGCGTCGCCGGTGTTGATGTACTCGGCATCATCAGGTATGCGCAAGCGCTTGGGCGAAACCTCGCTCGCCCCGATGGTCTCGGCGGCGGTCACGGCAACGCCATCCATCGCCGCCGCGTGGTAGTGCGGCGAGGATTGCTTTGCGCGGATCGCCTCCGCAGTGACGCGCCCCTGCGCTTGTATCGCGCTCACGTTCTCGGTCGGCGCCGCTCCCACGCCGGACGCATCCAGGGCCTCGCGCCACAACTCGTGCGCGCGCGCGAGCGGCACCACCGCCCGTTTCTGGTCGCGTCTCATGTCACTGCCCCTCCGCGAACACGCTGACCTGAACCTCTTCGCCCGCCCGCAGAACTTCGACCTCGGGCGGAATATGAAGCACGCCGTCCGCGCCGACCAGTGTCGAAATCATCGCCGACTTGCCGAGCACGGGCGCGGCGTGCAACTTCTCCTCGCGGGCTTCCAGGCGCACGCGGACGAAGTCGGACCGCCCGGGAACGGAACCGAGGTCGCGGTCGAGAATCGCCTTGACCGTGCGCGGACGCGCCGACGGCAAGCCGAGCATGTGCCGCATCGCCCGCTCGACGATCAGGTCGAACACCATCAGGCCCGACACCGGGTGGCCGGGCAGGCCGAAGATGGGTTTCCCCTGCGCGACTGCTATGATGGTCGGCTTGCCGGGGCGGACGTTGAGGCCGCGCGTCAGTATCCCGGGTCCGCCGAGAGACGCAATCGCCTGGGGCACGAGATCCTCCGGGCCGACGCTGCTGCCGCCAGACACGCACACCAGGTCCGCACGCGCGACGCCGTCTTGCAGTGCCGCAACCAGGTCCTCCAGCACGTCGCGCACGATGCCCAGGCGCAGCGGCTCTCCGCCGACCCGGCGAATCGCCATCGCCAGGGCCCACGAATTGAGGTCGCGGATCTGGCCGGCGGCAGGCGACGCATCGGCGGGCACGATTTCGTTGCCGGTCGAGAAGACGGCCGCGACGGGACGCTTGCGCACCGCGACCGACTGGATCCCCAACGCCGCCAGCGCGCCGATATCCGGCGAGCGCAGCGCGCGTCCCGCGGGAAGAAGCTCGGAGCCCTGCGCCACGTCGTCGCCCATCGCAACCACGTTCTCGCCGGGCGCGGCGCTGCGCCGGATCTCGATCTCCGCCGCGTCCCATTCACGCGTGTACTCCACCATCACGGCCGCGTCGGACCCCTCCGGCAGCATCCCGCCCGTGGGAATCCACATCGCCTGGCCCTCAGCAAGCGCCTGCCCTGGGGCCTCGCCCATACGCACCTTCCCCGCGAGCTTTAGGTAGGCGGGCGCGCCTTCGGTGGCGCCGTGCGTGTCCGCTGCGCGCACCGCGTAACCGTCCACCACCGAACGCGAAAACGGGGGCAGCGGCTCGGGGCACAACACCGGCTGCGCGGTCACGCGGCCAAGCGCTTCATCGAGGCCCACTGCCTCGGCGGGCAGCGAAGATGACGCAAGATGATGCTCCAGTTCGCCCCACGCCTCTGCCAGAGTATGCAGCTTCCATATCTTGCTCATGCAAGCTTGCTCTCAATCCCGGTAGTATAGCACAATGCAGTGACAAAAGCGGCTGCGACACAAGAGGAATCCTCGGACAAAGGGCAGAAACACGGAATCGTTACGTTGATCTGACCACGTGAAGGGAGGGCAGCTTACCGTGGGAAAGGCGCTCATTATCCTGATCGGGCTGATCTTTATCGCGCTCGGAGTGTGGGGAATCGTTGCATGGGGGGCCGCGGTGCTGATTGCCATCAAGGCGATGGTGGCTCTGGGCTTCGTTGTAGTAGGCCTTGGGATGCTGGCCTTCGGCATCAGCGAGATCCGCAGCGCTGCTGAAGAGCGTCGGCTCGCCGCTGAAGCCGAGGCGACGCCGCCACCGGTTCCGCCCGCTCAGCCGGAGAGTTCAGACAGCGAGGGTTCCAGTTAGCTCGACTCGCTCGTAGTGCCTGCGCATTGCACGCAGCTCGGTGACGGCTTGCGCCCGCATCAGTGACGTGTCCCCGGGCGGTCGCAAGCGGCGACACGACGGGCTGCGATACCTGCGACCGATGGCAATGAGTCGCAGCGAGTGGGAGTTGGGCAGGCTGGGTGTTGTCGTCGATGCAGTAAATACACAGCGCAGCCACCGGTCGGTGGCTGCGCTGACGTTTTCCGGAGGACGGTGATCCTTGCGGCTGCTCAACCCGCGGAGCGCGTTTCGGGCTTCGGCGCTCGGCCGGCGGGTGATCCTCTGCAGTGCCTCGGCTATCGGAGAACGAGCCGAGACTGTTCCGTGGTCCCCCCGTGCGGGATTCTGGAGTGAGGCCAGGCCTCACCACGGTTCGCGAGTGTGATTCCTGGGTCTACGGGCCTTGTGATGATAAACGGACCCCGTTCGCTCAGGGCGCGGGAGGGCTTCCCGGCCCGGTGGCGTGAGCGCCCGCGATCTTGGCAAGCTCGGCGAAAGCAACTTGGTCCTTGACCGCGAGATCGGCCAGCATCTTCCGATCGATCTCGACTCCTGCCTTGCGCAGGCCTTCGGTGAAGCGGCTGTAGCTCAGGCCGTGGCTGCGCGCAGCCGCGTTGATGCGAGCGATCCACAGTCGGCGAAAATCGCGCTTGCGCTGCCGCCGGTCCCGGTAGGCATACGCCAAGGCGCGCATCGTGGTCTCCTTGGCGGGTCGGATCCACCGATGGCGCGCGCCCCAGTATCCCTTGGCTTGATCCCTGATTTTCTTGTGGCGCCGGTGCGCGGCGACGCCTTTTCGCGCTCGGGGCATGGTTATCTCCTGTGTGACGTCAAGCACGTCCTCCGGTGAGGACGTCGAGCTCCGCGCGGTCGGCAGACCGCGCGTTCGTCTACGTACCGTGATATGGCAGCATGCGCTTGATGCGTGCCGCATCGCCTCCGGTGATCTGGCGGGGGCGACTCAGGCGACGCTTGCGCGTTGCGCTCTTGTGCGTGAGCAGGTGGCTCTTATGAGTGCGCCGCCCGACCACCTTCCCGGTGGACGTGAACCTGAAGCGCTTCGCTGCTGACTTATGAGTGCGTATCTTGGGCATTGCCCTGATCTCCTACTGTGTCGTAAACGCGCGCGTGGTCGCGCGCTCTGGAATTCCTTCACGGCTGCCGCACCCCGAGCGCACTCGGTCAGCGCCGGGCCCATCGGAATGCTGCGCCGCCACCTGCAACTCCCCCCAGAGACACTAACCGCGGCCGTCGCGAACGGCGACCGCGGTATCGAATCCTCCGCGCCCTGCTCCGCGTCAGGGCGCCTCGGTTTTCTCGACCTGCGTGCCCTTGTCGGCCTTCTCGGCCTTCTCGCCCTTGTCGGCCTTCTCGACCTTTTCGGCCTTCGGCGCGATGACCATGGTCATCCGTCGCCCCTCGATAGAGGGGTGCCTCTCGACTTGAGCGACGTCGCCCACGCCTTCCGCCAGCCGCTTGAGGATACGCTGCCCGAACTCGGGATGGCTCATCTCCCGGCTCCGGAACTGCAGGCTCACCGTTACCTTGTCGCCCTCCGCGAGCAGCCGGCGCAGAAGCTTGAGCTTATGATTGAAGTCGTGCTCGTCTATGCGCGGGCTGCGAATGCGCACCCCCCGCATCTCGGCGGTCTTCTGTTTCTTGCGGGACTCGCGATCACGCTTACTGCGGGCGTACTTGTACTTCCCGTAATCCATGATGCGACAGACCGGGGGATTGGCATTGGGCGCGACCTCGATCAGGTCCAATCCCTTCGTCGTCGCAATCTCCAGCGCCTCGCGCGAGGAAACGACCCCGACCTGCCCCCCGTTCTCGTCAACCAGCCTGACCTGCGGCGCGCGGATCGCTTCGTTGACCCGAAGGCCTCTTCTGTCGATTGTGCGGTCACCTCTGTGGGCCGGCAGAATCCGGGTCGAAACCCCTACCCGCTGCGCCGATCAACCACGTTCGCGAGTATAGCAAAACATCGCCGGGGTGTCAACGAGATACGGCAGTCGCGGCTATCGTCCGCCGCTGCCCTCTGGTGCCGCGGGGCTGAAATCGAGAAACGCCTTCAGCATCGCCTCCGCATTCTCCGGGCGCACGTCCGGGCCCACCTCGCCATGCCCGATCAGACCCCCGGCCGGCGAGGCGAACAACTCGCATACGCGGCGCACGTATTCGCGCACCTCCGCGGGCGTCCCGAACGGCAGCACGTACTGGCGATCTATATCACTGCGAATGCACACCCGCCCCCGGCACTTCGCCGCCAACTCCTCCATCGGCATGCAAGAGAACTGTGGGTTGAGCACGTCAACGCCGACCTCGATGAAATCGTCCACGACCTCCATGATGTGCCCGTCGCTGTGGAAATGAAAGTGCTTCCCCGCGCCGTGCACGAGGTCCGCGATCTTCTGGTACGCCGGCTTGTACAGAGCACGCCACCGCTCGGGGCGGATCATGAGCTGGCCCTGCGTCCCCCAGTCGTCCATGTATGACACCCCGTCGCAGTCGTAGCTCTCGAGTTGGCGCACAAGTCGCTTCAGCGTGTGATCCAACACCAGGTCGCGCAGGGCCTCCACCTCAGGGCGCTGCTCCGCTATGTCAATCAGCAGCCGATCGTACCCGCGCAGGAAATGCATGCGCTCGAACAGCCGCCCGCCCCCGGCGCCGATGGTCACGTACCGTTCGTGATCCGTGCGCTCCTGCCACCGCTCGGGCCACTCGCCCGCGTATGGGTCCGGCGGACGATACGTGTCGAGCGCGCCCCAGTCGGCGAGCGGGTTCCCCCGCACTTGTCCCTCGGTGCCCAGGCCGAGGTTGACCCACGTGCAGCCCCAGTCGTCCGTCTCCTCGCCGCGTTGGTAATGGGGGTTATTCTCGGTGCCGTGGTATTCGCCGCTCTGGCCGGGGAAGTCGCCGGGGTACCTGCGGAACACATCTCGCAGCTCGTCCCCATAGTTGTCGATCGCCCCCGGCAGCAGCCCATGCGATATCGGGATCCGGTCCGGCCCGCGAAACTCGATGGCTCGTATAACTCTCTCTCTGCTCGTCAAATCTCCATCCTTTCCTAGGGCACCCCCGCGGACGCGCTCTGGCCCACGAATAACCCAGAATAGACGGCAAGCACGGCAAATGTCAACGGGAATGCCCGTCCCGTATCCGCCCTCGTCCGGCCTCTTCATCCTCTGGTATCCGCGGATGCGAACGCGCCTTGATCCGAAACACGGCCGGTGGCCGCGCGCATCCAGTGTGGTATCCCACGAGTCGCAGGGAAGCGCCGCCGGCCCGGCGAAAATCGCTGCGGGTCCGCGCCATGCACCTGACGCGGTCGCCCAGCATGTCGGTCACCAAGGAGGAAACGAAGTGGCAAGATCGCCGCTAAGGATAGTCGCAATCGGCGCCGGGAGCGGATTCGGAAGAGGAACCGTGGTGGATTTGCTCGCCGCGCCGGAGGTCAACGAACTCGACTGCACCCTCGTGCTCGTGGATACCGATCCGGCGAAGCTGGAGCGGATGCACAAGTTCGCGCTGCTCGTCCGAGAGCACTTCGGGTGTAACGTAAAGGTGGAGATGACCGGCGACCGCCGCGAAGCCCTGGCTGGCGCGAGCTACGTCATCACCTCCGTCGCCATCAAGCGCTACCCGCTGTGGGAACAGGACTTCAGGGTGCCTTTGGCCTACGGCTTCAAGCACGTCTTGGGCGAGAACGGCGGCCCCGGGGCGATCTTCCACGCGTTGCGCAACTACGAACTGATGATCCCGATCTGCCGCGACATGGAGCAGCTATGCCCGGACGCGCTGCTCCTGAACTACACCAACCCGGAGTCACGCATCATCCGGGCCGTGTCGGATATGACGAAGATACGATCCGTCGGACTGTGCCACGGCGTCTTCAGCTCCCTGGGCGGCGCGAGCCGGATCCTCGACAAGCCGGTGGAGGAGATAGACTTCCTGTCCGGCGGCTTGAACCACTTCTACTGGGTACTCAAGCTCGCGGACAAGCGGACCGGCGAGGACCTGTACCCGCGCCTGCGCGAACGGGCCCTGTCGGACCCGGACTGCCCGAGCATGCCGCCGCTGGTGAAGAAGATGGTCGAAGTGTTCGGGCTCTATACCTATCCCTCAGACGACCACATCGGTGAGTATCTCTCCTTCGCGCACGAGTTCACGGGACTGCGATGGCACTACGGACTTGAGAGCCGCCAGGTGCCGTTGCAAGACGAAAAGCCGGGACCGGATTGGTTGGAGCCGTATGTCAGCGGCGAGAAGCCGCTCGATGACAAGGTGCTGCGCCGGAGCGGGGAACTGGCGATAGTGATCATCCTCGCCATCGCGCTCGATCGGAGCTTCCGCGCGGAGGCGGTGAACGTGCCCAACTCCGAGGGGCATATCGCAGGCCTTCCGGCCGATACGGTGGTCGAGGTCCCGGCGTTGGTGGACGGCGGCGGAATCCATCCCCTGGAGCTGCCGCCGATCCCCGAGGCGCTGTTGGCGTTCTGCCGCACGCAGGCATCAATTCAGAAGCTCGTGGTCGAGGCCTACCGGGAGCGCTCGCGAAATCTCCTGCTCCAGGCCCTGCTTCTGGATCCCGTCGTCAACTCGGTCGCGAACGCCGAGCAGATGCTCGACCACATGCTGGAGCTGCAGAAAGACTATCTCCCGGCGTTCGCCTAGCCTGAATTATCCATCATAGTCCAACGCGCGTCGGCGAGATGGCTGCTGCATCGGCGACACGTAATTGCGTGCGGACAATTCATGACACTCGTGATCGGCAGCATGCGCACGACCGGAACTCGTCATGAATAATCCGGGCTAGCCGCGCATCAGTCATCCGCGCGCGTGACATGCAAGATCCACACTGCTCAACGGCAGTATGAATAATCCAGGGTGGAGGCGACTCACCGTCTCCCGGGGGGTGGATAGCGCTTCGCCGCGTCGTCGAGCACCAGCACCCAGTCCGGCCCATCACTTGGCGAGGTGAACTGAAGCTGGCCGCCGACTGGGAAGTCGCCCTCAGCCGCCGTTGCCGCGCCCGTGCGGGGATCGCACCACCAGGCCCTCAGTCGCTTGCCCGATAGCTTGCTGGAATCCACTGTCACCGTCTGGCCGCCCGTGGCCATGTAGAGCATCGCGTAGGAGCCTGTCGCGTCCCGCGTCGCCTGCACGTGGAGCACCTCCCGTCCGCCAGTCGCCACCCCGGGCAAGCCGTTTGCGGAAGTCTCTGTTGTGCGCAGGCGCACCTCATACCCATCGCCCTGCTGGCCGAGCGTGAGGTTGCGCCAACCGGTATCCCGCGAGAGCGTCACGACGCGCGCAGGTCCGGTCTGTGCGTCATCGGCCGGTGTGATCCAGGCCTCGATGGTGATGGCCCCCGACCTCGCGATGGCGGCCGTCAGTTCTCTGGCCGGCACATCCGAGGCGATGAGCACGGGCGCGCGAACCTCGAGGCCTCCGCCCTTGAGCCACGCGACGGCAGAAGGATCGCTGATGTGAAGATCGAGGCCGGCGGGAACACCGGAGCGGTCCTTGACCACGCTTCCTTCGCCCTCGGTGAAGGTGTAGAGTGCAAGCGCGCTCTGTGGCGACGCCCCCGGTCCCGCCCGAAACCGCGTCGCGGCCTCGCTGGCAGCAAGCGCCCGGTCGTAGATCGCGACCAGGCGGTACTCCCCGCGCCACGGCCGATCTTGCGTGAACTCGTTGGCGAGAGCGAGTCGAAGCTTGGCATCCCAATTCCCCAGCCCGCCCGGCACCCGCTGCGTCGCCTCCGGCCGGCCATTCACGTACAGCACCGCGAGGCCATCAGCCGCGCGAGTATAGATGAGATGGGTCAGTTGCCCCTGCCGCGGCGCCTCTGGCACAACCAAGGTCTGATCGGGAATGCGAGTGAGAAAAGGCCGCGACTCCATCAGCGCGCGCAGATGGCGCATTTGTCCCGCGCCGGGAAAGGACAGTGCCTCCTGCCAGGGGACAACGGCACCGAACTCGCCCGGCCGGGAAGGGAGGTGGAACTGAAAGATGCCGTTCGCGCCGTAGGTGTGGCCGTGGGCGCCCGCGAAAACGGCCCAGTAGGCGGCCTTTCGCACGTCGAGGTCGTCGAAGCGCCCGAGGGCCGGCTTGAACTGGATCGGGATCTGCTCATAGCACGGCTCGCCGTCGAGGCACGGCTTGGGGGGAGTGCGCGCGTAGTCGGTGGCGATCATGCGGTGGTTCGGGTTGTTGCGCGCATGGTGTCCGCTCTGGATCATGTTGAAGCTGAGCCAGTCGTCTCCGTGGAACCACTGCCCGGAGCTTCGCCCGCCGGGTGGATGGTAGGTAAGCAGGTGCCTTCCCCGGTCGCCGCGGCGCAACCCCGCTGCCATGGCGCGCACGATGGCGAGATGCCGCTCGTTCTCTGGCGCCCGATCGCCGCCGAGGATCCAGATGATGGGCTGGTCCCGGTAGCGGCGCCCAAGGAACTCGCCGTAGATCGCTGCGTTCTCGGGCGTGAAGATCTCCGGGCCTGCGCCCCACTTGACGTTCCACTTGTCGCCCCAAGTCGGCAGCATCCCGACGTACAGGCCGAGCCTCGCGGCCGCTTCGACCACCGCGTCCACGTGCGCGAAGTAGCGCTCGTTGGGCCGCGTCGGGTCGCCGTCCAGCAGCGGCAGGTCGCCATTCGCATTGGGTACGGTGAGCCCGCCGAACTCAGCCAGAACCACGGCCTGGATGACTGTGAAACCCTTCTCCGCCCGGTCCCGCAGATAGCGCTCGCTGTCCGGCAGATCGAGCCTGTGGAAGAGTTCCCAAGCAGTATCTCCCAGCCAGAAGAACGGCGTTCCATCCGAACGAACCAGGAAGCGGCCGTGGTCGCTGACCTTCAGCCCTTCGGGCTCCGCCGGTCGCGCCAACCCCACACTGGCGCATGCCAGCATGACGAGACACCACACCGCGCTATATCGAGCGCCCCGGGGGCTCATGATCCCATCTCCCAGACTCGGGCCTCACGGCATCGCCTCGGGTCCCTGCCAGTCGAGGCGCGCCACTGGCTCGACGGCCGCGTTATTGGTACTTTCGGAACTGATGAATCGAGGCCCCGAAGTTGAACCCGACATACTGCCGGTTGTAGGCCGGTGACTTGCCCTCCGCGTTGGCCACCCACAACTTGAGGTCGCTGACGTCGTACACCACCGCGTGCAGGTCCCCGGTCTTCACGTTGCGCATCACATCTTGCGCGGCGACCGTGCCGTCGATCCGCCCGTAGTTCGCTTGCAGCCGCTCGTAGAGCTTCTCGTTATGGCTCTTCGGCCATTCCTGCGGCGTGTCCAGCCCCATGGACATGTACACCACTTCCTTGAGCTGCTTCGGATGCGGCTGATCCTCGGGGCCGTGGACGTTGCAGTAATCCTTGCAGGTAACGAAGCCGCGCGCGTCGCCCCGCCCGTCATTGGCCTTGGCGTCGCCGACACAGTAGTGATACGAACTCGTGCGCCGCGCGGTCTCGACCAGTCGAATCGCCTGCTCCAGCGTGTCGCAGTATTGCAGCACCTCGCGCAGGACGAACGGCATCGGCTCGCCGTCCAGCGTTTCTTTGTCGTTGCCGAAGTTGTCGCCGATCTCGCTCACCGCCAACTTCCGCTCGTTCATGCCGGACACGACGCCGATCATCCCCGCCCACGTCACGTTGACCAGGCCGTTGCCCTCCTTCGGCACGTACACCACCAGCAGCGGGTGCCGCTGGATCCCCGCCTCCATCTCGTAGTCCAGCGCGCGGATCTGCCACAGATGCCCGTCCTTCACCGCGCCGCCCCACGCCGCGAAGTAGGAGCAGTGGAACTCCGAGAGGTCCGGGATCGTGTTGAGTCTCTGAATCTCCTCCACCGCTAGCCCCGCTCCGTCGGCGATGCCCTGCATCTCGTCCTTGAACGGCTGCGGGATGTGCGGTGCCTGCTGGCGATATACCTCGTCCACCTGCTCCGGCGTCTTCCCCATGCCTTGGAGCATGACCGGCACAACCGTCGCGCACGCGTCGCGTACCTGCTCGGCGAGCAGCTGCCCCTGGGCGAAGCCCATCTCGTAACCGCTCCCCCACACCTCGAGCACCGGGATCGCGTCTTCCCCCTCCCCGAGGGTGTAGGTCCGCCCGTTCACCTGCGGCTCCTGCGCCGCCGCGGCAGTCGTCACGACCGCGAGGAGACATACGACAAATACCTTCATCCAACGCATTCCGCATATCCTCCGTCTCGCGCCAATAGCGCGTGATGCGATGTATCCTAAACTGCGCCCCCGGGAAGCGAAACGACATGGCCGCCGCGCACGGGTACGGCGGCATTTACGCCGCCGCGGCCTGTCGGCTGATGTGAGAGCCCGCCTCGTCCTTCGTTACTTCGATGCGCTCCTGGAACGCGTCCTTCAATTCCTCGATGTGAGTGATGATGAGAACCTTCTCGAAGTCATCCTGGATTGCGTTGACGCATTCCACCAGTCGGTCGCGCGATTGCGCGTCCTGGGTGCCGAATCCCTCATCTACCACCAGAGTCTGAAGCTTTGCCCCCGCCCGCCGCGCGAGCAGCCGCGCCAGCGCCACCCGCACTGCGAAGTCCACCCGAAACGCCTCGCCGCCGCTGTACAGCTCGTAGCGCCGCGTCCCGAGTTCGTCGGCGATGTGGATGTCGAGCGTCTCCGCCGCCCCGCCGTCGGCGCGCTCTCGCTGGGTCACCAGGTCCACGCGCATCCGCCCTTCCGTCATCCGCCCGAGTAGTTCGTTCGCATCCTCCGCGAGCTGCGGCACCACCGTTTCGATCGCCAGCGCTTGTACGCCCTGCCGCCCGAATGCCTCCGCCAGCTCCCCATACACAACTCGGTCGCTCTCGACCGACCCACGCTGGCGCCGACAACGCTCCGCATCCTCGCGCGCGCGGCGGCATGCCTCGATTTCCGCGCGCAGCGCGGCAAGCTCGCCCACCAGTCCGTCGCGTTGCTGTCGCGCGGCCGCCCGCTGCTTCTCCACTTCGGCCAATGCGGCGGCCGCGGGGCCGGCATCCGCCGCTTGCCGCCGCAGCTCGTCACCGCTCTGCTTGGCCTCCGCGAGGCCCTGCTGTGCGGCTTTCAGGCTCTCTCACACCTGCGCCAGGTGCTCCTCGTCCTGGGGCAGCGACGCCCGCGCCGCCTCCAGCGCCCCAAGCTTCTTCTCCGTGCCCGCGAGGGCGCGGATCGTTTCCTGCACCCGCCTATGCTCGGCCGGTTCGTAGGCTGTCTCCGCGAGTCTCTGTTCGGCCGCGGTCAATCGGCGCCGTTCCTCAGGAGCGAAGGACTGCGACTCGAGCATCCGGCGAAGCTCCTGCGCCCGCTGCTCCAATCGCTCCGCCTTCGTCCCTGCGGCGCGTGCTTCTTCCGCCCTCCGCTGCAGTTCGCCCAGCTGCTTCTGCAGCGGACCCGCCCGCGCAACGTGAGGCTGGATACTGCTCATCTTCGCTTCGAGCTGCTTGAGCGTCCGTGCAGCATCCTCGCCCGCCCGCGTCAGCTCGTCCGCAGATGCCTCTTTGCTGTCTGCAAGCGACCGTGCGTCGGTCAGCAACCGCTTCCTTAGTTCATCCCCAAGCGCCTGCTCGCACAACGGGCAGCGCGCCGACGCTTTCGCCAGCACCTCCAGCCGCGCGCCGATGTCCGCGAGTTCGGTGCGCAGCGCGCGCTCGGTCTGCTCGTCCGCCGCCCGTTTCGTGCGCAGCCGCTCCATCTCCTCACGACACGACTCGAGCGCCGCCTCCGCATCCTGGCACGCCCGGATCTGGCTCTCGAATTCCGCCGTCTGCCGTGCCACATCGTCAGCTTCGCCCGCAGCTTTACGGGCCTCTGCGACGGCATTCTCGGCGTGCTGCAGTTCCTGTTCGAGCCGCGCCTGCTCGGCCCCAATCGCCGCACGCGCCTGCTGCCGGACGGAGTCCGCCTCCGCCGCCTGTTCGCGCCGCGCGCTCAGGTCGGCATCGCGCTCGCGCGCCTGCTCCAAACGCGCCATCGCCTCGCGCACCGCCCCCTCTTCCGCCAGCGCCGCGCGATAGCCCTCGACTCGTCGCCGCAGACCAGACTCCTGCCGCGCCAGCGAATCCGCATGTGCTACCGCCTGCTTGAGCCCCGCTTCGACTCGACGCAGTTCCTCCGCCGCCCGCTCCGCCGTCGCTTTGCGTGTCCGCGCCTGTTCCAGGCCTTCGTCGCATTGCGCCAGGGACTTCTCGGCTTCCGCAAGCGCCGCCGCCGCGGCCTGCGCCCGCTGTTCTACTTCGGCTTCGCAGTCCGCCTGCGCTTGCAGGCGCTCCACCTCGTCGGCTAACTGTTTCGCCCGCCCCTCACACTCGCGCGCAAGATCCCGCGCCCGCTTGGCCAACTCGTCGTACACATCCAGACGCAGAATCCCGCCGAGCACCTCCTTGCGCTCCGTCGGCGCCGCCCGGGTGAAACTGTCCGCCCGCCCCTGGAACAGAAAGGAGGACATCACGAATGTGTGATAGTCCAGCCCGAGCAGCGATTGGATGACCCCCTGCGTGTCCGTCTTCGTCGCGCCCGTGAGTGGACGCCATGAGTCGCCTTGGGACAGGTACAACTCCAGCGTCTGCCCGCGGCCTCGGCGCAGCCGGCGCAGCACGCGGTACAGCTCATCGTCCACGCTGAACTGGAACTCGACCAGCGCCTCGTTCACTCCGTCAGCGCGCCGGATGACCTCCTCGGTCTTTGACTGCGTCCCCTCCAGCCGCGGCGCCCTGCCCCACAGCGCCCACGTCATCGCGTCGAGCAGAGCGGACTTCCCGTTGCCGTTGTCCCCGCACAGGCACGCCGTGTGGAACGAGAAGTCCAACTCCTCGCCCGGCTCGCCGTACGACATGAAATCGCGCAGGTATAGTCTGACGGGGATCATCTATGCGTCTGCGGTCCGCTCGCCGTCCGAGGCGTCGGCATCGCCAGACGGCTCGGACGCGGGACTCGCGGAGGATGTGTCTGCGTCTGCCTCATTCATCCCCAGATCCAGCTCGCTCTCGGCCGCGCCAAAGGACGGCTCCGTTTCCTGACGCATGGTCGCGAGGATGGCTTCAGCCTTGGCTCGCATGTCCCGCGCGCGTTGCGCTGAAACGCCGCGGAGCTCCAGGTATTCATCGAGCGCCGCCAGCGGATCCGTCATGCGCTCCGCCACTCCCGGCGCCCGCGGCGCCACTCGCGGCGAGCGTACCTCCTTCTGTATCGGCAGGGCGGCGTACGCGTCGCGTAGCGAACCGCGCAGCCGCTCCTCGTCCAGCGGCTGCTCTTCATCCATCATGACCCGCGTTCGCACCACCGCATCCGCCACCTCCACCGTCGCTATCGCCGCCTCGACCTCCGCCGTAGCGTCCGGACCTCTGGTCGCCACCTCGATCGTAACGAAACGCCGCGCCGGCGTCGGCACGAACTCGTAGCTCGTCTTGCCGCGCTCGATGTCAACAATCACGAAGCCCTTCTGCTGCCCCTCCTCGCCGAAGTCCACGCGCTCCAGGCTGCCGCAGTACACCACCGGCGGCGGGCCGCCGTCCATTTCCTGAAAGCGGTGTACGTGCCCGAGGGCCACATAGGCATACCGCGAATCGGCGACCGCCTGGACCGGCACCAGCGGCTCCGTCCCGCTTACCAGACTCGCCTCGGAGCCGACCATCGCCCCCTCCACCCCTATGTGAGCCGCCAGGATGGCGGGCGTGAAGTCGCCCACTTTCGCCCCGAGGTCGGCGAGCTTCTGCGTCAGCCTGCGCGACAACGTCCGTCGCAGCGCGTCCGCGTCAAGCCGCCGGTCGCCGTCCTCCAGCAAAGCCGCCCGCGGCAGCGCGGGGAAACAGGCGCAACGCACCACCCCCGACTTCGTCTCCATGTCCAGCACTTGCGGTTGCCGGATCACGGCAACGCCCGGCACCTCCAGCGCCGAGAATACGTCCAGCGAACTCGCCTTCGCCGGCAGCGACGGCAGATCGTGATTCCCGACCAGAAGGAGCACCGGAGTGCCCGCGCTCACGAGCCGGAAGATGCGCCGCGCGAACTCGCGCTGGTGCGTTGGGTTGGGCTCGCGGCTGCGGTACGCGTCGCCGACAAAGACGACCAGGTCCGCCTCCCGCTCGATCGCGCGGTCCACGGCGACGTCGAAGCAGCGCAGGAAATCAAACAGCCGAGTGTTGAGGCCGGTTGCGGGATCAGGCCGGCCGTAGTTCTCCGTGCCGAGGTGAAGATCGCCGAGGTGCAGCAGCCTCATACGCCCATTCTAGCAGCGGCGGGTGGGGGCGTCAAACAACAACCAGGAAAGGTTGTAATCCCCAAAAGTGGGGGCCGCCGCCAATCCGTCGGGGCGGCCACGCGGCCAGCGCCTTCACGACCCGAAAAGGGTCACACTCCGGAAACGACATCTGCGGATTGCGTGGATTGCGCTCACGAGACTCGGTCGCCCGGCCACCGCTTGCGGATCGTCTCGACCAGATGCCGCCCGACGATATAGATAATCACTGCATTGATGACGCCGATAGCCACTATGGCCACGTTCGCAAGTATGTGTGCCTGGCCGGTGTTGCGGATGAACCCGGAGTAATCTCCATCGCTGACCAGTCCGGTGGCGGCAAGAATCATGCCGAGGTGGGCGAAGAGAAAGACGCCCACGAGCCCCGACCATATCTCGTCGGCAATTCGCCACTTCGACCTCAACCTCCTCCCGGGACCGCTGATCCACAGCGCAAAGAGCAGGTACCCCAGCAGCGTCGGCAGGCCGGGCCCGGCCATGGCGATGGTCGCATTCTGCCAGGCGGCCAGGTGCTCGCGTGAAGCGATCATGCCCATGACACCGGGCTGCCCGTGCAACCCGAGGAAATCGCTGCGGCGAAAATCGACACCGAGGCCGAACGCCGCCAGCGCGAGAGCATGCCCGCCCTCATGCGCGAGCACGTAAGCGGTTCCGACAACCACCGCCGCGAGGATCCACTGGACAACTCGCTTCAGCACGGCGGATTGCGGCTGCGCATGCCCGCGCCGCGCGAGGATACGGGAACGGACGAAGAGCCCCGCAATCACCAACAGCCACGTCCCCATCAACGCGAAGAACCGGGACATCCCAAAACCCTTGGGCCGCTCCGGCAGCACATCCACCGCGTACCGTCCAAGCGCCTGGTTCTCCACCACGTGCAGTTCGTACCGCCCGGCCGCGAAGCCGTCGGGAGGTCTGAAGCCGAACACCCGGCGGTCCTTTCCGCTGAACCACTGCGCGTTGCACAGAGGTTGGCCGTCGGCATCGTTCACGCCCACCGCCACACCCGGCCCCCGAAGATCCGTGGCCAGTCTGAAAGCCAGTGTCGGCCGGAAGTCCGTGAGTTCAAATGGGATGACGCGGATCGCCGACTGCGGCGTCGGCCCCGGGCTGGCTTCAAGATGTGCGAGCGGCTTCGGCGTGCCTACGGGCGCGAACAGCACCGCCAAGGTAACACCGCACCCAAGCACCGCTCCGCCCCAAGCAGCGATTCGTTTCCGTAGCACCATGGAGGCTCTTCTCTGGCCCTCGACGCGTCGCCCCAGCGGGCGACGTTGATCCGCAGCTAGTCCGTGCTGCGGGCGTCTTCGCCCGGCTTCACCCGAATATACAACGCCTCCGCCTCCGCGACCAGTGTGCCGTCGGGCCGGCGGGCCTCCGCCGCCGTGCGAATGATACGCGCGCCAACCTTATCTATATGCCCGCGCAGATCGAGGTCGTCACCCACCTCCGCTGTCTGGCGGTAACGCACCGTCATACGCCCCGTCATCGCCGGCAATTGGGCCTTCCACACCGCGTTGCCCATCACTTCATCCAGCGCCGCCGAGAGTACCCCGCCGTGCAGGTACCCGCGCCAGCCCGTGTACTCGGGCTTCACGTGCAGACGAGTCAGGCAATCCGTGCCTTCCCAGGTGAACTCGAGCCGCAGCCCGAGGGAATTCTCCTTACCGCATCCGAAGCACATCTTCGGATTCTCGAGCAGCTCCATGGCGTGTCCTTTCGCCGATTCGAGCGGCGCGGCAGCGCGCTGCCCGTTGCATCGCCGCGCCGCGTCCGCTGCAGCGGCTCTTGCTTCAGCGTGCCCGCGACGATGACCTGCCACCGTGTCGCAGGTCACCGCAGTGCTGATTCAACCAGCCGCTGCTCCGCGCTTGACTGTCACTTGCGATGCCGCTACGATGGCGTCAGTACGGCGCGCGCTCCGCGACGCCCGCCCAGGAATCTGCCGTGAGACTGATCCAGCAAACGCCCGATACCTCCGATTTCGATGTCATCTTCGGTGGCCAGGAGACGCCGGCGTTTCGCATCCTGCTCCCGGAAGCGCTCGTCGTGGACGGCAAAGCAATCGCAAATGGCTGTCACACCGTCACCGGCGACTGGCAGTTCGAGCGCGACGCCGCCGAGGGATCTTTCTCGCCGTCGGCCGGTCTTCTCGTCCGCGTCAGGATCCAATGCCGCGATTCCGACATGCTCGTCGGCATGAGCGTGACGAACACCTCGCCTCGGCCTTTCGCGAACGTGACGGCCAACGTCTGCGCGTCCGTGAACCATCTCCCGGGCGACCCCGGCTGGTGCAACCGGGACTTCATGCCCGGGGTTCCTCTGGATCGCGACCTGCAGGGGCGGCATTGGTACAGCAATGTGACGCCGCCCGGGCTGCAAGCCCTCACCGGCGACGGTTGGGTGGCGATGCACCCCCGCCCTGGTGACCCGAATCCCGACGCAGTCCCCAAGTACTCGTGGGTGCCGAGCGCGCGCGACGACATTCGAGCGTGCGCCGTGAAATCGCACGACGGCTCTCTGCTCTTCTTTCAGTGGTGGGACGCTCAGTGCCGGTATGTCGAGCCGTTTCCCGGCAACGCGTGCATGCATCTCATGCCGGTGATCGCCGCGAAGCTGGCGCCAGGCGAAACCGCGACCGTGCGCGGCATGGCGGGCGTCTTGGTGGGCGACTGGGCAGGCCTGGCAGCGGAAGTCAACTCGTGGCTGCGACAGCCTTGACTCGGCATGCGCCTTGACGCCGGTTGGGCACGATTGCTATGATGCGGCCAGCATGAACCCCGTCGGCATCACCACCACCGTTCCGATAGAGATCATCTACGCCACCGGTCGCTCGGTGGTTGACCTCAACAACGTCTTCATCACCAGCGCCGACCCCGGCGATATGCTCGACCGCGCGGAGCTGGCCGGCTTCCCGCGCACTCTCTGTGGCTGGATCAAGGGCATCTACACCACCGCCCTCGACCTCGGCCTCACGCACGTCGTTGCAGTGACTCAGGGCGACTGCGCCAACACCTGTGCGCTGATGGAAACCCTCGCCGACCAGGGCATCGAAATCATCCCTTTCGCGTATCCCTATGACCGCGACCGCGACTTGCTCGCGCTGCAAATCGAGAAGGTGCGCCAGCACTTCGGTGCCGCGCCCGAAGCAGTGGCTGACGCCAAGCGCCGCCTTGACGTCATTCGCGCCAAGGCCCATCGCATTGACGCCTTGACCTGGCAGTCGGACGCCGTCACCGGCAAACAGAATCACTACTACCAGATCACGTGCAGCGACATGAAGTCCGATCCGAGCGCTTTCGAGCGCGAATTGGACGGCTTCCTCGCCGGCATCTCCGATGCCGCGCCGCTGCACGCCGACCGCCTGCGCCTCGGCTACATCGGCGTCCCGCCCATCGTCACCGACCTCTACGATCACCTCGAAGCGCTCGGCGCGCGCGTCGTGTTCAACGAGACCCAGCGTCAATTCGCCATGCCCTTCGATACGACGGACCTCGTCGAGCAGTATCGGCTCTACACCTATCCCTATGGCGTTTTCTGGCGCCTGCGTGACATCAAGGCCGAGGTCGAGCGCCGCCGCATAGAGGGCATCATCCACTACGCCCAGAACTTCTGCTTCCATCAGATAGAAGACCTGATCGTCCGGCGGCACCTCAGCGTGCCGATCCTGACGCTCGAGGGCGACCGCCCCGGCCCGATGGACGCGGGCATGCGCCTGCGCGTCGAGAGCTTCGTGGAGATGCTGCGCCACGCGCGCCGCCACGCGGCGCGGTCAATGTAGCTCGTGGGGCAGGAGCTTGCCTCCCGCCCGCAGCTGGAGGATCCCGCACGTGCTCGAACCCGACGAACAGCTGAAGATCATCACCAGGCACGCCGTTGACGTCGTGACCGAAGACGACCTGCTCGCGAAACTCCGCGAGCGCCGCCCCCTGCGCGTCAAGTACGGCGCCGACCCCAGCGCGCCCGACCTGCACCTCGGCCACTCCGTCACCATGCGCGCAATGCGCGACCTTCAGGACCTCGGCCACCACATCATCTTCATCATCGGCGACTTCACCGGCATGCTCGGCGATCCCAGCGGCCGCAGCAAGACCCGGCCGCAGCTTTCCCGCGAGGAGATCGAACAGAACGCCGACACCTACGCCGCGCAGGTGTCCAAGATCCTCGACATGCAACAGGCCGAACTGCGCTACAACAGCGAATGGCTGAGTCGGCTTGACGCGATGGACGTGGTGCGGCTTGCGGCCAAGACGACCGTCGCACGCATGCTGGAGCGCGACGATTTCGCCAAGCGCTACGCCGCCGGCCAACCGCTCGGCGTCCACGAGATGCTCTACCCCATATTCCAGGGCTATGATTCCGTCGCCATCGAGGCCGACATCGAGTTGGGCGGCACCGACCAGATATTCAACTTCCTGCTCGCGCGCGAAATGCAGCGCGACATCGGGCAGGCGAGCCAGGTCGTCATCACCCGCCCGCTCATCGTCGGTACCGACGGCACGCAGAAGATGAGCAAGAGCCTCGGCAACTACATCGGCATATCCGAACCGCCGGACGAGATGTACGGCAAGCTCATGTCGCTGCCCGACGAACACACCGTGACGTACCTGGAGTTGTGCACCGACGTGAGCGAGGAGGATATCCGCGCGATGGAGGCGGCCATGGCGCGCGGCGAACTCAACCCGCGTGACGCCAAAGCCCGCCTCGCCCGGGAAATCGTCACGCTCTATCACGACGCTCAGGCCGCCCGTGAGGCGGAGGAGGCGTTCCAGCGCCTCTTCGCCGGCGGCAAGCAGGTTGAC
Organism: Armatimonadota bacterium; assembly: GCA_020354555.1. NCBI lineage: Bacteria > Bacillati > Armatimonadota > Armatimonadota bacterium. Next base: position 3,099,434 of record CP070648.1, on the reverse strand, counting down.
CGCGACACGCTGCTGGAGGCCGCCGAGCGTGTCCAGCTCGATCGGACGCTCGAGGGCTCTGCCGTGTGGGCGTCAAAGGCACTCCACCTTACCGGACTGGCGCCTTCGCACAGCGAAGCAAGACGCCTCATCGGGCAGGGCGGGGTATGGATTGACGACCGAAAAGTGGAGAATCCACAGGAAGAAGTGACTCTGCGGGAAGGGATGCTCCTGCGGATCGGCAAGCGGCGTGTCGCTGTGCTGTCGTTTCGGTCGTGAGCGTTGCCGCCGCGGGGCGCCAGGGCCCCCGAGGCGTGACCGCGGTCGCTGTCAGGGGCCGCGCGCATCGAGTGAGGATATGCGGCGCCCTCGGCGCAGGACTGTGGAAAATATTTGTTGTAATATCGCTTGACACCGCGGGAGCGTATGCTATAATTACCGATGGACTAAGGT
>CP070648.1:3062500-3098902 GCA_020354555.1 Armatimonadota bacterium | reverse complement strand
TTCTTTCTCGCGCCCGGCGGCCGCCTCCGCACTTCCCGTCCCATCACCGCGGGCAGCGCAAGCTACGAGTACGATCCCGCCAATCCGGTTCCCACTCGCGGCGGCGCGAATCTGTTGATACCTGCCGGCCCCATGGATCAACGCGAGGTGGAGCAGCGCCCTGACGTGCTCTCCTTCTCCACCACGACGTTGGCCTATCCCGTGGAGGTCACAGGGCAGGTCACGGTGCAGTTGTGGGCGTCGAGTTCGGCCCGCGATACGGCTTTCACGGCCAAGCTCTGCGACGTGTATCCTGACGGCCGCTCGATGCTGCTCTGCGACGGGGCGCTGCGCGCCGCCTGCCGGGAGTCCTTCTCCGACCTGTCGCCCATCGAGGCGGGCAGGATCTACGAGTTGAATATGGACCTCGGCTCGACCAGCATCATCTTCAACCAGGGCCATCGCATTCGGGTGGAGATCTCATCCAGCAACTACCCCCGCTTTGCCGCGCACCCCAACGTCTGGGGTGACGGCAAGCCTCAGGTCGCGCATCAGACCATCTACTTCGGCGGCGGCCACCCCTCGGCGGTGATCCTGCCCGTCGTATCCGGCGCCGAATAGCACCGTGCCGCGCGCTCCGTTGTCCGGCCGGTCAGCAGACGTGACTCCCTCGTGCGGAGGTAGGGCCTCATGACACGTGGGCCTCGGTTTCGGGCTGCGGCCCCACGTCTTGCTGCCGCCGCGTTCGCGTGCCTCCTTGTGTTGCCGCGCGCGTCCGCCCGGCAGGTTTCCGACGTACGCACCTATATGGTGCCGATGCGCGACGGCGTGCGACTCGCCACCGATGTCCGCTTGCCCGACGGCAGCGGCCCCTGGGCGGCGGTTCTGATGCGCACACCCTACGGCAGGAGCAGAACAGCGGGCGGTCTCGAACACTACGCAATCGTATGCCAGGACGTACGTGGGCGCGGTGATTCCGAGGGCTGCGCGCGCCCGTTCTTCGATGACGGATGGGGCGAGCATCAGGACGGTTTCGACACCGTGACGTGGATTCTCGCCCAGCCATGGTGCAACGGCAAGATCGGCACCCTCGGCCCCTCCGCCCTCGGCATCACCCAGAGCCTGCTCGCGGGCACCGACCCCCCCGGAGTCTTGTGCCAGCACATCAGCGTCGCGTGCGGGAGTCTCTACCATCACATGGCATATCCCGGAGGAACCTTCCGCCAGGCGCTGGTCGCCGGCTGGCTCGAGGAAGCCGCATGGCCGGCGGACAACCTCGGCCTGATCTTCAACCATCCCGCATATGACGAGCTGTGGCGGACCGTGGACTCCGTCGCGTGCGTCGCACAGGAACGCGTGACCATACCCGCGGTTCATATCGGCGGTTGGTTCGACATCTTCGCCCAGGGCACGATTGACAGCTTCGTGTCGCGCAGTCGCGTTGCCCCCAACCAGTGGATGATCATCGGCCCGTGGGCCCATGCCATCAAGCGCGAGATCGGCGAGTTCGCCTTCCCATCGAACGCAATCGAGCTTCCGCCCCTGGCCGACCCCGAACAGCGGCCGCTGTGGTTCGATTTCTGGCTCGCTGGCAAGGACACCGGGCTGCGCGGCATTCCGCGCGTGCACTACTACGTCATGGGCGCGTGCGACGAGGAGGGTGCGCCCGGCAACCAATGGCGGACCGCTGACTCCTGGCCGGTCGCGGCGCAGCCGACCAGGTTCTTCCTCGCGCCCGCAGGGGAGTTGGTGCGCCAAGCGCCGACGACGACCAGCACCGCGACCTACGACTACGATCCCGCCGACCCGGTACCCACTCGCGGCGGCGGGAATCTGTTGATCCCCGCCGGCCCGATGGATCAACGCGAGGTGGAGCAGCGCCCTGACGTGCTGTCTTTCACAACCGCGACCCTGACGTATCCGGTGGAGGTCACAGGGCAGGTGACGGTGCAGTTGTGGGCGTCGAGTTCGGCCCGCGATACGGCTTTCACGGCCAAGCTCTGCGACGTGTATCCCGACGGCCGCTCGATGCTGCTCTGCGACGGCGCGCTGCGCGCGGCGTGCCGCGAATCGTTCTCCGAACTGTCGCCGATCGAGCCGGGCGAGATGTACGAGTTCAACATAGACGTTGGTTCGACCAGCATCATCTTCAACCAGGGCCACCGCATCCGTGTGGCGATCTCATCCAGCAACTACCCCCGCTTTGCCACACACCCGAACGTGTGGGGCGAAGGCGCGCCTCAGGTAGCGCATCAGACCATCTACTTCGGCGGCGACCACCCCTCGGCGGTGATCCTGCCCATCGTGGCGATAACGGAGTAGCCTCCATCCCAAGCCGCAGCTCCGACCCTCTCGGATGACGGGAACAACGCGCCACGCGCCGGTCGCGCTCAGGGCTTTCGCCGCCACATACGACGTCTTCCCCAAGAGGGAATCCGCCCCCCAACAGTGAATCGCTACCGGCGAGCCGCAAAAGCCGGCGTCGCGGTCTGCCCGCGATCTTCACTGGCATGAACGAACAGCCGACAGCAGAGCAACCGAGGGGCAACCTCCCGCAGTGCGCGTCGTGCGGACAGCCGCTGCCGCAATCGGCACGCTACTGCCCCTCGTGTGGCCGCATGCTGGCCGCCGCGCCGCCCGACGTTGATGTCGGCGGCTGGTTCAAGGCGGGATGGGACCTGTTCGTCAAGAACGCCGGCCCCGCAATCGGCATCCCGCTCGTCGCACTCGGGCCCGCCATCATTCTCGTGGTTCTCGGCTACATCGGCACCGTCATTGTGGCCGTGCTCAGCGATACCATGCGCGGCGGGGCCGTCGTCACTGCGGTAGCGTCGTTGGGCGCTCTGATCGGCCTGCTCGGTCTGATCGTCGTCCTCGTCATGCCGGCACTTTGGGCGGGCATATGCGCGTGCTTTCTGGCGGGCATACGAACCGGCAAGCTGACCACCGACAACCTGGGGGTCGGCTTCCGCAACTGGTGGGCCTGCACGTGGGTGGTGTGGTTGCTGTACCTCGGCATCCTCTTGTGCGTCCCGTTTCTCCTCATACTCGTCGGCCTGCCGCTTATCTTTGCGCTGATCAGCCTCGGGTGGCTCGCTGTCTTCCGGATCGTGGACAGGAACTGCGGCGGAGGCGAGGCGCTGGAATTCGCCTGGAACGCCATGCGCGGCCGGCTGTGGATGATGCTGCTCTTCACCTTCATCGTAGTCGCTCTAATCTACGCGGGGCAGTCGGCGATGCTCGTCGGCATCGTCGTGACCACCCCGATCGGTATTGCCGCGTTCGCCGCGGGCTATGATGCCCTGACCAGGCAAGCGGTGGGTAAACCGTGATGGACACCGGCTCGACGCAGCCTTGTCTCGTTCGGCGGAAGCTGGGCGGGCGCCATACGATGTGAGAGCGGGAAAACGCTTCAGAGAGGTACAAGCATGACGGAGAAACGCGACAAGCCAAAACTCACGCGACGCGAGTTCCTCGGCAAATCACTGCGCACGGCGGGGGCAGTGACCGCCGGCGCGGCGCTGCCCTATTTCGTACCGGCAAAGGCGCTCGGCGCCGACGGCGTGGGCCCGAATGATAAGATCGCGATGGGTTTCATCGGCGTCGGCGGCATGGGCAGCGGGCATCTTGGCGGGTTTGTCCACAATCCGCGCGTCAAGGTGCTCGCGGTCTGCGATGTGTACGAGCCGCACCGCAGCCGCGCCCAGGCGCGAGTGGGGGAGGGCTGCGCGGCGTACAACGATTACCGCGAACTCCTCGACCGCGACGACATTGACGCCGTCGTCATCGCCACTCCAGATCACTGGCACGCGCTGACCAGCATCCACGCCTGCCAGGCGGGCAAGGACATCTACTGCGAGAAGCCGTTGTCCCTAACTATCGAGGATGGGCGCGCCATGGTAGATGCGGTGCGCCGCTACGGACGCGTGTTCCAGACCGGCAGCCAGCAGCGCTCCGACGACAACTTCCGCTTCGCCTGCGAGCTCGTCCGCAGCGGACGCATCGGCAAGCTCCACACCGTCCGCTCCGGCATCGGCGGCGGCCCGACCTCCGGCTGGGACCCGGACACCGATCCCCCGCCCGGGCTCGACTGGAACATGTGGCTCGGCCCTGCCCCGTGGGTGCCGTTTAACCCGCAGCGCTGCATCTACAACTTCCGCTGGTTCTGGGAGTACTCCGGCGGCAAGATGACGGACTGGGGCGCCCACCACAATGACATCGCACAGTGGGGCATGGGCACCGAGCGCACCGGGCCGATACGCGTCACGCCGGTGCGTGCGACTTTCCCCACCGACGGCTTGTACGAAACCGCGACCTCCTTCGAGATCGCGTGTGAGTACGCCAACGGCGTGACCCTCATCACCTCCAGCGACGGTCACGGCGCGCGCTTCGAGGGGCCCGACGGCTGGGTGCACGTTGACCGCGGCTTCCTCGACGCTTCACCCAAAGAGTTGCTGGAAGAGAAACTTGGGCCGGGCGACGTTCACCTCTACCGCAGCCCGGGGCACCACGAGGACTGGCTCAACTGCATCGAGACGCGCGAGCGGCCGATCTGCGATGTCGAGATCGGCTACAAGTCCATCGTCGTGTGCCATCTCGAGAATATCGCGATTCGCACCGGCCGGACGCTGCACTGGGATCCGGACAAAGAGCGCTTCGTTAATGACGAAGAAGCCAACCGCTGGATCAGCAAACCATATCGCGCCCCGTGGCACCTGTGAGAGGAGGCCTTCATTGATGCGCCGTGTGACATGCTTGTTGACGTTGTTTGTGATCGCCGCTTTCACGTGGGCCGCGCTCGCGGCCGAGGACCCGGCGGCGCTGCTCAACAATCTGCGCAGCTCCGACACGGAAACCCGGATGGCCGCGGTCGAAGCCGCAAGCCGGGCCGGCGCGGAGGCGGTCGCGCCGCTGTTCGAACTCATGGACGGCGAGAACGAGACGGCCGCCCTCGCCGCGCGTCTCGCCGTGCAGGCGATGGTGCATCAGGCGGCGGCCCCGGCATCGGATCTCAACCGCGCCGCGGTTTCCCGCGCGCTGGTCGAGCGGGCAGTCTCCTCGCAGCCGGCACAGGTGCGCACGTTCGCAATCAGGATGCTGTCCTTCGTGGGACGCGACGAGGCGGTCCCCGCGCTGGCGGGCCTGCTCGGTGACCCTGATCTCGGCGAGATCGCCCGCTGGGCGCTGGTGCGCATTCCCGGCAAAGCCAGTCTCGGTGCGCTTGCCGGCGCCATGCCGGGTGCGACCGGTGACATGAAGATCGGCCTTGTCAATGCCCTCGGCGCGCGCGGCGCGGCATCCGCGCTGCCGGCGCTCGAGAGCGCAGCCGCTGCCGACGACCCCGCGGTTCGCGCAGCGGCACTTCAGGCCATCGCGCGCATACCGACAGGCCGCTCCGAGCAGTTTCTGCGCAGGCGACTTGATGACACCCAGGGCGGGGACAACGTAACCGCGTGGGACGCCTACGTCCGCCTGGCCGAGGCGTTGCTCTCGGATCGCAAGCGCGGCGCCGCGGCGAAGGCATTCCGCCACGCCTATGAGGCCGCCCCGGCCGAGCAACTGCGCTGCGCCGGCCTGATCGGCCTCGGCAGAGCGGGCCGCGAGATGGGCGTCACCGCAGCGCTCGACGCGCTCGCCGGGCCCGAACGTAACCTGAGGGGTGCGGCGATCGAAGCGCTCGTGGCCGCGCCCGGTCCGCAGGCGACCACGCTGATCGCCGACCGTATGCTAAGCTGCGATACCTGCCCAAGGGCGCTGCTCGCCGACGTGCTCGGCCGGCGCGGCGACCCTGCGGCCGTGAGACAACTAGCCGCAGCAAGCCGCGACCGCGACAAGTCTGTGCGCGTTGCCGCAACCGCAGCCCTGGGACAGACCGGCGACGCCGCGGCTCTGTCGGCCCTCACGCCGCGCTTGCGTGATCCGTCGCGCGAGGTGCGCGACGCGGCGCTGGCATCTGTCGTGCGCCTCTCCACTGCTCCCGCGGCCCGCGCGGAAATCAAGGCCCTGGCTGACACCTCCCCGGCGCTGCGCGCTCCGCTCCTGCGCGTCATGGCGCACTGGGAAGCCCCGGCACTCCTGCCCACCTTCCTCGAGGCGGCGGCCGACTCCAACGAACAGATCGTCGTCGCGGGGCTGCTCGGCATCACCCGCTTGCTGGCGCTTGAGATCGAGCCGGCGCAAGCATCGCGCATCGAAACCGGACTTATGCGCCTCGCGAGCGGCGGATCGCCCGCGGTCAAGGCCGCCGCGCTCCAAGGCTACCTCACGATTGCCGATCGCCGCCGCGCGACTGAAGGCGCCGACACACTCGATATGTACCACCGCGCGCTGCGGCTTGCGCCTGACGACGAGAATCGCCGCACCGCCCTGCGCGGCATCGCCGCCATCGCCAGCGTTGACTCGGCGCCGTTCGTCGAGCCGTTCCTGATCCAAGGTGGCGTCATGAGCGAGGCGGCTGCGGCCGCCATGCCGATCGCCGATAAGCTGGCCCAGGCCGGCGATAAGGACAAAGCCATCGAGCTGTACCGGGAAGTCATCCCCGCGACCTCCGACCGCGGCGTGTTGAGCACTGCGGTCGAGCGCCTGCGTGATCTCGGCGTCGAGATGGACATCGCGGCGGAGACCGGCTTCATCACCCACTGGTGGGTGCTCGGTCCGTTCTCCGCTCGCGAGGCGATGACCACCCGCGACGTCGTGCCGACCGATCGCGCAATAAACGTCAATGCACCGGTCACCGTGGACGGCACCCCCTTCAGCTGGAAGTACGTGCACGTCGCCGACCCGCTCGGCATGCTCGACTTCCGCGAGGCGGTGGCCCCCAGGGATGATGTCGCCGCGTACGCCTACGCCGAGGTGACAAGCGACACCGCCCGCGACGTCATCTTTAAGATCGGCAGCGACGACGCCGTCGTGTGCTGGCTCAACGGCAAGCGCATCCACTTCAATGACGTCGATCGCGGCTACGGTCCGGATCAGGACCTCGTGCCCACGCGCCTGCGGTCGGGGATGAACGCCATCCTAATGAAGGTGCTCAACGGCGGCGCCGATTGGGCCGGCGGCCTGCGCATCACGGATGCGAACAACGTTCCCCTGCGGCTCGAGCAGCGCAAGCAATAGCGCGAGTGCGGCCGGCGTCCGTTGTGAAGCCGGCGATAGCCGGGCGGGGCTTTGGCCCCGCCCGGCTGCCGCATCGCCTTCGGCGCGCTGCTCATCGGATACTACGAGGGCGGCGACCTGCGTTACGCGGAGCGCGTGGGTACCGGCTATGACGACGACACGCTCGACCCCCTCACCGATATGCTCGCTCCGCGACAGACCGATGATCGGCCATTCGCCGAAACGGCTGTCCCGCGCCTGGCCGTGCACTGGGTGAGGCGGGAGTCGGTGTGCCACGTGGGATTCACCGAATGGACGCCGGACGGCAGGCTGCGCCACCCGCGCTTCCTCGGCCTGCGCGATGGCAATGACCCAAAGGACGTGGCGCGCGAGAAACGATCCCTGTGATAGCCTTCGCGGAGGCGCGGATCTTCCGGATGCCGCGCCACATCCATCCGCTTACACCCGCGAGTTCGACCTCGTGAACTCTATCAACTCGTCCACGTGCGCGAATGCAAGACCGGTGACCGTGTCCGCGCAGCCGTAGTACACCGCGATCCTCCCCGTGGGCGCGTCGGCGAGGGCGGCACACGGAAACACGACGTTGGGCGTGTCGCCGACGCACTCGTACAGCTCCTGCGGCGACATGATGTAGGGCGCGGTGCGGTACATCACCTTCCACGGCTGTTCAAGGTCGAGCAGTGCTGCCCCCGCGCTGTACACGAACCCGTTGCAGCTCGTCAGCACGCCGTGGTAGATCAACAGCCACCCCTCGGTCGTCTCGATAGGCACCGGCCCCGCGCCGATCTTCGTGCTCTGCCAGCCGCCGCTCGGCGACATGACGTGGCGGTGGCAGCCCCAATGGACGAGATCCGGGCTGTGGCTGAGGAAGATATCCCCGAACGGCGTGTGCCCGTTATCGCTCGGGCGATTGAGCATCACGTACTTGCCGCCGATCTTGCGCGGGAACAGCACCCCGTTGCGGTTGAACGGCAGCAGCGCGTTCTCCATCTTGTGGAAGGTCTCGAAGTCGGTCGTCCACGCCACTCCGATGGTCGGGCCGTGGTAGCCGTTGCACCACGTCACGTAATACCGGTCCTCGATCCAGCACACGCGCGGGTCGTAGCCGTACTCCCAGCGCGTCACGTCGGGATCGTCGTCGCAGGCGAAATGAATGCGCTCCGAGTTGATGTGCCACGCCACGCCGTCCTTACTCTGCCCGGCGTGGAGCTGCATGAACCGCCGCGTGTCGTCGCAGCGAAACACCCCCGCGAACGCGCCGTCGAACGGCACCACCGCGCTGTTAAAGATGCTGTTGGCACCGGGGAATAAGTCGCGCGGGATGACCGGGTTGCCGCTGTGCCGCCACATCACACCCGCATAGCCCTGCGGCTTGTCCTCCCACGGCATGTTCGGCAGCGGCTCGCCAATGATCGTTGGACTCCGCGAAGCGCTCATTTCATATTCCTCTCTACTCGGGGATGCCGCGCGTTCCATCGAGCCCGCGCGCCGCTGCGATTCTAGCCCAAGCCGCGCGGGAAAGCAATGCCGCGAACGCCGGGACAAGGCCGCCTGACAGCCGCTGACCGGATTGGTCACGCCTGGTCGAGTGTGCGATAATGGAAACGCCGCGCCGCAGGAAGGGAATGCGATACGTGAACTGTCGTCCGTGGCTGATAGTTGCCGCAGCGATGCTGCTTCCGCGAGCTGGCGCGAGTGCGCCGGCCGCGCCCAGCCCGAACGCGTGCCCTGCCGTCAAGCTCATTCGGCACGGCCCGGTTTGGACCCTCAGCAACGGCATCGTCGAAGTCGCGTTCGATACGGAGCGGGTCGGCGTCCGCGAGTTCCGATTCACGGGCGCTGCGAACGTCTTGGCCGAGGACGGCATGTACCTGGACTGCAACGTGCCCGAGGGCTACTACGGCTTCACCAAGCACGGCAATCCGACGATGGAGAGCGCTCGCGTCTGTGCGCGAACCCGGCAGTACGTGGACGTCGCGGTGCGCGGACGGTTCTACGACCCCGGCGCGGCCTGGGCATCCCCGCTCATCGTGGATTGGCACGTTGTGCTCCAGCGAGGCGATCCGGGGTTCTATTCCTACATCACTGCCGCGCATCAGCCCGGCGCGGGTGAGATGGAACTCGGGCAGCTGCGCGCGGTGCTGCGGTGTGCGGAGCGTTTCGCCGACTACGCCTTGACGCCCCAGCGCACCGGCCGCTGGGCCGACCACGACTGGAAGTACACGCTGAGCCGTCGATGGGAGCCGTGGAGCGCGCACGGCCTGGTTGACCCGATGACGCGGGAAAGCGTGTGGGCGGTCTATGGCCTCAAGCACTGGTGTCGCGGTCCGGATCAGCGCGATCTCACACTGCACGACGGCATCATCCTCACCATGTTCGAGGCCGGGCACTACGGCGTATTCCCTACCTCGCGGCCGTCGTCGGCGCGCGTCCGCCGGGGATGGCGCAAGCTGTACGGGCCGGTCTTCTACATGCTGACCCGGGGCGGCTCGATTCGTCAGATGTACGCCGCGGCCTCAGCTCGTGGTGACGAGGATCGGCGCCACTGGCCCCCGCCGTGGCTAGCGGAGGAAGTCGGTCAACCAGCGACCGTTCGGGGCGAGGTCGCCCCCAGCAGCTTGCAAGAACCCGTGCGCGTCGTGCTGCGCAACGACCGTTACATCTTCTGGACCACATGCAGCCCGGGCCAGGCCTTCCGAATCTCCGGCGTATTTCCGGGCGAATACGACCTCATCGCGCGGCAGGGGCCGCACGCCTCGGCGAAAGCACGGACAGTGTCGGTGACCGAAGAGGGGCTGAACGTCGCGCAAGTCCGACTGGCCCCGAGCATCCCGCGCGGCAAGCTGCTGTGGGAAATCGGCACATTAGATGACAGCTGCGAGGAGTTCGCCGGCGGCCCGCATTGCTGGGACTTCGAGGGTTTCAAGCTATACGCCGAGGAGTTCCAGGAAACCCACGCTTACACCGTGGGCGAGAGCCGCCCGGATCGCGACTGGTATTGGATTCACCCCGGCCCGCTGGACGACTTCGCGGGGAGCAAGGTGCACCCCTGGACCATCCGTTTCGATCTACAGGCCGTGCCGCAACGTTCGCTTCTGCTCCACATCGTCTTCGCCGACACAATGTCGGCGGCCCACATCTCTCCTCCCGTCTATCGCGTTGAGTTGAACGGACGCAAGCTCGCCTCGCTGCAACTCGCCGACGGCGGCCAAGCGGGTACCTACTGCGTCGCAGACGTCGGCGTGCCGCAGCACTATCGCATCCGCGTTCCTCGCCAGGCGCTCGTCGCGGGCTCCAACGTGCTGGTCGTGTACCCGGAGAAGAACAGCTACGTGATGTACGACTACATAGCCCTGCGGGAGCCGGGCCGCTAGTCGCGTTCGCTGACAGCTGGCCGCCATTCACGGACAGCAGCCACACACTTCCGGAGCCGTCTCAGTCCGCCGTCGGGGCCGCGTCCCCGCCCGGTTCGTCCTGCGTCCGGTCCGGCAGCCATGCGAGGATGATGATCGCTATCAGGCCGAGCACCAGACCCAGCAGCCCCCATGCCGGGTGATGTCCTCTGGCCTTGGCGTAGTAGCAGAAGCCAGCGACGAGAGACAGCGTCCCGGCCGCCCCGAGAGCAAAGCCTGCGCCGTACGCGGCTCCAGATTCGTGGAAAGCGACGAACGGCACCAGGAGTTGCACGAGGACACCGGCAACTACCAAGACGTGGATTCGATTCTTGTACTCGGCGATCATCGGTCGAGCGCCGTCCAGCTCGCCTCGGTCAATGGCCGCGGCACTTTCAGCCCTTCAGCGCGCCGACGGTGATGCCCTTGGTCAACTGGCCCTGCAGCAGGCTGTATGCGAGCAGCGTCGGGATCATCACCATCACCAGCCCCGCGAACAGCGCCCCCCAGTCCGACTCGTAGTGCGACACGATGAGCAGGTTCGCCAGGCCGAGCGGCAGCGTGCGCAGCTTCTCGCTCGAGATCAGCACCAACGCGAACAGATACTCGTTCCAGATGCCCAGGAAGTTGAAAATCGCCGCCGTTACCAGCCCCGGCTTGGCGAGCGGCATCATCACGCGCCAGAACGCCTGCATGTGCGTGCAGCCGTCAATCAGCGCCGCCTCCGCCAGCTCGTGCGGCAGCGTGCGGAAGAACGCCGAGAGCACAAACACCGTGAACGGCAGCGAGAACGCGACGTACACCAATATCAGCCCGGCATACGTGTCGAGCAAGCGCATGCTGTTGATCAGAAAGAACAGCGGCACCAGCGCCAACTGCGTCGGTATCATCAGCCCCCCGAGGAAGGCGTAGAAGATCATCCGGTTGCCGCGGAACGGGAAGCGCGTCAGCGCGTACGCCGCCATCGCGGACACCAGCAGGATCAGCGCCACCGACACCACCGTCACGAACACGCTGTTCAGGAAGTACCGGCCGATCCCCGCGCGCACCCACGCGTACACGTAGTTCTCCCAGTGCGCCGCCTGGGGCAGCGACCATGCGCCGGCGAAGATCTCCTGGTTGGTCTTGAGCGACGTGTAGAGCAGCCAGATCATGGGCAGGATGACGACGCCGGCGTAGGCGACGAGGATCGCGTAGAGGACCGCAAGCCCGGCTGCGCGCGCAGGCGACTTGTTGTGACTCGTCGCTGCCATCAGTACTCCAGCTGCTCCCGGCGCATGATGCGCATGGCGACCGACGTGGCGGCGAAGACCAGAACGAACAGCACCACCGCGATGGCGATGCCGTAGCCCATGTGGGCGTTGTTAAACGCCTGTTCGTAAAGATACGTCGCGATGACCTGGCTCTGCTCGTTCGGATAGCCCAGCGCCATGACGTAGATCAGGTCGAAGATGCGCAGGCCGCCGATGATGAGGAAGACGACCGCCATCGTGATCACGTCCCACAGCAGCGGCACGGTGATGCTGCGGAACTGCTGCCACGCATTGGCGCCGTCCACCTTCGCCGCGTCGTAATAGGTCTGCGGGATATTCTCCATGCCCGCCAGAAAGAGGATGAGGTAGAACCCCAGGCTGCACCACACGATGGGCGCCACCAGCGAGCCCATGATGTGGTTGGGGTCCAACCACACGATGCTGACTTTGCCCCCCGTGAGCTTCCCCAGCACGCCGTTGAGCAGCCCGAAGTTGGGGTTGTAGATGAAGAACCACAGCAAGGTGATCGCCACCATGCTGATGATGTTCGGGAAGAAATACGTGATGCGGAAAAACCGCGCGCCCCACACGTCGCTGCTCAGGGCCGCCGCGAAGAACAGAGCCGTCACGAGGATCACCGCCGTGGGCACGCTGAGGAAGAACAGGTTGTGCTTGAGCGCGGTCCAGAACATCGGATCGTCGGTCAGCAGCCTGCTGAAATTGCCCAGCCCGACGAACTGCCGGTGCTGCGTGAAGCCGTCCCAGTCATAGAGGCTCAGCACGAGACTGCTCGCGACGGGATAGAGGAAGAGCAGCGCGTACAACCCGCACGCCGGAAGCAGCAGCAACACCACCGCTCGCCGCGCGTCGTTTCTCATGATGCAGCCCCCGGCGGCAGTTCGAGGCGGTATTTCGGCGTTCGCGCATCGCGCCGGGTGCGGTCGCTCATGTCCTCCAGGCGGCGGCAAAACTCCTCCGGTGTGATGTTGCCGGTCATCAGTGACGCCAGGCCGTCCCCGATCCGCTTGCTCAGCTCCGGGTACCAATTGCCGATCATGGCCGCCCACGTGTACGTCGCCCGGTTCATGATCTCGACCGCAGGCGCCAGCTCCTTGGCGACGTACTTGTCCGCACCCCTCACCGCGAACAGCGTATCCTTTTCCTTGCAGAACTTGTTGGCATTGTCCAGCGACGTCAGCCACTTCAGGAAGTCCACCCCGCCCTCGACGTTGGCGGCCTTGGCGGGCACGCACCAATAACCCAGCGATATCCCTGCCACCGACGGATCGCCCTTCCCGCCCGGCACCGTCGGGTAGTTGAAGCAGGACATCTCGAAGTCGTCAGGCGTCGTGTTCGACATCTCCGCCTTGAGCCACGTGCCGCAGGGAACCATCGCCGCGCGCCCGTTGACGAACTCCATCTGCGCCTCGGTGTGGGTCATCCCCATGCAGCCGGGCTGGAAATAGCCCTTGACCATCATCTCGCGGAGCACGCGCGCGGCCTCGAGCATGTCCGGATGCAGCCATGCGCCCGGCTCCAGGTTGATCAGCGCGAACAGCGGCCGCTCCCCCGCCTTGCGTTGGAAGTAGTTGAGCAGGATCGGAAACGCGTAATCGGGATATCGCCCCTGGAAGGCGATGGGCGCGATGTCCGCAGCCCTAATCTGCTCGCACAGCGAATAGAACTCCGGCCACGTGCGCGGCACCTGCCAGCCGTGCTCCCGAAACATGCCGGCGTTGTACCACATCAAGTGAACGCTCAAGTCGGTCGGCACGAAGTAGGTCGTGCCGGCGACGACCGTCGTCGCCAGCGCGGCGGGCACGAAGCTCTCGCCCCATGTGATGTCCTGGCCATAAGCCGGCGTCTCGAGGCTCTCGTTCAGCGGGTGCAGCGCGCCTCCGTCCGCCAGCCGCCAGATCGGCAGGAACGCCCAGAAGGCATCGGGCGGGTCGCCCGCGAGGAAGCGCGGCCGCAGCTTCTCGATGTTGCGCGGGTCGCCCCACAGGTTGACCTTGACACCGGGGTGCGTCCGCTCGTAGCTGCGCGCGACGTCGTGAAAGAAGTCGAGACCATATCCGCCGAGGAACACGGAGACCTCGATCTGCTTCCCCGCGGCGCGTTCGAGCCGGTCCTGGCGCGCGCACCCGGCGGCGGCAAGCAGCAGGCCGACGACGACAATCGGAAACAACCCTCTCATGTTTGCACCGCATAGATTCGTAGCGCGGGCGCGCGCCTCCTGCACGGCGGCTCATGAGCGCCGTCCGCGCAGGGACTTATGCCGCGACTGCGGAAGGCATGCAGTGGAAGCGGGGGCTGGGTTGGCGTGAAGGGTAATCCGGGAGGTGTCTCATGGTCGGGTGCGTCGTGCTAATCGTCGTCGCGCTGCTCCTCGGCGTCGCGTTTGGCGCCGCGCCGGTGGATGCCGCGCAGTTGCGCGCCGGAGTGGCCGACGTGCTGGTGACCCCGCTCCCCCCGGGGACGGACGGCCCCGCCGAACTCTTCCACAGCAACCAGCCTCTTTACCTCGATGGCTATTGGGATACCCGCCCCCAGAGCGGCATCCATGACAACCTCCACGTCAAGGCCCTGGTGCTCGATGACGGCGAGACGAAGATCGCGCTGCTCAGCCTCGACCTCATCTACCTCTACGCGCAGTGGGTTGACGCCATCAAGCAGGGCGCGCCAGGATTCGACCCCGACAACATCGTCGTGACCTGCACCCACACCCATTCCGCTCCGTGTACCCTCGGCATCTTCGGCCCGCACGGCAAAGCCGTCAACCTCGACTATGTAAGCTGGGTCATTGGGCGCTCGATTCAGGCCATCGCTCAGGCGGCGGAGAACCTGCGGCCTGCCAGCATAGCATTCGGCGAGGCCGATCTCCCCATCGCCGTCGAGGAGCGCGAGGGCAAGCCCGAGCGCGTCATGGCCAACGTCGCCCACAACTGGCACAACCCCGGTGTCTTCGATCCGAGCGTCACCGTCATGCTCGTGCGCGACGCGCAGTCCGGCGACAACATGGCGACAGTCGTCAACTTCGGCAGCCACCCCGACGCTTTGCCCGCCGCGAGCACCGTTGTCTCGGCCGATTGGGCCGACTACCTGTACCGCGACGTATCGAAGGCGCTTGGCGGAGTGACTCTGTTCATCAACGGTGCCCTCGGCGGCATCGAGCCCGCCGACATGTCCGGCTCCGAAGAATGGCTCGAGCGCATGGGCACCACCCTCGCCAAGACCGCCATCGAGGCGGCCCGGGGCGCGGAGCCCGTCCGGCAGCCCGGGATCAGGATAGCCTGCGACCGCGTACGCTTCCCGGTCACCACGCCGGACCTCCTTGAGGCGATCCGTGCCGGCCTTCTGCCGGTGCGCCTCGACTCCGACAACACGACCACCTGCGACATGCAGTTCATCGCCATCGGCCCCGCACAGATGATCACCATCCCCGGAGAGCCTCACCCGGAGTTCACCGCGAAGCTCAAGCACATCATGACCGGCGAATACGAGTTCGTGCTCGCGGTCGCCAACCACTGCCTGGGCTATTTCGTCGCCAAGGAGACGTGGGATCCGGAGGGCGTCCAGGAATCACTGTCCGCTGGGGACCAGATCGAGGACGTCGCGCTCGACGCCGCGCGCTCGCTCCATGCGGCCGTTGGCAGGTAGCGTCCAAGCGGCGGGCATCGTCGCTCGGCGAGCCGATTTGAGCGCTGGCTCTGGTCCACCGCGTGCTTCCGGCTTTGAGGGGTGTCATCGAGTTTGCTGGGTATCGTGACGGTGCGCACCCGGATGTGGCGCAGCCGCCCTCGGCTGTGACCGGGCGGCCACACCCGGCCGCCGGGACATTGTGCGGTCATCCCCACTCTGCGCGGTCACATCCGCTTTCAGGCGGGGCTTGACAACGGACGCGCGAACCCCTGCCACGGGTTTACAGGAACCGCAATTCAGGATAGAATACGAGTAGCCAGCGCTGCGAGCCGCGCGCGACGCGGCACGCTTGCCTTGGTGTTGCCCCAAAGGAATCAACCGCGTAATGCGGGGCCGGGAAGGAGGTGAGGCACGAGACAGCGGCTCCAATTGCTATCTATCAATCGGTAGCCATAGCGCTTTCGCGTGGCCAAAGGAGGCAAGATCAGCATGCGAAAGAACCGCGGTTTTACCCTGATTGAGCTGTTGGTGGTGATTGCGATCATCGCAATCCTCGCCGCCATCCTGTTCCCCGTGTTCGCCCGAGCGCGGGAGGCGGCGAGAAAGGCCACCTGTATCTCCAACTGCAAGCAGATCGCCCTGGCGGCGATCATGTACGCCCAGGACTACGATGAGGTGCTCCCAGCCGCGTGCAGCACCTCCGACCGTGTGACATCCCACGCCATTGACCCCGCCAACTCCTACATCACCATCGCTACGGCGGACGGCGCAAGCCTGGGATCCGCCGACTACTGGCAGATAGCGGACCTCCTGACGCCGTATGTCAAAAGCCTCGACCTGTTCCAGTGCCCCACCCTCATCCGGCGCGAGGAGTGGCGCCAGATGGAGACCGTGGTGCTGACTTCGGGGCCGGCAATCGGCGTGCGCAAGACCGGTCGCCTTGGCGAGTGGGGTTGGGCCGGCTCCTACTGGTGGAGCTGCGTCCACTACCCCTATGGCACCGGCATCTACGCATCGGACTACGTCAGTGACCTCGGGCTCATCTGGGACGTCGCGGTCATGTTGGGGTACGTCGGCGACACCACTAACCCGCAGTGGTTCTGGGCGTGCTCCAACGCGGTGGGCAACTTCGACGACCCGGTGTGGAAGCCGATGGGCGGCTGCATGTCCTACGGCGCCCACGAGGGCTACAGCCAGCGGTACAGCAACGCCCACGTCACGCCGGTCGAGTTGGGCGGCGATCCACCGACCATCCCGATCACCATGGTCGTGGCGTTCGTGGACGGTCACGTCAAGTACTACCGGGCCGGCTTCTACGAGACGATGGCCCTGCTCGCGATGCCGAACGAGATAAAGTGGGTCGATTATCCCTATTCCTGATATCCGTGGGCTGCTGTGAGCCGGTAGGGCCGAAGCGGCGGCGGGCGTGCGCCCTTCGACGCCGCTGCGGGTAAGCACGTCCGCCGTACAAGACACGCCCGCCAGCCCCGCCGCAAGTGTGCCGGGGCCGGGCAGCCGGCGAGGCGAAGCCCCCACCTCCGTGGGTCGGAGGCCGATGCCTCGGCTGGGCGACTCTGCGCCTCCGGCACCCCATCGGGGTGCCGGAGGCGCTCGGACGGCAACGCCATCTGAGTAGGAAGGTAGCGGCCTCTGGCTGTCGGAGGCTACCATCGGCCCGGGTGGTCATACTGAAAAAGGACTCAAGGTCGGATCTGGCGCCAAATGCGAGCACATTTGAGGGTCGCGGCCACTGTCGGGATGTTCATCGGCATGGCCGTCGGCGTCAGCGAAGCGCTGGCGCCCGCGGTGGCGCACCAGCGCTCACCCGCCGCCGACGGTCTGTGGCCGTTGTGGGCGCTAACCGTCGGCATCTACTCCGCGTTGGGCGCCGCCGCGCTCATCCCGGCGGGCGTTCTCGGAGGCATCATTGCCTTGCTGCGGCCTCTGAGCCCTGCGAAGGTCTGGCGCTTGTACTCGGCAGTCGGCGCGGGGGCGCTGACCGCCTACTTCATGACCGCCCGCGCTGAACTCGACCTGCCGGCTGATGTCCTGGCTCTGTTTGCCGCGAAAGTCGTCCTGGTCAGCAGCGCGGTCGGGGCGTTCGTCTCGCTTGCTGCCGTGCTTGCCGCCCGGCGGCGCGTCAGCGGCGCTCCCGCCGCAGCCGGCCTGGCAGCCGGTTATCTACTCGGCGGGGCTTTATGGATGCGAGGGGCAGCCAATGGCACCAGCGCCGGTGAGAAGATAGGCGCAGTCACTGCCGGTGCGGCCGCCTTCGCTGCGATCTGGCTGATATGGCGCAAATGCGCCGGCACCAGAGTCGCCCCCACGCAGCATCGCTCATGGGCGCGTGTGTGGACCTTCTGGCCGGTTGCTTTCCTGCTGGTCATTGGGTTGGCGGGAATACGTATCGCGTTCCCCGCGCCGTCTCCAGGCGCTTCGAACGTGCTGCTGGTCATCGTTGACGCTTTGCGCGCTGACCGGCTCGGCTGCTATGGCAGTGTGCAAGGCCTGACCCCGGAACTGGATCGCTTTGCCCGCGACGCCGTCCTGTTCGAGAATGCTCTTGCTCCTGCGCCCTGGACCGTTCCCTCCATGGGCTCGATGCTCGCGTCCCGTTTCCCGTCGGAGGTCGGCGCCGGGCGTCCGATGGTGCGAACGAGCCGCCCTTCCCGCGAGGGAGGAGTTCTCACGCCAGACCCGACTTTGCCTGAGCTGCTGCGAAGAGCGGGGTACATGACTCGGGCGGAACTGACGAACGGTCACCTCAGACGCGATCGAGGCTTCGCCAGCGGGTTCGTCAGTTTCCGCTGCGCGCCTGATGCTGCCGGCCAGAGGGCGCCGGCCTTACCACGGCTCGGACGGTACGAAGCGTGGTTTGTCCGGACCTCACTAGGTCGGGCTGTTGCCAGGGCGCTGCACGACCCTCCGCGGTATTCGGGCGGTGGGGAGCGCGATATCGTAAGGGCCAGGCGGGTGATCAACGATACCTGCGCGTGGCTGTCGCGGCAGGGACACCAGCCCTTCTTCCTATGGATACACCTCATGGACGTGCACGCGCCCTATGATCCGCCCCAGAAATCACCCGCGACCCTCGCCGCTTTTCCGCACCCCCCTTTTCACTCTACACTCGAGTTCTATGTCAAACTGCGTTCCGATATGCGCTCCGGCCGCGCGAAACTGACTCCCGACGACAAGGGTTACATGGAGGCGTTGTATGACGATGGAGTGCGATACGCCGACCGATGGCTTGGGCGTCTCCTGAAGCACCTGCGTGAATCGGGGATGTATGACAACACCCTCATCATCATCTCCGCCGACCACGGGGAGGAGTTCTGGGATCACGGCGGCTGGGAGCATGGACATAGCATGTACGACGAGCTGCTTCACGTGCCACTGCTGATCAAGTTCCCGCATGGACACCACGCGGGCAAAAGGGTGTCTAGGTTGGTCGGCCTCATTGACCTGATGCCAACGGTGCTGGACGTCGTCGGCCTGCCGATCCCACGCGGTGTGCGGGGGCAAACGTTGCTTGAGAACCTGAGCAATGGACCGGCATCACGCGACGGGCGCGAGATGTACGCAGAGAGCGCCCTTCGCGGCGAGGAACTCAAGGCGCTGCGGACGCCCGAGCACAAGGTGATCTTCCATACCGAATCCCGGGCGGTAGAGGTCTATGACCTGCGAGCCGACCCCGGCGAG
Organism: Armatimonadota bacterium; assembly: GCA_020354555.1. Taxonomy (NCBI): domain Bacteria; kingdom Bacillati; phylum Armatimonadota; species Armatimonadota bacterium. The sequence goes on along the minus strand of CP070648.1, from coordinate 3,079,821 downwards.
CGCCGCAACCTGGCCGGTGACCCGGCTGCGGCGGCCGAGTCGCGAGAACGGCTCATCGCGTTGGCCCGAGACAGCGCGCGCTCCATCGCCTGGTGGGCGCGATACCCTCAAGAGCCCCGCGCCCTGTCGCCGAGCGTGCTGAGACACCTGCGCGCCATCGGCTACGTGGCGGACTAGCGCAGGCCGTCCCCCGCGAGGGCCCGCGTCGGTGACCTGGTCTTCAGAATGATGTTCGCGTAGAGCGCCGCCCCGGCCCTCACTCACAGCCAGCGCTGCCGCGGTAGCCCCTTGCGTGGCTTCGGGTCGAACTCGGCGCGCAGTTCCAGGTACTCGCGCGGGCACCCCACGCGCTCCAGGAACTCGACGTAACGGGCGTGGAGCCGCTCCGCTTGGGCGCGGCGCGTCGGCAGCACGTTGTTCTGCTCGTCGGGATCGCTCCGCAGGTCGTACAACTCGCTGGCCGCCTCGTCGCCGCCGTAGATGTAACTCCAGTCCTTCGTCCGCAGCGTCGAAGGAGACCTCACCGCCGCGTCCTGGAGAAACGTGTAGCTGCCCACGGCCTCCCGCGCACCGCCGCGCTTGCCCTCCATGAGCGGCCGCAGCGAGGCGCCCTGCACCGTCGCCGGTATCGGCGCCCCGACGAAATCGAGAATCGTCGGCATCAGATCCGGCGGCTGGCACAGCGCGGCCACCTTTCTGCCCGCCTTGACCGCCGGCCCGCGCATGATAAGCGGCGCCTGCAGAATCGTCCGATAGAGCGGATAGCGGCGACAGATGACGCCGTTCCGCTGCAGTTGAACCTTGCCGATCAAGCCGTGCTCGCCGTGATAGAACCCGTGGTCGCTCGTCAGCAACACCAGCGTGTCGTCGGACATGCGCAGGCGTTCCAGTGCGTCCAGCAGATACCCGATCCACCGATCCACCAGCGTCACCTCGGCCGCGTAGAGACACCGCATGTAGCGAATCTCGGCCGCGCTCGCGTAATCGGCGGGCTCGTATGCCGGCTCGAACAGCTCATCGCCACGGTAATTCGGATCATACAGATCGATGTAATGCTGCGGCGGATTCCACGGCTCGTGCGGATCGAACGTATCCACGAAGAGGAAGACGGGCCGCGTCGAACGGTACTGCGATTCGAGCCACGCCACAGCCGCGCGCATCGTCTGCGCGACGAAGCGATCCTCCTCCCCGCGCCACATGGCTTCGGTGCGCAGGATGTTGCGCAGCCGCCGGATCGGAGTCCGCAGCTTGCGCGCGCTCGCGGGCAATGGACGCCCGCGGCCGGTGGGGTTGAGGTCCGCGCCACTTTGCCCGGGGATAATCTCGAAATGATCGAAGCCGGTCTCAAAGCCTCGGTTCGACGGCGTATCGCCGATCAGCGCGGCCACATACCCGCGCCCGCGCAGCACCTGCGCCAGAGTCTTGTCCTGCTTTCGCCATGGCGTGCCCCAGCGCATGTTGACAAAGGTGTACCGGCCGGAGTGAAGATCCTGCCGCATCGGCCCTGTGGGAAAACTCGCGGCGTAGAACGAGTCGAAGCACGCGCCGGCGGCGGCCAGCGCGTCAATGTTCGGCGTGCGCACCCACGGATTGCCCAAGCAGCCGCAGTAGTCCGCCCGCAGCGTGTCGGCGACTATCAGGACGACGTTGATGATCCTATCCTCCCGAGCGAAGAGCGCAAGGCGGCCGAGCTTCAGCGCAGCGCGCGTAGCGCCGCCAGGTCATCTTCGGTCAAGCTGCGCGCGGCAAAGATGGACGCGCCCGCGCAGCCGAGGTCCCGCGCGGCTGCAACCTGCGCCGCCAACTCCGCCGGACTCAATGATACCGTTTCCGTCGTCTTCGCTATACCCTCAAGAATCCTGGCATCGTCGCCGATGAGAGCTCGATGCTCGACGGCCGCCGCGAGGAAATCAGTCAGCCGCTCCCTATAGTTCATCGGCACGATGATGTCAACCAGCCCCCGGCGGCACCAGTCCACCCAGTCCTGGCCGACTTCGTCAAGCGCGCGCGGATAATCGCAGAACACCGCGGCCGACATTTCTTTACCGCTGCGGTGCGCCGCTTCACTCGCCGACTCGACGAGCCGCGAGATGTTGTCTCGCCGTCGCGCCAGCCACCAGCGCCGCGCCGCGCCGCTGGTGAGAATGTCCTCCGGGCGCGCGCCAATCTCGCGCGCCATATCCCGGCGGCACTTCGAGCATGCGCACGTGCGAAGTCCGGGGTAGCGGATGAAATCGAGGTGCACGCCGCCGACGTCGTAATCCTCGACGATCCGGCCCACGATATCGCGGACGAACGTCCGGGTCTCCGCGTGGGCCGGGCATGCCATCCCCGTGCGCACCTCCGCGTTCAAGTTGTCGAAGGCGCAGCACGCTGCGTCGGGATGCTCGCGCAGGAACGTCGAATCGCCCTCCAGAAGCGCGCACAACCAGGGGTGAACGGCCAGCCCGCGCTTGCGGGCTTCGGCGCACAGCGGCTCCAGAACGTCCCCGAGCGGGCTTTCCTCGATGCGGTCAGTGGAGAAGTGCGCGAGCGACTTCCCGCCCGTGAAATGCACCTCCGACTTCACGCATGGGAACAACAGGCCGACGCCGCCCTGCGCCAAGCGGTCGAGCAGCGGCGCGATGTCGGCGGACGATCGCAGGTCAACATACGGTTGTGTCCACACGGCTAGCTGCATGACCGCGCCATCCTCTGGCGTCGCTCGCGCGAGATAGCGGCTGTTCGGTCCATACACCCGGACCGGCAGCGCCTGCTGGCGCATTCGCCGCGGGCACGCGACACACCTTGCAAACCGTACGGCGTCACGCGCGTGCATCCGCCAGGGCATCGCCCGGCCCCGCCGCCGATACGTAACGGCCCCAAGGGCGGCGCCGCGATGGCACGAATCTTGCCGCGAAAGAGAAGGGATTGGCGGCGCAAGCAACGAATACGCCCACTGGTTAGCTGTCGAATACACGCTGTGGTGACCGACGTGCGGGCGCTCGCCGTTGTTACACCTTTCCCGCCGATCGTGGCGTAGGCGTGCCGCGAGGAGCGGGCGTTGCCGCGGACGCGAGCGTACTCCTGTGACGTATGTACCTGCGTTTCGCAGCCCGCGCGGCGGCACATGCGGAGTTGGACAATGGCCGTCCACGCGACACTGACTTCCGCGACTCCGGGGGCGCATTGGAGAGCCGCTGCCGGCTCGCTCCAGGACGCCCGCGTACTTCCCCTATCCCGATCCGCGCTCGCCGAACACTCGTTGACCCGACGAGCACTCGGCTTCTTGGATACCCGCCTCGAGACGGGGACGATCGTCCCGAACCCACCGGCCCGGAGGGAGATATGAAAAGCGCTGTCCGGATTGCGCCCGTCGTCAGCTTCATCGGGTTGCTCGTGGTCATCGCCGGCGCGGTCGCGCCGCCGGTCGGCGCCGAAGGCGGCACGTGGCCGCCCGAGGGGCAGTTGGTGGGCGGCATCCCGTACGATGTCGTGGTGCAGGATGGTTACGCGTATGTCGCAGCAGCCGGCGCGCTCACCGTGCTGGATGTAACCGATCCCTTTAGCTCGGTGCAGTTGGGCTACTGCGACACGCCCAACTGGGCCGTCGCCCTTGACGTGTCCGGCGCCTATGCCTATGTCGCGGATAGCTCTGCCGGCCTGCGCGTGATAGACGTGTCCGATCCTACCTTACCGGTGGAGGTCGCAGTCGGCGATACCAGCCCGGGCGCTGCCTCGGATGTCGAGGTCGTCGGCGATTACGCCTATGTCGCGGCGGCGTGCCAGGGCGTTGTCATCATAGACATCACTGACCCGGAGAACCCCGTTCGCGTCGGCAATTGCGCCTTTGAAGATGCTAACGCCGTGAGGCTCGCGATCTGGGGGGACTACGCCTACGTGACGGCCGGCTACGGAGGTCTGCGGATCGTGGACGTATCCGATCCCGCACGCCCGGAGTTCGTCGGCGGCATCGTCATCCAGACACCGGAGGATGAAGAGCCGATGTACCACCGTGCCGTCGCCGCTCGAGGACGGTACGCGTACGTCGGCGTTGACGGGTGCAGTCTCAACGTCATTGACGTCTCCGATCCCACCGCGCCCGAGCAAGCGGGAGACTGGCCGGAGCCGTTCATCGAGAGCATCACCCTCTCCCCCTACGGATATGCGTACGTCACCATGGGGTCCGGCGGCGTGGTTGTCCTCGACGTGTCTGATCCCCCGTGGCCGTATGAGGTCTCGTGGTGGACAACCCCTACCCCCGTCGCATGGCCGAGTGCCGTGGCGGTGGACTCCGGATACGCCTATGTCGCTGACGAGTACGCCGGCGTCCGCGTCGTGGACGTCGTCGACCCGGAGCAGCCCGTCGAGGTCGCCGACTCCGACACGCCCGATTGGGCACTGGGAGTCGCTGCGATCGGCGATTACGCATACGTTGCCGACGGCCTCAGCGGGATGCGCATCTACGGCATTGCCAACCCGTTGAACCCGGTGCCGCTGAGCATCTACGACACCTCTGGATATGCCCAGAACGTGACGGCTCTGGGAAACCTGGTGTTCATCGCCGACGGCTACGAGGGCGTGGAGGTGGTCGACGTGTCCGATCCCCTCAACCCCGTTCACGTCAACACCGTGCCGGCAGGTGGCTGGGCCTGGAAGGTCGTCGTGCAGACCGTCGGCGAGGAGGAAAACCAGAAGCTGTATGCGTATGTCGCGGCGGACACGGGCCTCGTCATCATCGATCTGACCGACCTCGAGGAGCCGGCGTGGGCGGGGTATTTCTATGTCTCCGGCGACATCGTGGACATAGCGGTCGCGCAGGGACGCGCCTATCTCGCATGCGGCTACGGCGGCATCCAAGTCGTCAACGTCTCCAATCCGGCAGCGCCGCAAGCCGAGGGAACGCTTGGCACCGCCGACTACGCCTGGGGTGTGGCGATCTCGGGCCGCTTCACGGGACCGTACGTGTACGTCGCGGACGGCCACGCGGGCCTGGGCGTCATCGACGTCTCGGATCCGTTCACCATATTCGAAGTGGCTCGCTGCGATACGCCGGGTTACGCCCGCAAGGTGGCACTGCTCGGCGGCTATGTGTGCGTGGCCGACAACCATGCGGGCATGCGGCTGATTGATGTGTCCGACCCCGCCAATCCAACCGAGGCCGGTGCCGTCGTGACCCCGGGATTCGCCACCGACGTTGCCGTCCAGCCCGGCTATATGTATCTCCAAGAAGGCTTCGAAGACCTGCCCGTCGGTTACGTCTATATCGCCGACGACTTCGGCGGCCTGCGCGTCGCCGAGCTGCCGACGCCGAAAGACCCGGTCGAGCGGTCGTACCTCGAGCGGCCCGGGCGGGCCCGCGCCGTCGCCGTCAGCGGCGATTACGTATACCTCGCCGATGGCCCTCCGGGAATCCGCGTCGTAGACGTGTCGGACAAGTCCAACCCGACACATGTCCGCTTCTTCGACCTATGGAGCGGCGTGAACAGCATGGTCGTGGCCGGGGACTACCTCTACACTACGGATGCTGCCGGCCTCTGGGTGTGGAGCCTTGCGAACCCGGCGAATCCGGTGTTCGCTGGCGCGTGGCTCAGCCCCGGTGACCCGGTGGACGTCGCCGTGTCCGGGCAGTATGCCTACGTCGTTGACAACTTCCCCGGCGTACGCGTGGTTGACGTATCGAACCCGTGGGACCCGGTCGGCATGGGCTACTGGGACACCATCGGCTGGTCCTGGGGCGTGGCGGCCGTCGGCACCGACGTCTATGTCACCGATGAGTGGTCGGGGCTGCGTATCATAGACGCCTCCGACCCGTGGACGCCGGTCGAGGTCGGCTGGTGCGACACGCCGGGCTACGCGCGCGACGTCGCGGTCGGCGGGGGCTACGCCTATGTCGCCGACTCGTGGATGGGCCTGCGCATCATAGACGTCTCGGACCGGTCTGCTCCGGTCGAAGTCGGCCACCTCAATACCCCCCACTATGCGGTCGACGTCGAGTACGAGGGCGGGTACGTGTACGTGCCGGATCAGTACGGCGGGCTGCGCATCATCGCCGTGTGGAACCCGCAGGCGCCGGGCGAAGTTGCCTATTGGGACACGCCGGGCACCGCCAGCGACGTCGTCCTCGGCGGCGGCTATGCCTACCTCGCCGACTACGGTTGGGGTCTGCTCGTCTTCCCCGAAATGCCCGCCCAGCCGGGCGCCGTGACGGGGCGCGTGCGCGTTGCCGGCACCGCGACGTATCTCGAAGGCGTGACCGTGGAGGCCTACAGCGGCGACCAACTGCGCGGCTCGGCGACGACCGACTCGAGCGGCGCCTACACGATTACCGATCTCCTACCCGACGCATACACCGTGAAGGCCTACAAGCCGGGCTACGTGGGCCAGACTCAGGCGGGGGTGATCGTGCCCGCGGGCGGAACCGTCGAGGTCAACTGCGACCTCCCGATCTCCGGCATCCTCATGGGCCAAGTGCGCGAGCGGGACACCACGATCAACATACCGAACGCCACCGTCGCCGCGTACCTCGGAGGCGAGTTGCGTGCGGCCACGACGACCGATAGCCGCGGCATTTACCTCATGCTCACCAACCTGCCCGCGGGCGAGTACGTCGTCGTCGCCTCCAAAGCTGGTTACGTGACACAGACCAAAGCCCACATCCCGGTGACCGCCGGCGCCACGACCTACGTCAACTTCGCCCTTGCGCCCCGCCCCGCCCCGCTCAAGGGTCAGGTAAAGGACGCGAGCACCAGCCTCCCGCTCGTCGGCGCCGCCATCGGCATGTACCTCGACGGTTCGGTAGTCGCCACCACGGTCACGACCGCGCCCTACGGCGTATACGAGTTCGGCACCAGTGTGCCGGCAGGCACCTACACGGTCATCGCATCCATGCCGGGTTACGTGCGGCAGTCCAAATCGAGCGTCACCGTGACCGAGAGCGCGACCACCTACGTCAACTTCTCACTCCCGGTTTCGGGCAAGCTCAAAGGACAGGTCAAAGACTACGACACGGGCACGCCGATTGTCGGTGCGACGATCCTCGCGCGCAGCGGGGGCGTCTTGTGGGCAGTGGGCACAACCACGGCGCCGTGGGGCGTATACGAGATCGCCAGCGACTTGCCGGCGGGGACCTACGTCGTCGGCGCAAGCAAGGCCGGGTACCTTGGTCAGACCAGGAAGGACATCCCGGTCACGGCCGGCGCGACGACCTACGTCAATTTCTGGCTCCAGCCGCAGTAGCTGGCGCTCATCCGTCGCCTCGACCCCGGTCGTCGGGCAACAGAGCGATCTTCAGGGTGGGCCGATCGAGCACCTCGATCGGCCCATGCTTTTTCGGACCGCGCGGCCCCCGCGCTTCTCGCGCCGGCCGCACCGCGCGTCGTGAGATCCGCGGCGGGCAATCGGCGCGGGCGCCTGCCGCTCCAGCCCTCATCGCGTGCACACGCCGCAGCTATACAGTCAGTGGAGCGTCGCCGCCCGGAACGGCGCGTGACCGGGGCGAATGGCTCAGGTCGCCGGCGCTTTCTCCCCCGCCGTCGCGAGCTTGGGCAGGAAGACGGTGAAGGTTGAGCCCTCGCCTTCCCGTGAGGCGATCTCGAGGCGGCCGTGATACGCGGCGAGGATGCGCTTGACCACCGACAGCCCGAGGCCTGTGCCCACGATCTCGCGCGTCTCGGAAGTCTTGACGCGGTAGAACTCGCGCCCGAGGTCGGGGATGGCGTCCGCCGGTATGCCGAGCCCGGTGTCACTCACCGCGACCCGAACGTTCTCGCCGACCATGTCCACGGTAACGGTGACCGAGCCGCCCGCGCGGTTGTACTTGACCGCATTGCTGATGAGATTCGTGAACAGCTGCCGCAACTCTTCGCGATTCGCCATCACCGACAGCTGCGTTGCGGGCACGGCGTATTGAATGCGGACCTGGTGCGCCTCTGCCTCCGCCGCGAACAGTTCCACCGTGTCCGAGAGAAGCTCCGCCACCGCGACCGGCTCGACGGTGCGCGGCAGGTTCGGCTGGTCGAGTCGCGACACGGTGAGCAAGTCGTCAACCAGGGACAGCAACCCGTCGGTGCGCGCGCGCACGCGCGTCAGCATCCTCCGCTCTTTCTCAGGGTTGTCGCCGACGAATCCGTCCAGGATCACGTCGAGATAGCCGCGCGCGGCGGACAGCGGCGCCCGCAGCTCGTGCGACACCATGTTGACGAAGCTCGCTTTCACGCGCTCGACTTCCTTCTGCGCCGTCACGTCGCGCAGCACCGCGATAACGCCGAGGCCTTCGCCTTTCTCGTCAACCACCGGCACCGCGGTGACGCGCACCACGGTTTCATCCTGCCCCGCCCCGATCGTGAACTCGCGCTGCGTCCTGGTCGGCGCTTGCGTCTTCAGGGTGGTCTCGATCGTGTCCACGAGTTCCGGGCAGTCGAGGCATCTCGAGGCGAGGTCGCCGAGGGTCAGCTCGTCCCGGCGCAGAAGTCGCAGGGCCGCCGGGTTGTACAGGACGAGCTGATGATCACGGTTCATGACCAGCAGCCCGTCGGCCATGCAGTCTATGATGGTGCGCAGGCGCGACTGCTCGCTCGCCAGCGCCAACAAGTCGCGCTCGCGCTGCTCGCGCAGCCTGCGCGCTTCGGTCAGCAGGCGACAGTGCGCCAGGCCGCGCGTGACGATCGCCATCAGCTCGTCCGGGGTGAACGGCTTGGCCAGGTAATCGTAGGCGCCGCGCTTGGTTGCCTCGACCGCCGTGTCCAAACTGGCATAGGCGGTAATGATGACGGCGACGGCGTCCGCATCGTGCTCGCGCAGTGCGCCGAGCAGTTCCATGCCCGACAGCCCGGGCATCCGCAGGTCCACCAGCACCAGGTCGTAGTGGTCCGCCCGGAACGCCTCGAGCCCCGCCGCGCCGTCGTCCGCCGTGTCCACCTCGTGGCCCTCGGCCGTCAGGACGCGGCGGCAGCCTTCGCGGATGCCTTGTTCGTCATCCACCACCAGGATACGGGCGCTGCTCACGATGGGTCGCCCTCCTCGGTCGGAGCCGCGAGTAGCCGTGCGGCCAGATTGACGAGATCCCACGGCGCGATCGGCTTCTCGATCCATTCGTCGGCGGCGATCCACTCGCGGTCCTCGCGCCCACTCGGCGTGAAGTCGAAACCGGTCGCTTGCCGCACCGCGGTGAGGATGACGATGGGCGTCCGACGGGTAGCCGGATCGCGTCGTAGGTCGTGCGCGAGGCGCACCCCCGAGTCGGTCTCCTCCATCATCAGGTCGAGCAGGATCAGATCAGGCCGCCTCTCAACGGCCGTCCGAAAGCCGCTCGGTGCGTCTTCCGCGACCAGCACGTCGTAGCCGGCGCTCTCGAGAGCGGCGCGGGAAACGGCCACGAAGTCGGCGTCGTCGTCCACAATCAGTATCGTCGTCGCTGCGCTCACTGGCCGATGATGCCCGGCTCCGGCGCCACCGGGGTCTCCTCGATCCCCTCCCGCCAGCGGTTGAGGGTAATGGTGAACGTGGTGCCCTTGCCGACCTCGCTGTCCACGCGGACATCGCCGCTATGCATCTTGACCACGCCGTACACGATGGGCAAGCCCAGGCCCGTGCCCTTGCCTCCCGCCTTGGTCGTGAAGAACGGCGTGAACAGACGCTGGCGGTTCTCCTCGGAGATGCCTACGCCTTCGTCCGTGAAGGCGATGTCCACCCGATCGCCGTCATGGGGGCACGCCGAGATCGTGAGCTTGCCCCCGTCGGGCATGGCCTCGGCTGCGTTGGTCGCAAGATTCACGAACGCCTGGGTGAGCTGGTCGGCGTCGCCGTCAACCGTGGGTAGATCGTGCGCGACACGCAGGTCAATGTTGACTCGGCTGAAGACCGCGTGCTTCTGCACGATCCCGATGACGTTCTCGAGCACCGCGCCGATGTCAACCGCATCCGCCTGGCGGCTGCGCTTGCGCGCGAAATCGAGCAGGCCGCGGACAATCTTGCGGCAGCGCTCGGATTCGGCCGCGATCATCTGCACATCGTCGCGGCGCGGATCGCCAGTCTGCAGTTCGCGCAGCAGGGTGTGCGCATAAATGAGCACGGTGCCGAGCGGGTTATTCAGTTCGTGGGCAACCGCCGCGGCGAGCTGCCCCATCGAGGCAAGGCGCTCGCTCTGGATCAGCAAGCTCTGCGCCTTCTCGATCTGCACCTTGGAGTCCGCCAGTTCCTGGATCGTCGTCTCCAGCTCGTCAATCAGGAAGGGCAGGCACATCTGCGCCTCGGCCAGCCCCTGATACACGGCCACCGCCTTGTCCCGGCACGTCGGATACCCGCATGCGCCGCAGTTGAGTTCGTCCTCCGGCTCGTGTTTGCCCATTTGCGCCAGGATGGTCGCGAGTTCTGCGTCGCTCGGCATCGACAAGGGCATCGACCGGTCGTGGAAGCTCCGGCTGAGGTCGAGGCCCTCCCGCGCTTCCATCAGCGCGTTGTAGTAGGTGGCGGCCTCGCTTGCCGCTGCTCGCTCCTGTCGCACATGGCGCACTACCAACTCCTTGCGCGCGACGATGCTGAGGTCGTTGCCCATCACCGGGCCGGCGATACAGCCATTGCAGAACAGCAGATCGAGGAAGCGCGCGTTGAGCGCGCCGTCCATCGTCTGCCGCAGCACGTCCAGGGCGCGGTCCACGCCCTCGGAGACGATAATGTCGTTCTCCAGAATATCGCTCTCCATGTGCGCCGTCTTCAGCAGGCCGCCGGAAACCGGGAAAATCCCGCCGAAGCGCGCGCGCGGCCCGTCGAACTCGCTTGGCGCCAGTTCGTGCAGCGCCACGCCGTCCTGCGCGAACAGTTGCTGCGTCTCCTCATAGGTGAGGACGACATCAACAATGCCCGCCATCGCCTCGTCGCGTATCTCCGCCTTCTTTGCAGTGCAGGGGCCGATGAACACGACCGCCGCTTCCGGGCAGTACTTCGTCCGAATGAAGCGGGCCAGCGCGATCATCGGTGAAACGATCGGCGCGAGATTCGGGATCAGCTCAGGCAGATACTTCTCGACGTAAGACACCAACGCCGGGCACGGCGTCGTGATGACCGGCGTCGGGATCTTGCCGCTCAGCAGCTCGCGGTAGGCGAGCGCGGTGAGTTCGGCCCCATAGGCAACCTCCATGACCTGCGCGAAGCCGAGCTGGCGCAGGCCGGCGATGACTTGCCCCGGCGACACCGCCTCAAACGCCGCCGGGAACGACGGCGCGAGACACGCAATTGCCGGGCGGCTCCCGGCCAGAATCTGCTCCAACTCCGGCCGTCCGCTCCCGACCGACTTGGCGTGCTGCGCGCACACGCGGATGCAATTGCCGCACGTCAGGCAGCGCTCCTCGATCACGCGCGCCTGCCCCCCTTCGACCTTAATCGCCTTTGCCGGGCAGCTCCGCACGCACGTGTAGCAGCGCTTGCACTTCTCCGGCACGGTCTGGACAATGCTTGCCATGTCGCCCATGCTCTTCCTGCTCCGTCCGACCGGCTTCTCGATCCAACCCAGCAGGGTCCGCGACCCGACTCGACTGCAAGCAGTCGCATCGCTCGCCCCGTCCCCAAGAGAGTCCCGGGCTATCCGCCCTCTCGTCTCGGTTCCTCCTTGCCCGAGACCCTCCGGACCAAGCAATCAGCAGGCGCAAAGGCCTGCGAGCCATGCCAAAACGTGAGCGTAACCCTCAACAGCCGCCGCCCGGCAGCGCCAGGCGCGACGCGAGCCTGCCCCGATGCCTCCTAGCTCAATTCCTCGTGGATCGCCGACGCCGCGCGCCGGCCCGCGCCCATCGCCTCGATGACTGTCGCCGAGCCGGTGACGATGTCGCCGCCCGCGTACACCCGAGGCAAGCTCGTCAGCCCTGTTTCGTTGTCAACTACGATGTACCCGCGCTGGTTCACCGCGAGCCCCGGCGTGGTCTGCTGGACGAGCGGGTTGGCTGCGGTGCCGATGGCGATGATGACCGTGTCCGCCGCGATGACGAACTCGGACCCCGGGCGCGGCACCGGCCGCCGCCGCCCCGACTCGTCCGGCTCGCCCAGGTCCATGCGCTGACACTCGATGCCGCCGACCCAGAAGTCGCCGTCGGACAGAATGCGCGTCGGGTTGGTCAGCATCTCGAAACGGATGCCCTCTTCCTCCGCGTGCGCGACCTCCTCGGCGCGCGCCGGCATCTCGGTGCGCGACCGCCGATACACGATGCTCACTTCGCGCGCGCCCAGGCGCAGCGCGACCCGCGCTGCGTCCATCGCCACGTTGCCGCCGCCCACGACGACCACCCGGTCGCCGACCCATATCGGCGTGTCGACCTCGCCCACGCGGTACGCCTGCATCAGATTCGCGCGCGTCAGGAACTCGTTCGCCGAGTACACCCCGTTCAGATTCTCGCCCTCGATCTCCAGGAAGTGCGGCGTGCCCGCACCGGTGCCGATGAACGCCGCGCTGTAGCCTGACTCCAGGAGCTGCGGCAAGGTGTACAGGCGCCCGATGACGGCATCCAGCCGCAACTCGACGCCGAGGCCGCGCACGTAGTCAGTCTCCGCCTGGAGCACGGTCTTCGGCAGACGGAAATTCGGAATCCCGTAGCGCAGCACGCCGCCGCCTGCGTGCAAGGCTTCGAACACCGTCACGCGGTAGCCCCGCCGCGCCAGGTCGCCGGCGACCGTGAGGCCCGCCGGCCCGGACCCGACCACTGCCACGCGCGGCCCGTCAGGGGCAGCGGACTTCAAGTCTCCTCGGCCCAGGACATAGTCGCCGACGAAGCGCTCGACGCGCCCCACCGCAACCGGCTCCGACTTGCGTCCGAGCACACACACTCCTTCGCACTGAGTCTCCTGCGGGCATACGCGCCCGCACATGGCGGGCAGGCTGTTCTTCTCCCGCAGCAGCGCGGCCGCTTCGGCGAACTTCCCCTCTCCCGCGAGAGCCAGAAAGCCCGGGATGTCAACGCCCACCGGGCAACCCGCGATGCATTTCGGCTTCTTGCACTGCAGACAGCGCGAGGCTTCGGCGATCGCCAACTCCTCCGTGAAGCCGAGGGCGACCTCGTCGAAGTTGCCGGCGCGGACCTTCGCGTCCTGTTCCGGCATGCGCTGGCGCGGGGGCCGCTCAGGCTTGCTGGAGTCGGCAGGCATGCTCGTATTCCTCCTTCGCGCGCCGCTCGAAATCAACGAATCTCGTCTGGCGCTTCGCTAGCTCTGTGAAGTTGACCTCGTGGGCGTCGAACACCGGGCCGTCAACGCACGCGAACTTCGTCTCGCCGCCTACGGTCACCCGGCAGCCGCCGCACATTCCCGTCCCGTCCACCATGATCGGGTTCAGGCTCACCAGGGTCTTCACCCCGTATGGCCGCGTTGTCTCCGCCACCGCCGCCATCATCGGAATCGGCCCGACCGCGACCACGAGGTCAATCCCGCGTGACGTGTCCTCCAACATGTCCTTGAGTTCGTCGGACACGAACCCTTTGCGGCCGCGCGATCCGTCGTCCGTCGTGATCCGCACCTCGTCGCTGATGGCGCTCATCTCGTCCACCAGCACCAGCAATTCGGCGGTCCGCGCCCCGATGACGCTGATAACGTAATTGCCCGCGTGCTTGAGCGCGCGCGCCTTGGGGTACAGGGCGGGGACGCCCACGCCGCCGCCGACGCACACGACGGTCCCGACCTTCTCGATCTCCATGTGCCGCCCCAACGGGCCGGCGACGTCGAGCACCGCGTCGCGCGGCTTGAGACGGCTCAGCTGCTGGGTTGTCTTGCCCACGGCGAGGAAGATGACGCTGACCGTCCCCGCGTCGGGATCGCTGTCCGCGATCGTCAGCGGAATCCGTTCCCCCTCCTCGTCGATGCGTAGCATCAGGAACTGCCCCGGCTGAGCCGCGCGGGCCAGATCCGGCGCCTCGATGTCGAGTCGCGTCAAGTCCGGCCCGAGTCCAGTGGCTGAACGAACACGAAACACCTAGCTACCCTCCACCGGTCGCGAGCAGTCGCGCGAGCGCTCCGCCCCGACCGACAATTTATGCCTTGCCACTCGTCATGCCCGACGCCTCGCCGCGCACTTCTGCCCTCTCGCTGCGAGCGGCAGGCCCGTCGGCAGCCGCTCATCCTCCGCTCGCTCGTACGCCATGAGCGCAAGCGGAAACGGCGTGAGCGCCCGTTCCAGTACGCCGTGCATCCGTCCCAGCAGCACGCCGTAATTCACGATCGGCGTGCCCGCGCGCTCGGCGCGCTCAATGCGCGACAGCATCTCCTGACGGTTTATCATACACCCGCCGCAGTGAACCACCAACCCGTACGGTGACAGATCCTCCGGGTAATCCTGCCCGGCGACGAAGCTGAAGTCAAGCTCGCCGCCGACATGCTGACGCAGCCACCGCGGGATCTGCACCTGTCCGATCGCGTCTCCCACCGGATGATGGGTGCATGCCTCGGCGATGAGCACCTTGTCCCCGGGGCGCAAATCATCCACCGCGCGAGCCCCGCGCGCGAGCGCCTCCAGGTCGCCCTTGTATCGTCCAAACAGAATCGAGAAGCTCGTGAACGGCACCTGCGGCGGCGTGTCCACCGAGGCCTTCAGCAGCGCCTGCGAATCCGTGACCACCAGGGCCGGCTGCCTCGCGAGTGTGCTCAGACAGTGCCGCAGCTCTCGCTCCTTGACCACAACGGCGTGCGCCTCATTGTCGATTACATCGCGAATCGTCATCACCTGCGGCAGGATGAGCCGCCCTTTGGGCGCCGCCTTGTCTATCGGCACGACCAGGACCACCGCGTCGCCCGGTTGGATCAGGTCGCCGAGGATGGTGGGCATGACCCACCCCGTCGGCGCGTGCTTGATCAAGAGCGTCCTCACGATGTCTATGCCCTGGCGCGTGGTGGCCGAACAGCGCGCAAGCGGCAGGCCGCGCGAGGCGGCCCAGGCAACCAGAGCATCATCGCCCAGTCCGAGGTCGGTCTTGTTTGCGACGGCGATCAACGGCACGCCGGCACCGACGATACGATCCGCCAGTTCGTCTTCATAGCGATCCGTGCCCGCCTGCGGGTCGAGCACCAGCAGCGCGACATCCGTCTTGTCGAGCACCCGCAGCGTATGCCGAATGCGGGCCTCGCCGAGAGACCCCGTGTCGTCTATCCCTGCGGTGTCGATGATGACCACCGGCCCCAGCGGCTGTATCTCCATCGCCTTGCGTACCGGGTCGGTGGTCGTCCCCGGGATGTCCGAGACGATCGCCGCATCCTGGTTCGTCAGCGCATTGATGAGGCTCGACTTGCCCGCATTCCGCCGCCCGAAGATGCCGATGTGCAGCCGGCTGCCGAGCGGCGTATCGTTAAGCGTCTGGCTCATATCACGTCCGGTCTGCGGCAGGGCGCCTGTGGCGCGCGGCGGCGCTCGCTCATGCCGGCGCCCCCTGGCACACCCGGGGGTGAGCGCCCGGAAGTCGGCTGTCCCCGTAGCCGCTGGCCGCGCGGCGCCCGAGCCTCGCAACCAGCTCCTCCGCCGCGCGGCGGCACCCCGCTGCCCCGTCCCCTATAGATGTCTTACCCGGATAAAGATCGTAGCGTCGTCCGAACCGGTACGGAGTCACGTTGACCATGAGCACGTCGGCGCCCGCGCGCAGCGCCCGCTCTCGCCCCTCGGGATGGAGCGCCCCGAGCGCGGTGGTCGCTGGGATGAGCGCTTGCGGACACAGCAAACGCAGCAGCGCGACGAACCCCAGCGCGATATCCAGCGCGCCCGGGAGCGCTCCACCGAGGGGGGTGGAGGGGTGGGGGATGAATGGTCCGACGCCTATCATGTCCAGTTCGAATTCCTGCAGGAACAGCAGATCGTCGGCGAGCATTTCCACGGTCTGGCCGGGCGCCCCGATGAGCACCCCCGACCCGACTTGATACCCAAGCCGTCGAAGCACGCGCAACCGCTCTCGGCGCTCGTGCCAGTCCGAGTCCGGATGCAGGTCGCGGTACAACGCGGGCGACGAGGTTTCGATCCGCAGCAGATAGCGGTCCGCCCCCGCTTCGCGCAGCAGCCGGTATTCCTCTTCCGTTCTCTCGCCGATGGACAGCGTCACTGCCGCGTCGCATTCCCGCTTGATCTGCCGTATCAATGACGCCAGCCCGGCGGCCGTGTACGTCGCATCCTCGCCCGACTGTAGAACCACCGTACGATATCCCAGCGCCGCCGCAGCGTGCGCGGTTCTCAGTATCTCCTCCGGGCGCATCCGATACCGGGAGAGATCCCGCCGCTCGCGGCGCACGCCGCAGTACAGGCAGTTCCGCCGGCAGTGATTCGAGAACTCAAGTAGCGCCCGCAGGTGGACCTCATCGCCAACCGCGGCCGCGCGCACCCGGTCCGCCGCCACATACAGCGCCGCGGCATCCGCCCCGGTCGCGCCGAGCAGGAGCGTCAGTTCCTCGCGCGAAGCGCGGCCGGTGGCCTCCAGGCGCGTCAGAATCGCTGCGGCGTTGTCCTTCACTGGTACAGATCTCGCTCTCCCGCGCGTATCGCGGCGAGCCGTTCTTTCACCTTCGCTCGCAAGGCGGGGGCCACTTGCCCCAGCAGTTGCGCCGTCAGGCGTTCGCCCACCGCGCGGGTATCGGGGCTGGCGTAATCGAGCAAGTATTCCTGGAACGTCAGCAGCGCGTTCGGCGTGCAGAAACGCTGGATCAGGCCCGGCTTCGCTATGTCCATGAAGTCCTTGCCGGTGCGTCCCAGGCGATAGCACGAGGTGCAGAAGCTCGGCAGGTAGCGGTTCTCGCACAGATCGCGCACGACCAGGTCGAGAGAGCGCGTATCGCCGAGGGCGAACTGCTCTGCCTCCTCCACATGCGCGCGGCCGTCGGAGTAGGCTCCGGGGTAGGTGCGCGAGCCGGCGGAAAGCTGAGACACGCCGAGGCCGAACAACTCGCGCCTCATCTCGGCTGTCTCGCGCGTGCTCATGATGATCCCCGTGTAGGGAACCGCGAGGCGCAGCACCGCGACGATGAAGCGGACGTCGTCGTCACTCACCGGGGCGGGCGGCGCCTCAGCGGCGGGCGCGTTCTGCGCCGGCTCGATGCGCGGGAAGGACAGTGTGTGCGGCCCGATTCCATAGCGCTCGTCGAGATACGCGGCATGCGCCAGCAGCGCCAGCACATCGAAGCGGTGATCGTACAGCCCGAACAGCACTCCCATCCCGACGTCATCAATGCCGCCCTCGAACGCCCGATCCATGCAGCCTAGCCGCCACTGATAGTCGGCCTTGCGTCCCGACGGATGCAGATAGCTGTACTGGTCGGGATGGTACGTCTCCTGGAAGCACTGGTAGGTGCCGATGCCGGCGTCCTTCAGCGCTCGGAAGCCGTCCACGGGCAGA
>CP070648.1:3058834-3062400 GCA_020354555.1 Armatimonadota bacterium | reverse complement strand
GATGACGTCGGCGCGGACGCGGTGAAGACGGGCATGCTGTCCTCGACCGCGGTCGTGGAGGTTGTGGCGGAGCGCCTCGCGGCCCATGAGGCGGCGAACTACGTTCTCGATCCGGTCATCGTGGCCAAGGACGGCACGCACCTGTTGACCGACGACGGCGTGCGCGCGGTGCGGGAGAAGCTGCTGCCGCTGGCGATTCTCGTGACGCCGAACGCGCCCGAGGCCGAGGCGTTGACGGGGGAGGCCGTTTCCAGTGCGGACGGCGCGGCGCGGGCGGCGCGGGCGCTGGTGGACATGGGGGCGAACGCGGCGCTGGTCAAGGGCGGACACTTGCCGGGGCAAGCGGTGGACGTCTTGTGGGACGGCGCCGAGGAGACCCGGCTGACGAACCCGCGCATTGCGGGGCCTCCGGTTCACGGCACGGGCTGCGTGCTGTCGGCGGCGGTTGCGGCATATCTCGCGCGCGGCGAGGCGCTGGCCGCCGCAGTCGCCAAGGCGCGCGGATTCCTCCAGGACGCGCTCACAGAGACGTTCTCGACCGGCGGCAGCTTCCAGCTCTTCGCGCCATTCCAGCACCGGGACTGAGTCTCGTGCCTGCGTGCGCCAACCATCCTGACCGGCACGGCAAGTGGCACTGCCAACGGTTGGACGTGGCCTATTGCGACGAGTGCTGCCGCTGCCCCTACCCGGAGGGCTACTGCAAGTTCCGCAGGGAATGCACGATCTGGCACCTGTGCGGGGAAGAAGAGGGGGAACCATGGGAGCCGAGCGACGCGCCTTGAGCCTTGCCGGTCTGCGTCAGCGAGCAGCCAATCGTCTCCCCGCCTTCTCCCTCGGGGTGAATCTGCCCCTCACCGCATTCTAGGCGTCGCGGTAGCCGGTTCCGGCGGAGACGGAGACGGAGGCGGCGCGACCGGCGCTGAGCCATCTGTTCGAGAAGTTCCGAAAGATGCGGCTGCCGCGCCGCGCGGCAGAGACCCGCGATAGCGCTGCCGTCCCGCTCCAGGCCTCGAAGGCTTGGGGCCCGGACCTCGGCCCTCGATGTCGTGTTCAGCCGATGTACTGCACCCAAGAAGGTTCGACGCGAGGTGCCGCGAATTAGTTCTATGGGCAGCGTGGCCCCCCGCACCGCAGCACAAATCCTAGTCGGGGCGTGGGCCAATGACCAAGTTCATCTTCGTAACGGGCGGTGTCGTGAGTTCCATCGGCAAGGGCATCACCACCGCCTGCCTCGGGCGCCTGCTGCGCGACCGGGGCTACCGCATCACCGTCCAGAAGATTGACCCCTACCTCAACGTTGACGCGGGCACCATGAACCCCCACCAGCACGGCGAGGTGTTCGTCACCGATGACGGCGCCGAGACCGATCTAGACCTGGGCCACTACGAGCGGTTCGTCGACCTCAACCTGACGCGGCTGGCGAACGTCACGACGGGTCAGATCTACGGCAACGTGATCCAGAAGGAGCGCCGGGGGGACTACCTCGGGAAGTGCGTGCAGGTCATCCCCCATCTCACCGACGAGATCAAGGCACGCATTCACGAGGCTGCCCGGCAGGATAACGCTGAGGTCGGCATCGTCGAGATCGGGGGCACCGTCGGCGACATCGAGGGGCTGCCGTTCCTCGAAGCCATCCGTCAAATGAAGAGCGACCTCGGGCCAGGCAACAGCGCGTACGTCCACGTGACCCTGATTCCCTTCGTCGGCCCGGCGGGCGAGAGCAAGACGAAGCCCACTCAGCACAGCGTGCGCGAACTGCGCAGCATCGGCATTCACCCCGATCTGCTGATGTGCCGCTCGAGGATGCCGCTGTCCGAGGAGATGCGCGAGAAGATCAGCCTGTTCTGCGATGTGCCCCTGGAGGCGGTGATCGAGGGGCTCGACACGGATTCCATTTACGAGCTTCCGCTTATCTTCGAGCGCCAGGGCCTGGCGCATCTGATCGAGCAGAGGCTGAGCCTGGAGGCGCGCGAGCCGAACCATGCCGAATGGGAGCACGTCGTCGAGCGCGTGCGCAATCCGGAGCAGTCGTGCACCATCGCCCTGGTGGGCAAGTACATGGTCGTGCCCGACGCCTATATCAGCATCATCGAGGCAATCAAGCACGGCGGCATCGCCGAGCGTGCGGCGGTGACGATCAAGCGCGTCAATGCCGAGGACATCATGGAGCAGGGGGCGCCAGGCCTGCTGGCGGACGTGGACGCGGTGCTCGTGCCGGGTGGGTTCGGCGGCCGAGGCATCGAGGGCAAGGTTGACGCGATCACGTACGTCCGCGAGAACAAGGTGCCGTTCCTGGGATTGTGCCTCGGCATGCAGTGCGCGGTGATCGAGTTCGCGCGGAACTGCTGCGGGATGGACGGGGCGCACAGCGCCGAATTCGAGCCGAAGTCGCCGTACCCCGTGCTCGACCTGCTGCCGGAGCAGAAGGCCGTAGCCAACAAGGGAGCAACGATGCGCCTGGGGGCGAGCCCGGTCAGAGTCGCCACTGGCACGCTGGCACACAGCCTGTACGGCCAAGGGCTTATCCTGGAGCGCCATCGCCATCGCTACGAGGTGAATAACGCCCACCGCGAGGCACTCGAGTCCGCCGGGATGGTGATGAGCGGCACCTCTCCCGACGGCCGTCTGGTGGAGATGGTCGAAGTGCCAGCCCATCCGTATTTCATCGCGAGCCAATTCCATCCCGAGTTCAAGTCGCGGCCGAACCGCGCGCATCCCTTGTTCCAAGGCCTGGTGCGGGCGGCGCTGGCACGCAAGGAGGAGCGGGCGCAGAGCGAGCGGCAGGTCGCGCGGTAGGCGCTGTTCGCAGGTTCCCCGGATGACGTGGACTGTCTCGGCGCGCGGTTTCCAACCGCGCGTCTTCTCGCGCCTCGCAGAGAAGGGCCGTTGGGCTGGGCCGCCGCGGCGCAAGCGGCGGCCGCGGCCGAGCGGAAGCATCGGTCATCACGACTCGGAGGTATTGCATGCAGTTTCGTAAGCTCGGCCGCACCGGCCTCGAGGTGACAGCAGTGGGATTCGGCGGCATTCCGATCATGGGCGCCAACTGCCCGGTCGGCTGCGTCCCCGAGGACGAGGCCGTTCGCATCATCCAATACGCGCTGGACAAGGGCATCAACTTCATAGATACCGCGCGCTCCTACACCGACAGCGAACACCGCATCGGCCTCGCCGTCAAGGGGCGCAGCCCGCGGCCGTACATCGCCACCAAGACCTATATTGACTTCAGAGGGGGCGACCTCGACCGCTTCTCGCGCGACATTGACGAGAGTTTGGCGGCGCTCGACGTGGACTGCATAGATCTCTATCAGATCCACTACATTGACCGGGGGATCGAGTTGGCGTTCGGCGCGGAGGGGGCGGTTGCGAGGATGCAGAAGGCGCGCGACGAGGGCAAGATCCGCCACATCGGCGTCACGGCGCACGATCCCGATATCGCGATCAAGGCGCTGGAGAGCGGGGAATTCGAGACGGTGCAGGTGCCGTTCAACGTCGTGAAGCCGGAGGCTGCGGAGAAGCTGTTCCCGTTCTGCCTGGAGCGCGGCATCGGCGTCATCTGCATGAAGCCG
>CP070648.1:3041814-3058734 GCA_020354555.1 Armatimonadota bacterium | reverse complement strand
TTCGCCGGCGCCGGTGAAGCGCAGGACTGTCAGGTACGGATCAACGATGCCCGGGTCGCGCCAGTTGCGCGAGATCGTCTCGATGCGTCCGCCATGGAGCATGAGTTCGACCTGCGCGACCTCGATCGTCGCCGGCATCATGTTGCTCTGCGCCTCCCTGATGCAGGCGACGATCTGGCTCTGTGCGAACGCATCGTACTCATCCGGGCGCGGGCCGTAGTAACCCATGCAGTCGATCGCGCTGTGGGTGTGGCTCGATCCGTACAGCAGGTAGTCAATGCCCGCCGCTCGCGCCTCGGCCTGTATCGGCGCCAGCTCCGCGGCGCCGAAGATGAAAGTGTCCGCGCCCACGATGGCGACGGTTTCGTCCTCGTTTGCAATGACCGCGCAGCGCACCTCAAGGGGATCGTGCACGGTTTCGTAGTCAAGCGCCGCGAGCCACTCCGCCTTCGGCGTGATGTCGCGCGACGCGACGCCGACGCGGAACACCGCGGGCTTCCCCGGTGAGGGGGGACTGGGAACCGGTGCAACCGTCACAGACCGCTGTTCCCCGGCCGGCACGCGGGGATGCGCCTGCGGCACGAAGAGCACGGTGCCGATGGTCGCGCCGGTCTTGGCATCCACCCACAAGCGCATGCCGCACTGGATATACTCGTACATCGTCTGCCGCCCCAGACGCAGCTCGTACTCCGGCTCGCCGAGTTGCGACAGAATCTCGTCGCGGCTCGCCAGCCCCGGTTGGGGCGATGCCGTTTCGACCAGCGCGAGCTTCCTCGGCGTGCCGTCAAAAGTCAGCGCGTCTACATGGCCAGCCTGCTGGGAATCGTAGATAACGGTTTCGTCCTTCGCCGGGTCGCCGTACTTCGGCTGGCCGAGGGCCGCGATGACGTCGTCGGGCGTCGCTTCGCCGAGAGCCAGGCCCCTGAACTGCGGCGCCTCCGCGGCCGTCAAGCCCCCTCGCGCGGCGATGGAAACCGCGAGCAGTAGGCAAACGACAAGTATGGGCATTCCACGCATTGCGATCTCCTCCATGAGTCGTCATTCCCCCCGCCGGCATCTGTCGAACTCGCTCAGTGTGAGTTCTCCACAAACTCGGCTCCGGGCCGTCGGTGACACGCGGCCCTGCGCCGTCGCATTACGACAGTCGGGCCGGCTCTCGGCGACCGCGTCAGGTGCTACACGTCGAAGACCATTTCCGCCACCCAGTCGCCGCCGGGCGTATCCGGCGGACGCAGCGCGAAGTTGTGGTAGGTGACGGCCTTGACCACCGCGCCGCGGCGCTCCATCGCATCGGAATAGCGCTGCCCGCGCGCGGCGGCTCGCAGCCGCCACAGTTTTCCCTCGGGTTCCGCGAACTCCCCGACCCGGCGGCAGGTGCGCTCCGGCGACTGCGGGCATTCGACCTGCGCGGAGAACTCACTGAACACGATCTTCTCGGTGTCAAACAGAAACAGCAACTCATCCAGCCACTGGCGGAGCAGATCCTCGCCGTACTGCTCCTCGAGGGTGATGTCGCGCGTTTCCGCGGCGTGCACCGTGCTTAGGTCCACCGCGATGTCGAACATCGCATGCGCCGCCGCCTCGAAGAGTTCGTCGAGCGTCCTGCCGTACGCCGTCGCCGCTTTGTCGGCGGCGTGATCGCGGACCTCGAAGCGATAGCGCGGGTCGGTCATCGCGTTACTCCCGTCGCACCACGAAGCTCCGCGCCTGCGGCATTTCCAGCCGCAGCGTCAGGCTGCCATCAACGACCGGCGCCTCCCAACCGCGCAATTCCTCGCCGTCCACGCCGACCGCTGAGACCTGCGCGCGCTCCCAGTTCAGACCGAGTTCGCGCAGGCGCAGCGTCAGCGTCCCCGCGCGGCCTCGCGGGATGGGCATGACGCGCAGGGCGCCGCCCTCGCGCCGGATGAACACCGTGCCGTCGGCGGCGATCTTGCCGAAGTCCACCAGCTTTCCTTCGCGGTTCATCCGCCGTTCGAATTCCGCCGCGCGATCCGCGATATCCGCTTCCTCGGTCGCGGCAAACGCAACTGCCCCGTCCGGCGCGACCGTTATCTCGCCGAGCACGACCCGGCCGCTGGAATCCAGTTTGCCGCGCAGCGACACTCGTTCGCCGCGGTACAGCCCGATGGCCCACGTGAAGCGCTCGCCCGCCGACTCCGGGACTTCGATCTCGTACGGCCCATCTGTCACCGTCTGACCCGGTTGCCACTGCGAGGTCGGCACCGGCGGCGCGTGATCCTGCTGAAACACGATGCCTTCGCCCGGCCCTGAATCAGTGAAATGCACGAAGACGTGGTGGTCGTAGTCGAGCGCGTCGTTCACCCTCCATTCGTAGGTGACGCGGAAACGGCGGTTGCCCAGCGCCTCGAACGAGGCGACGTTCGGCGTGATGTCCTTCCACGGCGCGACGATGACGCTGCGAGCATCGGCGAAAATGGTCCGGGGCGTTTCGGCGTAATCGCGAAACGTCTCGCCCTGCCGCCAGGAGCAGGCAAGCAGATCGGGTGCCTCGGCGAAAAAGCAGTGCTGCGGGATGCGGTGGTCGCCGACCTGCCAGTCTTGCGCTCGGAAGTTGACCCACACATCGAGGCCCGTATCGTACCGGACATGCACGCGATCGAGCACGCCCGCGGCGACCGCGTCCGAGACATCGAGCATCCGCCCGCCGACCTCGTACTCGACCGCCAGCGCCTTGGCGGCGCCGTACAGCGCCTGCACCGGGCCGACCAGATGGTGCTCCTTGGCCGCATACGTCGGCTCGCGCAGAATCTGATTGGCGATGAATCCCGCGTGGCCGTAGGCGATCTCCATGCTGCGGTACTTGTCCATGCGGTACTGCGGCGGGACGCGGCTGCCCCAGTCCCCGTTGTATCCCTCGCGCAGCCAGCGCTCGTGGTACCCCATGCCGTGATTCACCATCTGCGGGTGGATCTTGAGCAGGTCGAAATCAACCAGCAGCGGTGCGCTTTCGCCGCCCGCGACCTGCGCCTCGGCGCCGTCCACCGCGCCCGCCCAGTAGAAGTGGTTGTTGCCCTCGCCGAACAGCGGCCCGCCGTGTGCCGCGCGCTCGAGGCCGAAGAGACCCAGGTTGGCGTCGTAAACCGTGCGCGCTCGTCCCGCGCCCGGCGCTCCGGCGTCGAAGTCCACGTGGAACCACGGCGGCACGCAGGTGTGCACGTCGAGGTAGGCGGCGGAGGTGTCGTAGCGCGTGTGAATCTCCGACGCGAACTGCCGCGCGTATTTGATCAGCGCGGTCGGCTTCGCGGCGTAGCTCTGAATCTGCACCGCGCCGTTGAACCACGCCTTCTGCATCTCGCCCTGCGCGTCGCGCGCGACATCCGCCTCGTCCCACAGCTCGGAGTTCGGATAGAAGTCAATGTAGTTCTCGTGCAGCGAGAACACGTGGCCCGCCTCGGCCGCGGCGCGAGAGAACTCGCGCAGGGCGTCGTCGCCCCCCAGGCCCGCATTGGCGGGCAGCACGGTTGGGTATTCGTTGTCATATCCGCCGCGCTGCCACACGTGCTTGATGATCGCGGCATTGGTGACGCCGTAGTCCGCGAGGTCGCGGATGAGCTGCGCGTTCTCCGCGAACGCGCCGCCCCAGATATCGAGCATCACGCGCGGCGCGAGTTCGTTTAGATACGGCGACGGCGGCAGCGGGATGTTCGGCAGCACCTCGCGCAGATCCGGCGACACCGTGATGTAGCCAACCTCGCGAATCGGGTTGCGCGAGCCGTCGGTCAGCGCGCCGTAATGTGCCGTCGTGTCGTCCTGGCGCGAGGCATTCGTGTCCACCCAGTCGAGGATCGCGGAGTAGTACAGTCCATTGTGCGGCAGGTAACGCACATCGCCCGCGTCCAGGTACGGCACCGAAATGACGCGCCGCAGCGGCACCGGCCCGAGCGAGCCGAGGGAGAAGTGCTCCGGGCCGGCCGGGCCTTCGACGGCAACCACGAGCGTCTTGCCGGCGATGCGCAGCGAGACCGCGATCGGCACCGCCGCACCCTCGCTTTCGTACTGCCCGCGCACTGCAAGGCCGTCGCCCTCAATGCGCGCCGTGTCCAGCCTCCATGCCATCTCATCCTCGGCCGGCCCGAACCCCTGCGCGACGCGGAACGGCGGGAAGCCCGCCACTCGCACCGCCAGCGTCCCCGGGTCGCAGTCCCCGGACAGCTCGTAGCGCAAGGCGAGGTCCGCGCCGTGGTAGGCGAGGATGTATGTCTCGCCCTCGCGCCGGACCTCGTTCGTGTATTTGTCATCGCAGGTCGGGCGGCAGCCGACATCGGAACGGTTGGCGAGGGCGATCAGATCCGTGTCGCCGACCGCCGCGCGCCACCGCTCGCGGGCGCGCAAGGCGGCACGCACGCGCTCCTGTTCCGACAGCGGACCGCCGACGGTGATCTCCGGTTCGCCCCACAGGGAGAAGTCGAAGCCCGGGTCATCGTTCGGGCCGGGTCCGGTCTCCAGGCGCAGCGTGACGCGTTCCCCCGACCAACGCGAGAGGTCGGCCTCGAAGTCATGCCAGTCCGTTGACTTGCGATGCTCGTCGCAGAGGACGACGGTTTCGCCGCCCGTCCGGAGCAGCGCGCGGAATGTCGCGCCGTCGCTCTCGTCCGTTCTGCCTTGCTGCATCGCGATGGCGAAGGTGAAGACGATGGGCGTCATCTCGGGAAGCTCGAGGTCGTACTCCGCGAACGCGATCCCCGTCCCTCCGCGCCAGGGGCAGTGCAGGAGGATAGTGTGCTTCCCCCCTTGGTTCGGCCACGGCGTGTATGAGATCCCGGACTTCGACTCGAAGTGGCCGACCCAGCCGTCCGGCATCATCGTCACCGGCTCGCCGTGCCGCTGATAGCCGACGCGATACGCGCCAATCTCTTCCAGGCTCGTGACGCCGGGCTGCACTTCCACCGCGTCGCCGCGCAACGCGCAGGCATGTCCGACGACGACGATCAGCGCGACCAGCACGACGACGGTCTTGAGCGGTTCCATCGTGGGGCGTCCTCCGCGAACCACGTTCGCCGGAGTGCGCAGGCGTCCTGCACGGCGCCCCTCGCTTTCCGCCCGCATTCCGAGATGGCGCAGACGCAATCGGGGACGCTCAATAGATCGGTCTCGTCGCGCCGATTGTGTTCGCCAAGTCCACCCACCCCCACAGTCCCATCGGCGTCTGCCGGCTCCGCACACCTACCGCGCCTGAAGCCGACTTCTCTGCCCCCGGCGCAGCTACTCCCGCCCGCCGGACCCTATCGCATCCCGGTCCCGCGCCCCAACAGGAGACTCCTCCTTGTTCCTGCAGTGCTCTGGAAGAAGCGTGCTCGACCCAGCGATTGACACTCGCAGTCGAACCGCGTATTCTGGCCCCAGTTGTGCAGCCCCAAACCTGTGCCGAAGGGGCCATGGGAAAGGCGCTTCATCTCTGAACTATGATGTCGCCGGATTTCCACCAGTGCTCTGTCAATCTTACTCTGATAGATTGGCCTTCCGCGCGGTCAGAGCCTGCCCTGAGCTCGGTCGAAGGGAGACCGCGCGCCCGGCATGAGCATGCCGGGCGCGCCCAGACCTGTCGGGGCGCGAGACGTAGCGACACATCAGAACATGATTGACAGAGCACTAGGTCACCCTCGGAGTTGTTCGATGAAGCCTGGGCACCGACACGCTCAGTGAGGGCGAAGATTTGAAAGTGGTCAGGAGCCTAGTTCTCGGTATCGGGGCTGGCGCCGCCGGGATGGCGCTCTACGAAGTTGCCGACGAGGTCTCTTGGTCTGTCCTGCGTGGCATCCCGGGCTACGGCGCCCCGTACGTACTGGCCGGCAACTGCTTTGCCGGCGCGATCTCGGGCCTCGGGGTAGGCTTGCTGTGGCCTCGCGGCCACGTTATTCTTGCACTCGCAGGGCCTTCCCTCGCTTGGGTTCGCGTGTTTGGTTTCGGGAATACGTGGCACCCTCTCAACTGGGCAGGAACAGTCGTTGCAGTTGCAGGTGCAGCATTAGGCTGGCTGGTCCTGCATCGCATTGGGGCGCGGCGTCATCCCACCATTGGCGAGACCCCACCGTGCGTGGTGCCGGAACTCCACGAGCGATGCACACACGCCGAGGTCGTCGTTAGTTCGTGGAAGCCCTTGCCCAGATGCATAGCTATTGGTCTATGTGTCGGATTCGGGCTTCCGTTTCTGCTAACCGCGGTGCCCTGGGAACCGGCGGCGCTCATAGCAATCCTGCCCATGATGATCCTTGCGGCTGCGGCACCGGAGTCGAACGAGCTCGGATGGGCGGCATTTGGCCTGAACTGGCTTCTCTGGGCCGGACTGGGTGCGCTGGCCGGCTTGAGCTGGGGGTTCATCAGTGGTCATCGGTCCGACTCCGCAAATCGGTAAGGCCGCCGATACGGCCGCGCCACCGTAAGCACGCTGCGCCGATTCCCGGCATTCCCACTTTTCGAGGTCACACCCCACCGCGTGCGGTTTATTGACCTATGCACCTGCAAATGGTAGGATGATGCTGCTATGGCAACCAGCACTAAGGCCAGCCCCGCGAAGAGAAGGCGCAAGCAGTTCCTGGTGGACGCGAACGGCCGACGCACCGGTGTGGTGCTTTCCGTCGAGGAGTACGAGGAACTCGTCGAAGCCGCTGAGCAACTCGACGACATCCGCCATCTGAAGAAGGGCAAGGCGACCGGCAAGCCTGTGCCGCTGGAGGTGGTCGAGTCCCGTCTCCGCTCTCAGGGCAAGCTGCGTTGATGCAGGTTCTCGTTTCGCCGGCCGCAGAGCGCGATATCCGCCGGCTGTCCCCACGCGCAGCCCAACGCATCTTTGCCGCCCTGCGCGCTCTTCGCGACACCCCGCGTCCTCAGGGATCTCTACTACTTCGCAATTACCACCCTCCCACCTGGCGCATCCGAGTTGGCGACTGGCGGATCTTGTACGAAATCAACGATGACGCCGGAGTTGTCCTCATCACCGGTGTGCGCCACCGCAGCAAGGCCTACTGACCCCATCACGTTGCCCCATCTGCCGAACTCTCCCCCATGCCCCCGGCATCGCACCGCAGGTGTGCCGGGGTTCTGATGCGAATACATGGCCGGAGGTCATGCCATGCGCGCGCTAGTGCTGATCGCGATGCTTCTGGCGAGCGCGGCGGCGAGTCGCTCCGCCGCCGACGCGCTCTTCGACGACAACTTCGACGCCTATGCGGCCATCCCCGATGTCGGCGCGAAGTGGGATCTGACCGCCGGGTGGGAAGCGCAATCCGGCGGGCTCGTCTCGCAGGGGAGCGAGCACGCGGTAGCCATCGCCTTCGCTTGTCCCGAGATAACTGCGGGAGAGATCCGGGCGCGGGTGCGCCCTGATGCCCGCGCGCGGCCCGGCGCGTGGGCCGCCGCCGGCCTGATGCTGTACCAGGGGCCGGGGCACTACTGGCGCCTCGCCGTGGTCGAGAGCCCGGCGGGTCAGCATTACTGCGAGCTGGTCGAGCAGTACGGCCCGACGTGGCAGGCGCAGAACACCGGCCGCACCGCGCTCGCGGGGGAGCAAAGCGTAGGCGGAGAATGGGGCTTCGGGCGCGACTACGATCTCCGTATCACCGTTGATGACAAATCCATCCGGGGCGAGGTGCGCGACGGCGGCGAGGTCATCTTCGCGCGCACGTTCAACTTCAGCCCGCACATTCCGGCGGTGCGGTCCGGCCGCGCCGCGCTCGAGGTGGTGGCCATGAATGCGCGCTTCGACGACGTTTCCGCGAGCGGGGAGTCGCTGCATCTGACGCGCCGCGCGGGGGGCACCGTGACCGCCGCGATCCTCTCTCAAACTGGCGGCGAGGAGATCGCGCGTTTGACTGCGGATGCCCTGCGCCAAGCCGGCGTGAAGTCGCAGCCGCTCGACCCGGCGGCTCTCGCCGACGCGAATGTCTTCAACCGGGGCCGCTACGACATCCTCGTCCTCCCGCGCAGCGAGATGATGCCCGGGCCAGCGACGGACAACCTCCTCGCCTTCCTGCGCTCGGGCGGACATCTCATCGCGTTCGGCGGCCCGCCGTTTAAGAACATTCTGTGGCCCTACCACGGGGAATGGAAGAACGCGCAGGATATCCTGGAGCAGATCCGCGCGGAGGTGAGTATCATTGATTTCGCCGGCGCGGACCTGACGCAGTGGGCGCGCGCGACGAGCAATCCGCAGTCATCTGTGAAGCACAAACCGGTCCCCGGTCCCGATGGACACACCGCGCTGGAGGTGCGGATCGGCGACCTCGCGGGCTGGGAGACGTACGCCTCGCCGCCGCTCGACGACCCGTTCCCGGCGGGGCAGAGTGTCACGTGCTTCTGGGCGAGGGGAGGGCCGCGCACCGGCCACCTCGTCGTGGAATGGAACGAGCGCGACGGCTCGCGGTGGATGGCGGCGGTCGAGCTGGCCCAGGAGTGGCGGCACTACGCCCTGCGCGCGGAGGACTTCAGATACTGGCAGGACAGCCCGACAAAGGACCGCGGCGGACCAGGGGATGTCTTTAACCCACAGCAGGCCGAGCGTATTGTGTTCGGGCTGGCGGAGAGCCATTCCCCAATTCCACGCGGCGAGCATGTGTACTGGATCGCGGATATGGGCGCTGCGCCGTCGCCGCTGCCCGGCGCCGCGCCGGAGCCGCCGACGCTGGAGGCGATGAGCCCGTGGTACAAGGTGTACCGAACGGCGCTGCGAGCGGATGCGCACGTGCTTGTACCCGACCCGGAGCAGGCTTGCTTCGCGCCGTTCCCGCCGGCCGGCGTCAGCGGCTCTCTCGTCTCACCGATATGGCGGCAGCGCGGACTGGGAGCAGGCAGCGGGCTTCCGGGCCGCTGGGTGCCGTTGATACGCGCCGCCACGCAGGAGGGCGCTTATCGGGGCGCCGTCGCATCCACGTATGTGGCGATCGCCGCCCCGTACCGCGGCGCGACATGGACCTACATTGGGCTCGACCCGCAGGCGGTGCGCGAGCGCTGGGACATCGTGGGTCCGGTGGTGAGCGGCGTCGCCGACCGGTTGGTCGGCGGACTGCTGCTTGCCAACGGTGGTTCGGATCGATTCTCGTACTTCACCCGGGACGGCGAGCCGCCGCGGCTGGTCGCCGGGGTGATGAACATCGGCGCGCAGGCCGAAGCCGGCCGCGTCCGCTTTGCCGTCACCGATGCGGATGGGCGCGCCGTGCACGAGGACGCGGCGCCGGTCCGCGTCGAGCCGAGGCGCATCCTTCGCGTGTCGAGCGAGTGCCCGACGCTCGCCGCCGGACGGTATCGCGCGGTGTGCGAGTTGCTGCCGGCTGACGGCAGCGGCGCGCCGCTCGACCGTATCGCCCACGAGTTCTCCGTCATCGCGCCGTGCGCGGATCCGCAATTCGTGACCGTTCGCGGCGGCAGTTCGACCGACTCAAGGTCACCGGAAACGCGGGCGGGCACCGATTTCAACCTCGCCGGCAAGAAGTGGTACCCCCACGGCCTCAACTTCTGGCCGCTCTACGTCGCGGGCCTGGAGCGATTCCACTACTGGCTGCACTGGCTGAGCCCGTCGCAATACGATCCCGAGGCGGCCGAGCGCGATCTGATGATGCTCGAATCGCTCGGCGCCAACATGGTGAGCATTCAGTACGGCAACGTTGACCAGGCGCCCGCGCTCAACGATTTCCTCCAGCGCGCGAAGAAGCACGGCGTGTACGTCAACGTCTTCATACCGGGCGCCCATCCCCTGGCGTTCGACGACTCTGTGGTCGAGGAGCTGGTGACCGCGGCGCGCCTGGCTGAGAACGATGCCGTGTTCGCGTATGACCTCGCGTGGGAGCCGCGGCTTGGGCCGGAGGCCGAGCGGCGGCAGTATGAGGATGAATGGGCGAAGTGGATCGAGGAGCGCTACGGCTCCATCGAGGCCGCCGAGCGCGACTGGGAATGCGAAGTCCGGCGGATTGACGGGCGGCCGACCGGTCCCACCGACGCGCAGCTCCGCGAAGACGGGGGCCACCGGCGCATGGTGGCGGCGTACCGCCGCTTCGCCGATGACCTGATTAGCCAGGGCTACGGCCGGGTCACGCGCTTCCTGCGGCGCCTCGACCCGAACCATCTCTTGGGCGCGCGCACCGGCTACGGCGGGACCGGCATGCCCGGCGTCGTGCCGGTGATGGCGTTCGACATGATCTCCGGCGCGGCGCATCTCGATTTCGCGTCGCCCGAAGGCTGGGGGCTGTCGGGGGAATGGAAGAACTTTGAGCGCGCGGGGTTCACGACGCTCTACGGGCGCTGGGCAAGCAACGGCAAGCCCGTGTTCTGGTCCGAGTTCGGCTACACGATCTACCCCGCCACGGTGCCGGAGAAGTACGTGAACCAGGGCGAGGTGTATCGCAATCTCTCCCGCATGGTGCTGCAATCCGGAGCGAGCGGCTCGGCGGGGTGGTGGTATCCGGGCGGGCTGAGAGTGGACGAGAACAGCGACTTCGGCATCATCAACCCCGAGGGCACGCCGCGCGAGGCGGCGGAGGAGCTGCGCCGGTTCTCGCCGCGGATCACCGCCCCGCGCGAGCGCCCGGAGCCCGACATTTGGATCACGATCGACCGCGACCTCGATGTCGAGGGCTACGCCGGGACCTGGGAGCGACACGCCGATGAATATGTCGCCGCGGTGCGCGCCGGGAAGACCGTCGGGCTACGCACCGAGGCGGATGGGATGGACTCGGCCGACGCGCCGCGCGTTGCCGTCGGCGGCACGCCGTTAAACGGCCACAACCCGCCGAAATACCTCAACGCGGAGTTCGGCGAGGTGGTGCTGGTCGGCGCAGCCGACGGCAAGGACGTCGAGGTCACGAATGGCGCGGTAATTGAGGTGCCGGCGGGAAAGCCCCTCACGCTGCGCGCGGAGCTAATCAACACCGGCATCGCGGCGTGGCTCTCACCGCAATCGGTCAAGAGCACACCGGAGCGCAAGGTGAAGGCTGGGCCGGTGTGGAGCTACATTACCTTCAGCGGCGCGAAGGAAACCGTCCAACGTGACGTGATCGGCGGCGATCTTCCACGATACGGCTCGCAGCGCACCGAGTGGATATGGCCCGCCGGCGTCAGCGAGCGCACCGACGTGACGATCCGTCTGAAGGCCGAGGGGGTCTCGTTCTTCGGCCAGCGCCTGCGGTTCACGCTGGCACCGGCGGCCGGGCGGTAGGGGCGGTTCGCGCACCGCCCCGGCGGCGTCATTCAGCCGCGGACTCGTTGCCGGGAGCCTCTTCCCGCCACCACGGATGACATCGGCCTGACGGAATGCGCGGGCTCTGATAATCGTTTGACAGCCAAAGGAGTAATGATGCGCACACCTCTGACATCGCTGTTGGCTGCCGTCATCGTCGTCGCGTGCATCGCCGTCGCACCGTCGGCA
This sequence comes from Armatimonadota bacterium, assembly GCA_020354555.1. NCBI lineage: Bacteria > Bacillati > Armatimonadota > Armatimonadota bacterium. Next base: position 3,047,357 of record CP070648.1, on the reverse strand, counting down.
GGCGCGCTTGAACTGGAGACGCTGTGGCGCGTGGCTCCCAAGGGCACCGTCCGCTCGTCGCCCACCCTATGGTCACACGAATCGGAGCGAGGGGTGGTGGTGACCACCGAGGGCGGAGCTGTAACGCTGTATGGCGCCGACGGCAAGATCCGGTGGAGCTATGATCGAGAGGACGCAATGTATCACGGGGCGGCCGCGGTGGCGGACCTCGACCTGGACGGCGCACCGGAGACGATCGCCGTCGCCACGAGCGGCGACGCCGTCTGCCTCGACGCCGCGGGCAAGCCGCGCTGGGCCTGGCGGCTTCGCGGCGGCTTCGACTGGTGCAGCCCGCTGATCGCCGACCTGCACGGCGACCAACGGCTCGAGGTCGCCCTTCCCGACGCGCTCGGATACGTCAGCGTGCTGGATTGCGAGGGGCGCCTGCTGTGGCGGTTCGAGGCGCCGGCGGGGATACCAAGTCCCTTGGCCGAGGCGGATCTCGACGGCGACGGCCGCAGCGATCTGCTCGTCCCCTACGACGACGGCGCGCTGTACGCATTGGCATCGGGCGGGCGCGCGCTGTGGCTTCACCGCCAGCCGGGGACGGATCTCTACTGCGCGCCGACCATCGCGGATCTCGACGGCGATGGCCGATACGAGGTGCTGCAGGGATATGGCAGCGGCAGAGTGGTGTGCCTGGACGGTGCGGCGGGGACGGTCGAGTGGGCGGCCGAGACCGGCTCGGGCATAGACTCGGCGGTGTCGGTCGCGGATCTCGATGCGGACGGCACGTTGGAGATCTTCGTCGGCCACCACGAGGACGGCCTGATGTGCCTCAGTTCGACCGGCGAAGTGGTTTTCCAGGAGACGCGCGACCTCGGGCAGTCAGGCTTCGCGGGGGTCATCTCGGCGGCGGCGGTGGCTGATGTGGACGGCGACGGGCGACCGGAGATCGTGTATGGATATCGCCACGGCCCGCTCGTGGTGCTCGACTCCCGTGGCGCCGTTGTGGCCGAGGCGCCGCAGGGCGAGGGCACCAACGCCACCCCCGTGATTGCAGACCTCGACGGCGACGGCCGGCTTGAGATCGTCATCGCATCCATCCGAGAGGTGGTCTGCCTGACCGCGGGCGGCTCGGGACGAGTGCAGTGGGCAAGTTTCCGCAACACGCCGCAGGTGGCCGGCGTCGCGCCGATGACAAGGGCTGCGCGGGCGGCGCGCCGCGAGGAGTCTGCCGGAGTGGTACGCGGCGAGGGTCCAGCGCTGGCGTTCTCCGGCTTCGACGGCGACCAGAGCGTGCTCGTCGTCGGCCCCGTGAAGTCGCCGGGACTGGCGTGGGCGCAGGTGCGCCGTCCGGACGGGGTCACGTATTCCGGGGCACAGCGGTTGAGGGCGGGCGAGTCGTTGACCGTTCGCTTCGAGCCGTACGCCGCAGGCAGGTACACGGCGCAGGCACGCGTGGCGTCGCGCGGGCGGACACGGGCGAACGAGATCTCCAAGGCGATGGCGCCGTTCCCGGAGCACACGCGCGTTGCGCGAGAGGCGGTCGGGGCCGCGTGGGAATCGCTAGAGCGCCTCGACCTGGCACCCGCGAGCGCAGGTGCCGGGCTGCTTGCCAGGCTGTCCTTGCTCGAGGGGATGGCGGCGCGCGTCGAGCAGGCCGCTCGCGTCAAAGGCCCGCAGGCAGCGCGCGAACTGAGCCCTCAAGCCGAGAAGCTGGTTCGCCAAAGTCGCCATCTGGAGCAACTCGCGAAAATCGTTGCCGATCACACCCCCGGCTTTCCGGCCCTGGTGTGGCAGGCGAATCCGTGGCTTCCCTTCGACGAGGCGGCGCTGCCGGCCAGCGACACCGCCGCCGCCGTGGACATTCCGCCGCTGTATCAGGACGAGCGCCGACCGGTCGCGCTGAATCTGCTCAACGTGTCGGAGCGCACGCTGCCGGTGCGAGTGGAGCCGGAAGACCTGACCCGCGGAGACGAAACGCTGCCGTGGCAAGGTCGCCTGGAGATACTCGTATTGCGCTCGGTCGGGTCGCGCTCGGGCGCCGAGGTGTGGGACCCGCTCCCCAAGCTCGGTCCCGACAGGCTGATTGAGATACCAAGCCTCGAAGCGCGGCAGTTGTGGCTGATCCTCGACACCGCCGCGCTGGAACCGGGGCGATACGCTCTACCCCTGAACTTGGTGACCACCGAGCAGCGCCGCCGAGAGAAGCGCATCGCGTTGGAGTTCGAGGTGATGCCGCTGAGCCTCAAGGACGGGCGGCAACTGCGCCTCTGCAATTGGGGGTATTTCTACCAGCCCGGCAATTATCTCAGCCGCTGCCAGGACGAAGCGGTCGCGGATCTCGTCAAGCACGGCACCAACGTCTTCGTGCTGGTCGGCAGCGCGACGCCGGCGGCGCAGTTCGACGCCGACGGTAACATGCTCGGGGAGATCGACTGGTCGGAGCACGACCGCATCGTCGGGATGCTGCAGCCCCACGGGATTCTGCTCTACTGCGGGTACCAGTCGGGCGTTCGAGGGCCATTCCGCGCGCACACCCCGGTGTGGGAGAAGGCGCATGTCACGCTGGTTCGCGAGCTGGTCGAACACCTCGCCGAGATGGGCATCGGCTATGACGACTTCGCCCTCTACCCCGTTGACGAGCCGGGCTTGACGGAGGGGAACGTCCAGGAGTACCTCCGCATGGCGCAAGCCGGGAAGCGCGCCGATCCCAGGGTCAAGGTTTACACCGACCCGGTGGGGCGCATGACCCTCGACAAGCTGCGGGAGGCGGCGCCGTACACCGACATCTGGTGCCCGGGCACCGGATGGGCGATAGACGAACCCGAGCGCGTGGAGTTCATGCTCAGCACCGGCAATCCGGTGTGGTCGTATTCCTGCGGCGACCGCGTGAAGACGGTGTCGCCGACCGACTACTACCGCAAGCCGTCGTGGTACGCGTTTCGCTACGGCCTGACGGGCGTCGGTTTCTGGACCTACTGCACGACGCAGTATCAGCCCTGGCGCGGAGATGAGGAGGGGGAAGGGGAGTATGTCCTGGTCTATCCCGGCGACGAGCCGGTGTCGAGCAAGCGCTGGGAGGCGGCGGCGATGGGAATACAGGACTACGCCGCGCTCGACCTGCTGCGCCAGGCGATCGAGTCGGCAAACGGCACGGTAGAAGACGCGGTCATCGCACAGGCCGAACGCGCGCGCGACGAAGCGGTCAACCGCGTAGTCGAAGCCGAAGCGGAGGAGGCCGCGGCGCGCGCCGTCGCTGCCAAGCGCGGTGAGATTGCGGCCTGGACGCTGCGGCTGCACCGCGCAGCAGACTCCCAGTAATCGCGCGGTGCGCGGCGGCGCTGATCCGGCGCCAACCAGTCGCTCCCGGCGATTGAAGAGGAGGCGGAGGCGCGCGGGCTGAAGACCATGACTGCAAACAAGCAAGCCCTTGACGGGAGGTGGCAATGGCACTGGTCGCGTGCCGCGAATGTGGGCAGTTGATTTCGACGGAGGCCGAGAGCTGTCCTCACTGCGGGTACCCCGGGCCCGCCGGGGAAACGCAGCCCGTCACCGCCCCGGAGGCCGCGCCTCGCGCTGAACCGGCCGTTTCTCCGTTTCGGTCCGGCAATGATCCCAGCCGACTTCCCGAAGTGGCACGCTGGAATTGGGGGGCGTTTCTGCTGACCTGGGCATGGGCGCTCGGCCACCGTCTGTGGCGGCTGGCGGCGTTATTCCTCATCGTCTCCGCGGCCACGGCTTTTCTCGCTCCGTCCACAGGTATCGGCGCTGTCGCGAACATCGTGCCGGTCGCGCTGTCGCTCTACCTCGGCATCAAGGGCAGCGAACTGGCATGGAAGGCGCGGCCCTTTCGCGACGTCGAGCATTTCAGAATCGTGCAGCGGCGATGGGCGTACTGGGGAGTCGGCTTCGCTGTCGCTGTCGTGGTCGCAGTGGCGGCCTTGCTGTGGGTCGGCAAGATGCAGTCAACCCAAGCGACGTACTACTCTCTTCTCGCGGACGGGCCCTCCGCCGACGCGGTGGCGCCGCCTGCGCCGCCACCGCCATCCGCTCCTGGATTCAGCCCGCAGCGGCGGCCGGGGGAACGGGTGTCCCCTGCGCCCGAACTCAACTCGCAGGCGGTGGTGTGGCGCACCCCGACGCCGCCGGCGAACGCGCAGGCCGCGGATGTCTGGGTGAATCCGAGAGATGGGATGGAGATGGTTTACATCGCCCCGGGCGAGTTCGTGATAGGGACCAGCGATGCCGAGATTGACGCCTGGGCAAAGGGGGGTGGCGACCTCAACCGCGAGTGGTTTGAGTGGTTCGACGACGAGCGCCCAGCGCTCAGGCTGCGCGTGAGCGGGTACTGGATCGGGCGAACGGAGGTGACCAACGCGCAGTACCTGCGCTTCGTGCAGGCGACCCGACACCGCACGCCCGACCACTGGGAAGGCGGCACTGTGCCCGCCGGCCTCGAAAACTTCCCCGTCATGATGGTGGATTGGGATGACGCGCGTGCCTACTGCGAGTGGGCCGGGGGCCGGCTGCCCAGGGAATACGAGTGGGAGAAGGCGGCGCGCGGCGGCGACGCGCGGGTATTCCCGTGGGGGGATCAGTGGGACAGCCGGCGGTGCCGCAACTTTGAAGTGGTCACGGGACGGCGCTACTCCTCGGCGCAGGACATGGAGAAAGCGATCGCGGAGTGGATTGACTCCCACGACACGGTGCGCGAGGGCGCGGCGCGGGTCGGCTCCTACCCCTCGGACGCAAGCCCATACGGCTGCAAGGACATGGCGGGCAACGTCATGGAGTGGTGCGCCGACCCGTACGACGAGAAGGCTTACGAGCGCTACGAGAGAGGCGACTTCACGCCGTCCGCCAATGAGCGGGAACGCGTCCTGCGCGGCGGCCCGTGGTGGATGGGCGGCGACCCCAGATATTTCCGCTGCGCCTCGCGCCACCCCCAACCGCGCGGCGCGCAGAACCCGGCCTACGGCTTCCGCTGTGTGCACGACGTCATGCCGAGCCGCTGAAATACGTACAGGGCGAGCATGCCTGTTAGGGAGGTTTGGGATCATTGCGCTGGGAGGATGAGATCGGCAGTTCGCGTTTCACCGACGACGCGCCGGAGCTGAAGTACGCCCCGTCGGTCAAGCAGGGAGACCTGGCCGTCGGCATCTGGGCGGCGTGCGATGTCGTTGACTGGCTCGGCCGGGGCGCGAAGGACCTGCTCGTTTCGTGCTGGGAAGGGTGCTACGAAGGAGGCGCGTACATCTTCCTATCCGACGGGCTCAACCCCGACGGCACGCCAAGGCTGCTGCCGGGTGAGGAACTCCCAGGCGTCTCCGGGTTTGTGAGCGCCGCGCCGTGGGGCCCGGGCCGGATGAACCTGCTCTCTGCGGCGCGGCGGCGGGGCCAGTATCTCCTGTACCCGGACGTCGGAGCCCCCGGCAGGCCACGGATCGGAGAGCCGACGGAAATCCGGAGCAGCGCAGGCCCCATCGCGGTCGGCGAGACTTGTGGCGAGTTCGCCAAGTCCGTGCCGTCGCGCATCATTCCCTTCGACCTCGACGGCG